>DASZQT010000257.1:0-2026 GCA_035549515.1 Pseudolabrys sp. | reverse complement strand
CCGGAGCCGCAATCGGGCGCCCAGCCGCTCGAACCCGCGGGCGACAGCGGCGACGTCAAGAACGGCAATTCGCAGAACGCAAAGGACAAATAGCGCGGCACGCGCGGCCGTCGGGCTTGGCGTGCCGCGCAGCGCCTTACTTCATCGCCTCTTCCATCGCCTTGGACACGCTGGCGGCGGGGTTCTTGGTGCAATAGTCCTTCATCTTCTTGTCGAGCGCGGCGGCCTGCGCGTCCATCGCGGCGTCGCCGGTCTTCATGGCGGCCGCGCCGCCCATCTGCGCGGACATCTGCTTGTCGGCTTTCAGATAATCGGCGCAGGTCATGTCCTGCGCGGACGCGGCAGCCGGCAGCAGCGCGGCGAGCGCGCCGGCGAGGATCAGCGATTTCATAAGGTGTGCTCCTGGTGGGACAATGTGCGTAGAAGCGGTATATTATTGAGCCGGTCTTTGCCGGGGAGCGGGGCGATTCCCCCAGCTATTTTTCGACCACGGCGCGCAAGTGAGCGGCGCTTCAAATCGGCCCGTTCAGCACCACCCATCCGGCCAGCCACAGCGCAAAGCCCGCGACCGCGCCGATGAGCGCGGCGGCGATGCGATGCCGTCGCCAGGTCAGCGCGCCGATGAGGGCGCCGAGCACCAAGCCGGGACTGCCGAGCAGCAAAGCGATCAAGGCAATGCTGAGCGGATCGTTCAGAATGCCGATGTCGGACATCAGCGTTTGCGCTTGTTGGCGCGGAAGCCGCCGTGCATGCCCGGTTTGCCCATGGTCGAGCGCCCGCCCTCCAGCGAGGGACCGCGCCGTGCCGGCACGCTTTCGACGCCCGGGCCCATGTCGTCGAGGCTCGGCTTCTTGGGGCGCGACGCGCCATCGCGCGCGGGTTTGAACTCGTGCCAAGTAGCGATGCCCATTTCGTCGAGATGGGGTTTGTGGGGGCCTTCGATGCTGCGACCCCCACCCCGGCCGCCTTTGGCGGCCGACCCTCCCCGCAAGGGGGAGGGTGAAGCGGAGCGCGGGGAGGGTGAAGAAGGAGCGCGCGCCGTGGGATTGTCGAGCACCGCCATCTCGGTCTGGCGCAGGCGCTTGATTTCGTCGCGCAGGCGCGCGGCGGTTTCGAAGTCGAGATCGGCGGCGGCTTCGCGCATCTTGGTTTCGAGGTCGGCGACGACCGCTTCGAGATTGTGGCCGATGGTGGCGGCCTCGGCGAATTCGCCGGCCTTGCCCTCGCCGGTCGCGATCAGCACATGGTCGCGCTCATAGACCGAGTCGAGAATATCGGCGATGCCCTTGCGCACGCTCTCCGGCGTGATGCCGTTCGCTACGTTATACTCGACCTGCTTCTCGCGCCGCCGATTGGTCTCCTCGATGGCGCGCTGCATCGAGCCGGTCATCTGGTCGGCATAGAGGATCACCTTGCCGTCGACATTGCGCGCGGCGCGGCCGATGGTCTGGATGAGCGACGTCTCGCTGCGCAAAAAGCCTTCCTTGTCGGCATCGAGAATGGCGACCAGCGCGCATTCCGGAATGTCGAGGCCCTCGCGCAACAGGTTGATGTCGACCAGCGCGTCGAACGCGCCCAGGCGCAGGTCGCGGATGATCTCGATGCGTTCGAGCGTGTCGATGTCCGAGTGCATGTAGCGCACGCGAATGCCCTGCTCGTGCAGATATTCGGTGAGGTCCTCCGCCATGCGCTTGGTCAGCACGGTGACGAGCGAGCGATAGCCCTTCTGCGCCACCTGCCGCACTTCGCCGACCAGATCGTCCACTTGCAGGCGCGCCGAGCGCACCTCGACCGGGGGATCGATCAGCCCGGTCGGGCGGATCACCTGCTCGACGAACACGCCGCCCGATTCGTTCAGTTCCCAGCCGCTCGGCGTCGCGCTGACGGCGACGGTCTGCGGGCGCATGGCGTCCCATTCCTCGAAGCGCAGCGGGCGATTGTCCATGCAGGAGGGCAGGCGGAAGCCGTATTCCGCGAGCGTCGCCTTGCGCCGGAAGTCGCCGCGGAACATGCCGCCGATCTGCGG
>DASZQT010000256.1:0-10647 GCA_035549515.1 Pseudolabrys sp. | reverse complement strand
TTGAGCACGACATAAAGGATCGCCATCGCCAGCACGAAGCCCTGCACCGGCGCGAAGTCGGAGGCGATCAGCGCCTCGACCGCATAGGAGCCGATGCCCGGCCAGGCGAACACCTTCTCCACCAGCACATTGGCGCCGAGCAGGAACGAGAACACCATGCCGAGCGTCGTGATGACCGGCAGCATGGCGTTGCGGAACGCATAAGTGATGATGACTGTGCGGCCCTTGAGGCCGCTCGCGCGCGCGGTGCGCACGAAGTCGGACGACATGACCGCGAGCATGGAGGCGCGCGTCATGCGCGCGATCGGCGCCAGCGAGAACACCGCGAGCGTCACCGCCGGCAGAATGAGCTGCGACAGCGCGGCGCGGAAGGTCTCGAAGTCGCGCGCGAGCAGGCTGTCGATCAGGTAGAAGCCTGTAACGGTCGCCGGCGCATTGGCGAAGGCATCGAGCCGGCCGATGGGCGAGGGCGCCCAGCCGAGCACGAAATAGAAGATGTAGACGAGGAGCAGGCCGGTGAAGAACACCGGCAGCGAGACGCCGGCGGTGGCGACGATGCGGCAGGTGTGATCGATCCACGATCCTTGCCGGACCGCCGCCAGCACACCGAGCGGCACCGCGATCAATAGCGAGAGCACGAGGCCGCACAGCGTCAATTCGGCCGAGGCGGGCAGGCGGCTGCGCAGTTCCTTGACCACCGGCTGACCGGTCGAGAGCGAATTACCGAGATTGCCGTGCGCGAGATCGCCGACATAGCGCAGGAATTGCTCGGGCAGCGGGCGGTCGAGGCCGAGGCTCTTGCGCACCTCGGCGATCGAGTCGGGCGTTGCCGCCGGTCCGGCGAAATAGACCGCCGGATCGCCGGGCAACACGCGGGTCAACAGGAAGGTCACGATCACGACGCCGATCAGCGTCGGGATCACGGTGACCAGTCGCTTGCCGAGGGTCGCGAGCATCTTTGCAAGTCCTCCTCGGTGTCATGCCCGCGAAGGCGGGCATCCAGTATTCACCGACGTCGATAACGCGGATCGCGCATTTGCTCCCCGCCCCCCGCGAGCGAAGCGAGCGGTGGGGAGGGGTCGGGGGTGGGGGGGCGCTATCGAAAGCGGGAAACGATATCGATCCCCCCACCCGACGCGTCGCCCGCGCTGCGCTAAGGCGACGCGCCACCCACCCCACCGCTTCGCGGGGGGAGGGAGGGAGTTCGCGGCACCGGCCGAGGCCGCATTTGTAGACGTGTGCATGGCGTTTCGCCTTCGCGGGGACGACGCTGTCGGCGGTTACCCCTTCACGATCGTGCGGTAATCCACCTGCCGGTGGAACCAGTACGAGTAGCCGGAGATGTTCTTCTGCATGGCGACGTTGAGGTAAGGCTGGAACATCGGCACACGCGGCACCTCGTTCCAGGCCTTCGAGATGAAGCCCTCGACGTCCTTGGCGTATTTATCCTTGTCGCCGATGGCAGCGGCGGCGCGCGCACCGTCGATGAAAGCGTCCATGTCCTTGTTGACATAGCTCGGCGTGTTGAAGATCGCGTTCTGGCCCGAGTAGCACCAGAAGAAGAAATATTCGGGATAGTCGAGCCAGCCTGAGAAGAAGTTGACCATCATCGGCATCGACTTCTTGGCCATCTCGCTGCGCCAGTTCGAGCCGGGCACCTTGTTGATGGTGGTCTTGATGCCGATCTGCGCGAGGCTTTCCTGGATCAGCACCGCGATCGGCTCGGAGTTCACGGCATCGCCGAGGTCGAACGAGATCGTCGTTTCGATCGGGCCGGCGCCCGACTCCTGCATGAGCTGCTTGGCCTTGGCAATGTCGCTCGAATAGCCGGACGGCTGCGGCCATTCGATGGTGGTGACGTTGTTCGACTTGCCGCCGAACAGCGGCCGCGCGATGCCGAACATCGCGGCATCGATGATCTTCTGATACGGAATGGCGTAGGCGACCGCCTGCCGCACCTTCTCGTTATTGAACGGAGGATGCGCGACGTTCAGCTCGAGGCTATACATGCCGTTGCCGATCGGGTTGGAGATCAGCTTGAGCTTGCCCTCCTTCTTCATCTCGGAGAAATCCTTCGCCGGCAGGTCGAAGGAAATGTCGGCGTCGCCGCGCTCCATCAGCGCGCGCCGGTTGCCGGAGGAGGGGATGGTGCGCCAGATCACCTTCTTGAGTTCGGGCAACTTGCCGCCGACCCAGGCATCGTTGCGCTCATAGACGGTTTCGACGCCGGGCTTCCAGCTCGTCACCTTGTAGGCGCCTGAGCCGGCCGTGTTGCTCTTGGTGTAGTCGAGCGCCCAGGGGTCTTTCTCGGTGGCGTGCTTCTTGAGCAGGGCGGCGTTGTAGATGCCGGGCACGATCACGGCGAGATCGGGAATCGTGAGGCGGTCCTTCTTGACCAGGTCGACACGGAAGGTGTGGTCGTCGACGGCGACGAACTGCTTCTTGTCGATGAGCGTGCCGGCTTTCATTTGCACGGTCGGGAAGCCGCCGACCGAGACGGCGCGGTCGAACGACCACTTCACGTCCTGCGCGGTGACCGGCGTGCCGTCCTGGAATTTGGCGTTCTTCTTGAGTTTGAAGGTGACCGACATGTCACCGATGCTCATGTCCTCGGCGAGCTCCATCTCGTATTTGTCGCGGTCGTAGGAGATCGAGCCGTCGGCAAGCGTCTTCTTGCCGTTGCGGATCAGGCGGTCGTAGCAATTCCACGAGGCTTCATAGCCCGGCCGATTGGTGCCGACGCCGTGAATGTCGAGATTGTTGGGGCCGTTCTCGGTGACCAGCAGCAAGGTCTCCTTGCGCGACTGCGCCTGCGCCGACCAGACGGCGGGCGTGCTGAGCGCGGCGCCGGCGGCGACGGCCGAAACGGATTTCAAGAATTCCCGGCGAGGGATACGACGCGATGCCATTGAAAAGCTCCCCGAATTGACGCGTTGTCCGGAGAACTATCCGCAAACCTCATGCCAGCCGGCGAGGGCTTCGACTTTTTCTGCTAAGGGCATGAATTGGCGGGAAAAACGCCCCTGGCGGCCGTTTTCGGGTCCAGCGCCGGCGAGTTCGAATTGCATACAATTTGCAAAAATCGCCTATTAATTATGCAGATTTGTGGGCTGGCGTGGTTCTACTCAGCCGGCGCGCCGGCGGCGATCCAGGCCGCCAGCACCTGCCGGTCCTCGTTCGAAATCTCGGTGACATTGCCGGGCGGCATGGCATGCGACCGCACCGCGTAGATGTCGATGAGCGCGGCGTGCCGCTTGATCTCGGCCGGATCGTCGAGCCGCACGCCCTTCGGCGCGGTGATGAAGCCGGCCCAGACCGGCTCGCTGGCGTGGCACATGCTGCAGCGGGAGATCACGATGTCCTGCACGGCGGCGAATTTCGGCGTCGCGGGCAATGCGCCGGTCTTGGCGCCCGAGGGGCCCGCCCCCGACAGCCAGGCGATGGCGACCGCGCCGGCCGCCGCGACACCCCAGGTCCACCACGGGCTGCCTTTGCCGGCGTGCCGCGAATTGAAGAAGTGGCGAATCACCGGACCGATGGCGAGCACGATGGCGACGATCAGCCAGTTGAAGCGCGTCGCGAAAAACAGCGGATAGTGATTGCTCAGCATCAGGAAGATGACCGGCAGCGTCAGGTAATTGTTGTGCACCGAGCGCTGCTTGCCGGCGGCGCCCCATGCCGGATCGGGCGGCGTGCCGGCGATCAGGGCGGCGATGGTCTTCTTCTGGTACGGGATAATGATGACGAACACGTTCGCCACCATGATGGTGCCGATCAGCGCGCCGATCTGGGTGAAGGCGCCGCGCCCGCTGAACACATGGGTGAAGCCGTAGGTGAGCGCGACCAGGAAGACATAGCCGATCAGCGCGAGCGCTTCCTCATGCTTGCCGAGCGGCGAGCGGCAGAGCGCCTCATAGGCAAGCCAGGCCACCACCAGGCTGACAAAGGCGATGGCCGCGCCTTGCGTGGCGGTGAGGTCGAGCACCGATTTGTCGACCAGGAAGAGGTCGGCGTTGAAGTAATAGACCAGCACCAGCAGCGAGAAGCCGGACAGCCAGGTGGTATAGGCTTCCCATTTGAACCAGGTCAGTTCGTCCGGCATGCGCGCCGGCGCCACCAGGAACTTGATCATCTGGTAGAAGCCGCCGCCATGCACCTGCCAGGCTTCGCCTTTGACACCGGGCGGCTGGCCTTCGCGCGCCTTCAGGCTGAGGTCGAGGTGGATGAAGTAAAACGAGCTGCCGATCCAGCCCATGGCGGCGATGACATGCAGCCAGCGCACCAGCGCGCTCAGCCATTCGGTGATGACCACATCCACGGGTAACGCCTTTCTAAGGTAGCGGACTGTTTTCAGCGGGCATGGCGATGCGCGCTTAGGCGGCCTCGATGCGCACGTTCTTGGCGCCGTCCCACAGGGTGGAGCGTCCAAGCTCGGCCAGCTTATCGAGGTCGGAGGTGATGGTGATGAAGTGATTGCCGGCGAGCTGGCCCACTTTGCTCGCAAAGCGCACGCCGCCATAGGCGAGCAGGATCTCGGTCTCGCTGATACCGCCGGGATAGACGATCATCTGCCCCGGCGCCGGGAAGCTGGTGTGGTTCTCGTAAGTGAGCCCGAAGTCGTGCTCGCCGAGCGGAATCCAGACCGCCTCGCCGCTCCAGCGCACATGGATGACCTTGTTTTCGTAGGGCAGCAGCCGGCGAAAAACCGCGCAGGTTTTTGGCGCCGCCGCCGTCTCGAAACGGGCCTCGAACGTATAGGGTCCCGCGATGATGCGGAGCCGGTCGGATGCACTGCTGGTCATAGTCTTGCGCCTTGTCGAACCCAAGATGTGGAGCAATCTTCATGCCACACTATGGGGCCGACGTGAACGGCGGAAGCGCCGCGAGCGTATGACGGTACGGAATCGACCGGGATGCAGTTGAGGCTTTTCCGGCGATGGCGCATGCTCATCTCTCGGTTCGAACCCCAGGCCCATATCCGCCGACCAATGTCTATTTCTCCTCCCAATTATCCCCGCGACCTGATCGGCTATGGCCGTAATCCGCCCGACCCGCGCTGGCCAGGCGGCGCGCGCGTGGCCGTGCAGTTCGTGGTCAATTACGAGGAGGGTGGCGAGCGCTCGATCCTGCACGGCGACCGCGAGTCGGAAGCCTTCCTGTCCGATGTGCTCGGCGCGCAGCCCTGGCCCGGGCAGCGCCATATGAATGTCGAGTCGATGTATGAATATGGCTCGCGCGCCGGCTTCTGGCGGTTGTGGCGCATGTTCACGGCGCGCAAGCTGCCGGCGACCGTGTTCGGCGTCGCCACCGCGCTGGCGCGTCACCCGCAGGCGGTCGCCGCCATGCAGGAGGCCGGCTGGGAGATCGCCAGCCATGGGCTGAAATGGATCGACTACAAGGACGTGGGCGAGGTCGAGGAACGCGTGCACATGGCGGAGGCGATCCGCATCCATAGCGAGGTCACAGGCAGCCGCCCGCTCGGCTGGTATACCGGCCGCAGCTCGGTCAACACGCTGCGGGCGGTGCTCGACGACGGCGGCTTCCTCTATTCCTCCGACTCCTATGCCGACGATCTGCCCTATTGGGTGCGCGGCCCGAAGGGGCCGCATCTCATCATCCCCTACACACTCGATGCCAACGATATGCGCTTCATCAACCCGCAGGGCTTCGGTTCGGGCGATGAGTTCTATGCCTACCTGCGCGACGCCTTCGACCTGCTCTACGCCGAAGGCGAGACCGTGCCCAAGATGATGTCGATCGGCCTGCATTGCCGGCTGGCCGGACGGCCGGGGCGCGCCGCGGCTTTGCAGCGTTTCCTCGATTATATCGCCGGCCACGAGCGGGTGTGGGTTGCGACGCGGCTCGCCATCGCGCAGCATTGGCACCGCGAGCACAGCGCGCTCGCCGAACATGCGCCGGTGCTGGCATGAGCGAAACCGTCTCCCTCGAACAATTGAACGCGGCCGACCCCGCCAGCTTCGTCGATGCGCTTGGCGGCATCTACGAGCACTCGCCCTGGGTGGCGGCCGCCGCGCTGGCGCGCCGCCCCTTCGCGCGCCTGAAAGACCTGCACGAGGCCATGCGCGCCGCGCTGCTGACCGCCGACGACGCGCAGAAGCGCGCCGTGCTCGATGCGCATCCCGATCTCGCCGGAAAGGCGGCGCGCGCCGGCGCGCTCACCGTGGACTCCACGCGCGAGCAAAGTTCGGCCGGGCTCGACCGCCTCAACGCGCGCGAATTCGAGACGTTTCATCGGCTCAACGGCACCTACTATGACAAGTTCGGCTTTCCCTTCATCGTCTGCGTGCGCCGGCACAGCAAGGATTCGATCTTCGCGCAGTTCGAGCGGCGCTTGAAAAACGACGTGGTCACCGAGTTCGACACCGCCTTGGAGGAAGTCATCCGCATCGCGGCGCTGCGGCTCGATCAGCATGTCAGCGCGCCCGACCGTCTGCCCGTGCACGGGCGGCTGTCGACGCATGTGCTCGACACTTACCATGGTCGTCCGGCGCAAGGCGTCGCCATCGAACTGCATGAATTGTCCGCGTCCGGCGAGGGCCGCCTCCTGGTCCGCACGGTGACCAATGCGGATGGCCGCAGCCAAGCTCCCTTGATCGTGGGTCGGCCGGCGCCGATCGGGCGCTATGCCCTGCGCTTCGGATTGGGCGATTATTTCGCGAGCTTGGGCGTCACCATGACCGAACCGCGTTTCCTCGATGTCGTGCCGATCGAGTTCTCCATTGCCGACGCCGAAGGCGCTTATCACGTGCCGCTGGTGGCGACGCCTTGGAGCTACTCGACCTATCGCGGCAGCTAGAGTCTTGAGACCCGATGCAGATCAATCCCGAACGCCTGATCGGCGACATGCGCGAACTGGCGAGCTTCGGCCAGTACAAGACCGGCGTAAACCGGCCCGCTTTCAGCACTGA
Source organism: Pseudolabrys sp. (assembly GCA_035549515.1). Classification (GTDB taxonomy): domain Bacteria; phylum Pseudomonadota; class Alphaproteobacteria; order Rhizobiales; family Xanthobacteraceae; genus Pseudolabrys. The sequence goes on along the minus strand of DASZQT010000256.1, from coordinate 3,718 downwards.
GGACATGGCATCGCGCGCATGGCTGCGCGAGAAAATGGCGGCGGGCGGACTGAGCGCCGTCATCGACGATGTCGGCAATGTCTATGGCCGCATGGACCGCACGAGCCGCGCGATCCTGATCGGCTCGCACAGCGATACGGTGCCTTACGGTGGTTGGCTCGACGGAAGCCTGGGCGTGATCTATGCGCTCGAAATCGCGCGCTGCGTGGCGGAGAGCGGCGCTTCGACGATCGGCGTCGACGCCATTTCGTTTCAGGACGAGGAGGGGACTTTTCTCGGCCTGCTCGGATCGCGCGCGTTTTGCGGTGAGGATGTGGCGGGGGAGGTCGCGAAGGCGCGGGCTGTCACCGGCGTGCCGCTGCCGGGCGTCATGGCCGACCTTAACCTTGCGGCCAACCCGCCGGCGCGGCTCGATCGCGCCCGTCACATCGCCTATCTCGAAGCGCATATCGAGCAGGGCCCGCGCCTCGAGCATGTCGGCCGGCAGATCGGCGTCGTCAGCGCGATCGTCGGCATCAAGACATTCCGGATCACGTTCCACGGCGAGGCCAATCATGCCGGCACCACGCCGATGGAGATGCGGCGCGACGCCGGGGCCGCCGCGCTTGCCTTCGGCGCGGCGTTTGCCGATTTCGTCCCGCGCCACGGCAGCCCGGAGACGGTGTGGAATGTCGGCAAGGTGACCTTCCAGCCCGGGGCCGCCAATGTTGTGCCGGCCGCGGCCGAACTGATCGTGCAGATTCGCGACGCTTCGCCCGCGGTGCTCAAGGAGGTCGTATACGCGATGTCGGACTGCGTGCGGGCCTGCGCGGCGCGCGCGCGCGTCACCAGCGAGATCGCGCCGCTGATGGATACGGCGCCGGCCGCCATGGATGGCTCGCTTGCCGCTCTGATCGAACAGGCGGCCGGGGAATTGGGCGCGTCGACCATGTCGCTACCAAGCGGCGCCGGCCATGACGCCATGGTGCTGTCGCGGCATGTGCCATCGGCCATGCTGTTCGTGCCGTCGATCGGCGGCCGCAGCCATCATGTGTCCGAGGACACCAGCGAGGCCGACATCGTGCGTGGCGCGCGCGTGCTGCTGCGGGCGGTGGAACTGGTGATGAGCGGGCGAACGTAGCCGCACGCTGCCGAGGCGCTACTCCGCCGCGCGCTTGCCGTCCGCCATCGCCGCAAAGATGCGGTCCGGCTTGAACGGCAATCGCGTCATGCGCACGCCGATCGCATCGCGGATGGCGTTGCCGAGCGCGGCGCCGACCGGATTATACGGGCTCTCGCTCATCGACTTGGCGCCGAGCGGGCCGATCGCGTCATAGGTGTCGGCGAACAGCACCTCGGTGCGCGGCACGTCGCCGAAGGCGGGCAGGTGGTAATTGCGCAGGCTCGCGGTGATGACGCGGCCTTGCGCGTCGATGATGACTTCCTCGAACAGCGCGGCGCCAAGCGCCTGCGCCACGCCGCCCTCGACCTGGCCGCGGCATTGCAGCGGATTGAGCACGCGGCCGGCATCCGCCGCCTGCACGCTTTTGAGGATGCGGATGGCGCCGCTGACCGGGTGGACGGCGACGCGGAAGCCCTGAACGTTGAAGGCGACCGAGCGCGGCGTGCCGTCGCTCGAGCCGGTCGCGCTCAACGTGCCGGCGTCATGCGCCGAGTCGTTATCGCGCATCAGGTCGCGCAGCTTCTCGGCGGCGCGCACGGTGGCGACAACGGCGACCGTCGTGCCCGTGCTGCCGAAGGCGCCGGTATCGTGGCCGCCGTGGACGGTGTCCGAAGCGACGAGGCGAATGCGTTCGGGCAAAGTGCCGAGGATCGACGCCGCCACCTGCCGATGCACGGTCGCGGTGCCGTTGCCGAACTCGGCGGTGCCGACGGTGAGCGTGTAATTGCCGTCGGGATCGCGCGCGATGCGGACATCGGAAAAATGCCCGCCCGGCGGCACTGTGTTGATCATGCACAGCGCCACGCCTTCGCCGACTTGCCAGTCCGGTCCGGGCGGCGGGTCACCATCGCCGCGCGCGAGCGCGGCCTCGACCAGATCGAGGCATTGATCGAGGCCGTAGCTGCCCATGCTGACATCGGCCGTCGGCGTCTCGTGCAGCGACAGCATGGCGTCGCCTGGCCGCACCACATTGCGGCGGCGGAATTCGAGCGGCTCGATGCCGAGCTTGTGGGCCAGCTCGTCCATTGCCGATTCCACCGCAAAGCTCGACTGTGGCAACCCGTAGCCGCGGAATGCGCCGGCCGGCACCGTGTTGGTATAGACCGCAACGCCCTCGATTGCCTTATTGGGGCAGCGATAGACCGCGACCGATTCCTCGCAGGCATGTTCGAGCACCGCCATGGCGTGGTTGCCGTAAGCGCCGGTGTTGGAGGTCACGTGCATGGCGATGGCGGTGAGCGTGCCGTCGCGCCGCGCGCCGAGCCTGACCGTCACGCGCATCGGATGCCGCGTGGTCGCCGCCGTGAACTGCTCCTCGCGCGTGAATTCGAGCTTCACCGGCCGCTTTAATTTCAGCGCGGCCAGCGCCACCACATCCTCGACCAGCATTTCTTGTTTCGCGCCGAAGCCGCCGCCGACGCGTTCGCACAACACGCGCACGCGTGCCGGATCGAGCGCGAACACGCGCGCCAGCTCGCGCCGCGTCAGATACGGCACCTGCGTGCTGGCGCGCACGGTCAGCACGCCGGCTTCGTCGACCCAGCCGATGGCGGCGAGCGTTTCCAGATGCGCGTGTTGCACGCGCGGCACGAAGAAGGTCTCCTCGTAGATCGCGTCGGCCTGCGCGAAGCCCTGCGCGACATCGCCGATGCCGCCCGTGACCTTCCACGCGATGTTATGCGCGGCATCGTAAATGCGCGCTTCCGGCCCCTTGGCATGGATCACCGGCGCGCCCTCGCGCATCGCCTGGTCGGGATCGAACACCGCCGGCAATATCTCGTAATCGACCACGATGCGGCGGCAGCCTTCCTCGGCCGCCGCCTCGCTGTCGGCGACCACGGCGGCGACGCGCTGGCCGATGAAGCGCACGGTGTCGTCGAGCACGCGCGTATCGTCGGGATCGATCAGCCGGTCCTCATGGCGTCCGGTCGAGAACGTCGTCGGGGGCGCGTCTTCATGCGTGAACACGGCCTGCACGCCTGGCACCGCGAGCGCGGCGCGCGCATCGATCGCGCGGATGCGCGCATGCGCATGCGGCGAGCGCAACAATTTCATGTGCAGGAGGCCGGCCGGCGCGACGTCGAGCGTGAAGCGCGCCTTGCCGGTGACGACATCCGGACCGGCCGGCGCCGCGCAGGCGCGGCCGACGGCGTCGCCAGCTTCCGCCTGCTCGATGCCGCCGCGGCCGGCAATGGCGTCGTCGATGGCGCGATAGCCGGTGCAGCGGCACAGGCTGCCTTTGAGCGCGCGGCCGAGGTCCTGCCGCTGCGCCTGGTTGAGCGCGGCCGCGGTCATGATCATGCCGGCGGTGCAGAAGCCGCATTGGAAGCCCTGCGCCTCAAGGAATGCCCGCTGCATCGGGTGGAGGTGCGCGCCGTCGGCCAGCCCCTCGATGGTCGTGACTTCGTGGCCTTCGGCGCGGAACGCCGGCAGCAGGCAGCTATGAAACGGCTCCCCGTCGACGAGCACGGTGCAGGCGCCGCAGTCGCCGGCATCGCAGCCTTTCTTCACGCCGAACCAGCCGAGGCCGCGCAGGAAGGTGCGCAGGCATTGTCC
>DASZQT010000255.1:0-6126 GCA_035549515.1 Pseudolabrys sp. | reverse complement strand
TCACATCTGCTCGGCGTTGAGAAAGGCCATCCGCGCGCCGCAATAGGCGCAGATGAGGCCGAGACCAAGCGCGGCCAGACCCGCGGCGACCTCGTTGGCGCCGCCGAAGCCGTCGCTCTTGCTCATGATGCCGCCGGTGGTGGCGACGCCGAAAACGACCGCGATCAGCGCGCGCTGCGCCAGCCGGTAGACCAGCGCGCGTTCGCGCGCCGCCGCGATCAGATAGGCCCCGGCCGCCCAGCCGCATACAAACGCCGCGGCGCCGATTGCCCACCAGGCCAGCGCGGACACGGTTTGCAGCCGCAGGCTGGCGCCGCCGTCGCGCAGCACCCCGTCAAGTCCGAGGCCGAAGACCGTGAGCACGATATGCACGACCAGCGCCGCAAATACCCCGCAGGCGATGGCGGCGGCATAGTGCAGACGGCGCAGCGAATCCCGGTCCAGCGCCTCGGCCGGCTCAGGCCGCACAGCGTGCGCCGGCTGCTCCGGCGCGGCGCGGCGGCGGCCGAATACGGGCTCGGCGGGTGGGGGGTTCTCGGTCAACATGGCAGGGCCTGCACGCTCAGATGTGCCGTGCATTTTGCCAAAGGTCACGCCCGATCCAAAGCGCGCATGCGTCATTGTTGGCGGTCCGTCAATGGGCACCGCCATTTTTCGGTAGGTTTTTGATATACGACTTTAGTAGCATATATATCTAACAAACACTTGAAATTATATATAAAAAATCGATTTTCTATAACAGCATGCGGCTTTTCGCTCGCGTCCCGCGCGATTGATTGTCCAACCCCAGCGCATTATTGCTGCCTTTGACCTTTAGTCACTTTGTATAAGAAAGACGCGGGAGGAAGCTCTGCGCTCCGCACACGAACACACCACTGTCGCAGCGATCGCGCGCAATCTGGTGCGCAAGCGCGACTTCTATGCCGGCGGGCTGATGATCCTGTTCGGCCTGGTCATGGCTCTGAAGGGGCCGAGCTACCGGCTCGGCACCTTGATGCATATGGGCCCGGGCTTCCTGCCCACGGTGCTCGGCGTCATCCTCATCGGCCTCGGCATCGCGATCGCCGCCTCGGCCCTGGCCTCGTCCGAAGGCGAGGATGAAGACCTGCTGCCCGAGCACCCCGAATGGTGGGCCTGGGGCTGCATTCTCGCTTCGCCGCTCGCCTTCATGCTGTTCGGCAATTATTTCGGCCTGATCCCGGGCACCTTCGCCTGCGTGTTCACGGCGGCCATGGGTGACCGCGAGGCCACCTTGAAGAGCGCCGTCATTCTGTCGGCGGTCGTAACTGTCTTTGGCGTCGGGTTGTTCTCCTACATCCTGCAGATCCCGATGCCCGTGCTGACGTGGAGGGGTCTGTGATCGGAACCGCACTCACCGACCTCTGGTACGGCTTCGGCGTCGCGCTCGAGCCGCACAACATCGTCTGGTGCTTCGTCGGCGTGCTGGTCGGCAACATGGTGGGCGTGCTGCCCGGCATGGGTCCGCTCGCCACCATCTCGATCCTCTTGCCGCTCACCTTCGGCATCAAGCCGGTGGGCGCCATCCTGATGCTCGCTGGCGTGATGTACGGCGCGCAATATGGCGGGGCGATCTGCTCGATCCTCTTGAACCTGCCATGTCATCCGCCGCACGCGGTGACCTGTCTCGACGGCTTCCCGATGACCAAGCAGGGTCGCGGCGGCGCCGCGCTCGGCGCCACCGTGTTCGCCTCCTTCGTCGGTGCCTCCTGGGGCATCACCGAGATGATCTTCCTGGCCCCGGTGCTGGTGAAGGTGGCGCTTGAATTCGGCCCGGCGGAGATATGTTCGCTGATGCTGCTGGGCCTGCTCGCCGGCTCGACATTGGCGCGCGGCTCGCCGGTCAAGGGCGTGGCCATGACCGTGCTCGGCCTCATGCTCGGCATCGTCGGTACCGACATCGAGACCGGCTCCGAGCGCTTCACCTTCGGCATGACGCATCTCGACGATGGCATCGAACTGATCGCGCTCGCGCTCGGCCTGTTCGGCATCGGCGAGTTCATGAACAGCGTCAACCAGGTGTCCACGGTCAACGCGAAATACGCCAACGTCACCTTGAAGGACATGCGGCCGTCGAAAGAGGAAATGAAGCGCACCATCGCGCCCATGTTCCGCGGCACGCTGGTCGGCAGCTTGTGCTCGCTGATTCCCGGCACCGGCCCGACCATCGCCTCCTTCGTCGCTTATGCGACCGAGAAGAAGATCTCCAAGACGCCGGAGAAGTTCGGCACCGGCATGATCGAAGGCGTGGTCTGCCCGGAAGCCTCCACGCACTCCTCGGTGCAGGGCGACTTCATCCCGACCATGAGCCTCGGCATTCCCGGCGACGCCGTGATGGCGCTGCTCCTGGGCGCGCTGATGATCCAGGGCATCGTGCCCGGTCCGCAGCTCATCAAGGAGCATCCGGATATCTTCTGGGGCCTGGTGGCGAGCTTCTGGATCGGCAACATCATGCTGGTCATCCTCAACGTGCCGTTGATCGGCATCTGGGTGAAGCTGCTCACGATCCCCTACAAGTACCTCTATCCGAGCGCGATGTTCTTCGTGTGCATCGGCGTCTATGCCGCCAACAACGACATGTTCCAGGTCGGCGAGACGGCGGTGATCGGTCTGCTCGGCTACATCCTGCTCCGCCTCGGCTTCCACCCGGCGCCGATCCTGTTGGGCTTCGTGCTGGGTCCGCGCTTCGAGGAAAACTTCCGCCGCGCCATGCTGATCTCCCGCGGCGACCTTGGGGTGTTCGTCGAGCGGCCGATTTCGGCGGTGTTCATCGGCCTGTGCGTGCTGCTGATCGCGTTGCAAATCTATGTGCGGCTGCGCCCGAAGAAGAACGCGGTCACCGTGCCGGCGGCACAAGGGGCCGAGTAGCGGGCCCCCTCCGCGATCGAACAAGATGGCAATGCCCGGCCCCGTGCCGGGCATATGCTTTTTTAGGCCCGTTCTTGCAGCACGTCGCCGCTTGCTCGCCCGTTGCGAGTAATGCCAGACTTCCTCCCGCCGCGACGCTTTTCACAAACATGCCAAGGCGAGCTCATTCGCCGCGCGCGGGGGGAGGACATGCCGATGAAACGTGCAACGTGGACGGCCGCCTTGGCGGCGCTTTTGGGGCTGACGAGCGCAGCCGTTGCGCAGGATTTTCCGACGCGGCCGATGACCATGGTCATTCCGTTCGCGCCGGGCGGACCGACCGATTTGCTGGGCCGCGTGATGGCGCAGCGCATGGGTGAAATTCTCGGGCAAAACGTGATCGTCGAAAACGTCGCGGGAGCCGGCGGCACCAACGGTTCGCGGCGTGTGTCCGAAGCCAAGCCGGACGGCTACACGTTCGAGATCGGCACTGTCGGCACGCATGCGCAAAGCCAGACGCTCTACGCGCATCCCGCCTATAACGCGGTGACCGATTTCACGCCGGTGGCGCTGATCGCCGAGGTTCCGATCGTGCTGATCACGCGCAAGGACCTGCCGGTGAATAACCTGAACGAATTCATCGCCTATGTGAAGGCGAACCAGGCCAAGATGACGTTCGGCTCGGGCGGCGCCGGCGCGGCGTCGCATCTTGCCTGCGTCGTGCTCAATACCGCCATGGGAACCAACGTCACCCATGTTCCGTACAAGGGCGGTGGGCTGGCCATGCGCGACATGATGGCGGGACGCGTCGACTTCGAATGCGAAATCATCAGCACGGTGAAGCCGCATATCGACGATGGCGGCGTGAAGGCGCTCGCGGTGTTGAGCAAGGCCCGCTCGCCGGTCGAGCCCAATGTGCCGACGTCGGTCGAACAGGGCCTCGACGTGCAGGCCTATACCTGGAACGCGATCTTCATGCCCAAGGCCACGCCGCCGGCGATCGTGAACAAGCTCAACGCTGCCGCCGTGCAGGCGATGAAGACGCCGGCCTTGCGCGAGCGGCTGCAGGCGCTTGGCGTGCAATTCGTGTCGGACGACCGCGCCACGCCGGAATACCTCGGCCAATTCGTCAAGAGCGAGATCGAGAAGTGGCGCGCGCCGATCAAGGCCAGCGGCGTGGTGGTGAAGTAGGCGTCCGCAGGCAAGCTGTCATCACCGGGCTTGTCCCGGTGTCGCCGTCTTCCCGAGGTGGCCGCGAAGCGCGCCTCAAACGATGACGGGCCGGGGCCGTCACCCTTCGAGGCTCGCCGCTAGCGCGGCTCTCGCCTCAGGGTGACGGAGCGTGCCGCCGAGGTCGGGTGCTCAAATCCCCGCCAGTTCCCGCATGATGCGGTAGAGAGCGTTCTGGCCCTCGAAGCCGATGCCGGGGCGGTCGGAGAGCGAGATGAAACCGTTTTCGATTTTTGCGTCGTCGGCGAAGCCGCCGAAATCGCCGAACACGCCGGGATAAGACTCCGCGCCGCCAAGCCCGAACCCTGCGGCAATCGCAAGCGACATTTGGTTGCCGCCGTGCGGGAAGAGCCCCGTGCGCGGCCAGCCGTGGCGCGCGAGCATACCGAGCGTGCGGGCATATTGCGTGATGCCGTAAGCCTGCGGGGGATCGATCTGGATCACGTCACGCCCGGCGCGGAAGCCGCCGAAGCGCACCAGGTTTTCCACGTCCTGCGTTGAATAAAGGTTTTCGCCGGTCGCCAGCGGCGGCGCGTAAACGCCGGCGAGCTCCGCGAACAAAGCATAGTCGAGCGGATCGCAGGGTTCCTCGAACCAGCGCAGCTTGAACGGCGCCAGCGCCTTCGCGTATTGCAGTGCCTCGTCGTGCGTGAACTTGCAATTGGCGTCGACCGCGAGATTGTCGCCGGAGCCCACTACTTCAAGCACGGCTTCCAGCCGCCGCAGGTCTTCCTTAAGCGGCAAGCCGCCGACCTTCATCTTCACCATGGTGTAGCCGGCGGCAAGATGCCGGCGCATCTCGTCCTGCAAATCCTGGATGGTCTGCCCGGGCCAATACCAGCCGCCACCGACATAGCAGAAAACCTTGTCGGCGATCCGGCCGTTGTTGAAGCGCTCCGCCAGCAGTCCATGCAGCGGCTTGCCGGCGATCTTCGCCACCGCATCCCACACCGCCACCTCGATGGTGCCGATGGCGATCGAGCGCTCGGAATGCCCGCCGGCCTTCTCGCGCTTCATCATCACGCCAAGAATCTTTTCGGGATCGAGATTGCCGCCGCTCGCATCGAGCAAATCATCGGGCGCGGCCGACAGGATGCGCGGAATGAACCGCGCGCGCATCTGGGCGCCGCAGGCGTAGCGGCCGGTGGAGTTGAACGCGAAGCCGCACACCGGCTTGCCGTCGCGGATCACATCGGTGATGACCGCGACGACGGAGGTCGTCATCTCGGAGAAATCGAAGCTCGAATTGGCGAGCTTGGATTTGAGCGGGATGGCGGTTTCGCGGATGTCGGTGATGCGCATGGGACGACCTATTGCACGCACTCTGTCATGCGCGGGCTTGACCCGCGCATCCATGATGAATCGCCAATTGCCCTAGCCGTAAGTCATCCACGCGGCACGTCAACATGGATTGCCGGGTCAAGCCCGGCAATGACGGCGTAAATGAGCGCGGAGAGGAAAGCACCTCACTCGATCTGCTTGATGTGCGCCTCGTCGATCACCTTCTTCCACTTCGCGACATCGGCCTTGATGTAAGCGGCGAAATCGGCGGCGCTGCCGCCGTCCGGCTCGAAGCCGAGCGGGATCATCTTGGCCTGCATGTCGGGAGAGGCGACGATGGCCGCGATTTCCTTTTGAAGTCTGTCGACGATGGCCTGCGGCGTGCCCTTCGGCATCAGCACGCCCTGGATGGTCTCGGACTCCTGGCCCGTGATTCCGGCTTCCGCAATGGTCGGCACGTCGGGCAGGGCCTTCGACCGCTTCGCAGTGGTGACCGCGAGCGCACGCAGCTTGCCGGTCTTCACGAGCTGCGTCGTCGGCGTCAGCGCGACGAACGAGAACGGCGTTTCGTTCGACAGCACGGCCTGCGCGGCCGGGCCACCGCCCTTATAGGGCGCGATCACGTAATCGAGCTTGTAGCTCGCCTTGAACAGTTCGGCGGCCAGATGCGGCGTCGTGCCGATGCCGGGCGAGGCATCGGTGAATTTGCTGGCGCCCTTCTTGATCAGGTCGATCAGCTCCTTCGGCGTT
>DASZQT010000254.1:0-3248 GCA_035549515.1 Pseudolabrys sp. | reverse complement strand
AGCCCGGCGAAGACCCGGAAATCGCCGCCGTCGCGCGCGGCCAGTCCGCCGGCGATGGTGCCGAACAGGATCGCGATGAAGGTGCCGCCCTCGATCAGCCCGTTGGCGGCCGGCAATTTTTCGCGCGGCAAATGGTCGGGCAGGATGCCGTATTTGATCGGCCCGAACAGCGAGGCCAGCACACCGAAGCCGCCGAGCGCCACGAACATCAGCGGCAGCGAGTGGACGAGATTGCCGACGACCGCGAGCGCGGCCACGAAGATTTCGACGAACTTGATGCGCTGCGCGACGCGCGCCTTGTCGTAACGGTCGGCCAGTTCGCCGCCCAAGCCCGACAGCACGAAATAGGGCGCGATGAATACCGCGCTCGCCAATGTCACCAGCGCGCCCGCCTGCGCCGCGGCCATATGGAACAGGATGGCGAAGGCGAGCGAGGTCTTGAGGAAATTATCATTGAAGGCCGCGAAGAACTGGCACCAGAACAGCGGCGCGAAACGCCTCGACAGCATCAGCGGTGGCATGGGAGCGACATGAGCGGGTCCGGGATGGCGGGCCTGCACGCTGGCCTCTGTCGCGCCGAATGACAAGGCCTTTAAAAAAAGCGAGCGGCCACGGGGCCGCTCGAATAGTCGCTACCGACGAGGACTTTCGCTCAAACTCTCTTTCCTTCGGATTCCAGGATGACCGCCGCAAGGCCGAGGCCGAGGGCGATTCCGACGACGATGCCGAACAGTGACAGCCACATGGTCGAGCCTCCTCGTTTGCCGAAGCCGGCGGGAAGGTGCGGGAAAACGCGTAGGCGCGCGCTTCGTTCCATGGTCCCAGCGATGGGCGCGATTAGCGTTGACGAATTCTTGTTCCGGAACGCGTTTTGCGCCCGCGAATAAATGCGCCCCGCGCGTTATGCGCCGAAGCGGATCGAGGACGTCAGCTCAGCGAGCAAAAGCCGCAGGTCAAGCTCGCGGAACTCGAGAAAAATGCGCCGCACCCAACGGCCGAGTTCCGCCTCCGCATCATTCGCGCGGCTGCCGCTCTCGATGACCGGCACGGCGGCAAAGGAATAAGGCGGCGTGTCGATGATCCGGCGCAGCGCGGTGGCCAGCATTGGCAGACGCAACACGGGGTCCTTCGAGCCCAGCCCATATTTTTCACGCGGCGGCGTCGGACCGAACATTTCATTGTGCAGCGGCGCCATTAGCAGGCGCGGAAAGCGCCGACGCAGGCTGCCATAGGCCTCGACCGAGGTCTGGTCGGGCGTGAGCACATACATCACGGCGGGCGCGATGCCGCGCGCGCGCGCTTCCTCGACGAAACCGAATTGCTCGGCCAGCGCGAAGAAAGCATCGAACTTGTCGGCGGCGAGATCGACGATCTTTGGCCGCTCATCGGCGGCAACCAGCGCGTCGAACAGCGCCATCTGCCCGCGCGTGTCGGCGATCGAGGCATTCACCGCGTATTCGGGCAGAAATTCCACCAGCCGGCCGACGCCCTCATTCAGATCGAAGGCCGCCGCCGCGCGGCCGGATTGCAGATGAAAATCGGTCAGCAGCCGCGCTGCGAGCGTCTTGCCCACGCGCCTGCGCGGCGAGGCGACGATGGTGACGGAGGTGCGGAACGACATCGCTTCATCACCACGTCCAAATTTCCACGTCATTCCGGGCCGGCACGCAAGCGCCGGGCCCGGAATCCAGAAGCTTCCAGCCTACAGGTTTCTGGATTCCGGATCGCCGCATAAGGCGGCGTCCGGAATGACAGCGCTCGCTCAACCCGCCTGGCGCAGATTGTTTTCCGCGCGCGGCGCCACCAGGTCGATCAGCTTGACCCGATCGTACTCGGCCCAAACCTGGCCGAGCCAGTGACGCACATAGCCGCGCAGCACGAAGGAATAGTTGGCCGCCTCGCCGCCGGCGTTCTTGTTGGCGACGAAGGTCACGTAGGGCACGCTCGCCAATTCCACCTGCTCGCAGGCCATCTCGTTCAGCTTGGGAACGTTGATTTCCTCGACGCCCTTGATCTGCTTGAAGAACGAGCTGTAGGTCGCCGGATCCCACTCGAAGAAAGTGGCACTGTTGATGAAATTCTTCACCAGGAAATAGCTGGCGTCGCCGACGAAGCGCGAGGTCTCGGCGATTTCCTGCAAGGAGGCGATCGACGGGCCGAGGATGTGAAACACCGAGAAGGTGATCTGCCCCTTCTTGGCCGAATCGAGAAAGCCGATGTCCTCCAGCGTCTGTAACGTCGGCGACAGCAGGCCGGCGCGCACATCGATCACCGTCACGCGCGCCGGCGCGTTGCCGAGCGTATCGAAGATCTTCATCTGGTCGGCGACCTGATTCATGTCGACGATTTCGGTGAACTCGGGATGGAAGCGCTTGAGCGTGCCGCGCGGAGCTTCGGTGTCGAAGGCGCGCGTGGGGATCTGATGCGCCCCGAAATAGTCGAGCAGCGTGCGGGCGACGGTGGTTTTTCCGACGCCCCCTTTGTCGGCGCCGACGAGGATCACTGCGGGTTTGGCCATGGTGTGCTCTGCCGGGTTTGCGCTGGAAAGGCTCGGGAGATTGTATTGTTTTACCATGTTACTATGACGGCAATGGCGGGAAAATGTCACGCCAGGGTTTTCCCCCGGCTGTGTAAGGATTACGGATTCCTGCCATTCGGCTCGGGGCCGAACCGTGCAAAAAAGACAAGGGAACGGGAGGTTTGGATATGGCGACGATCTTCAACCAGGAAACCGTGACGTCTGAGCCGGAGGGCCAGGCGACCGGCCGGCAACGGCTGTTGACCAAAGAACGCGTGCCGGGCACCGCGATCCTGCTCGACCGGCTCACGCTTCAGGCCGGCGGCAACATCGAGCTTTCGGTTCCGCAGACGAGCGTCGCCTGGCTGCAAGTGCTTGCCGGCGAGGCGGTGCTGGCGCGCGGCTCGGTCAGCGAAGCGCTCACGCAGGCGCATGTCGCGTTTTTGCCGCCGGGCTTTTCCGGCGCGCTCAGCGCGGCGAACGGCGTCACTTTGCTCTACGGCGAAATTCCCGACGCCGCCCGCATCGATCCCACTTTCGCGGCAAACCCGCCGCCGTTCCGGCTGTCCGACTGGTCGCGCGAGCCGGTGCTCGATTCGCAGCACGACGCGCGCCAGCGCATCTATCTGGTGACGCCGAAACTGTTCGGCACCAAGGCGGTGAAAGGCGAGATGATCATCTATCCGCCCGGCACCGCGGCCGCCAATCACCACCACGAAGGCGGCGAGCA
>DASZQT010000253.1:0-4168 GCA_035549515.1 Pseudolabrys sp. | reverse complement strand
TCAGGTCGTCCCAGAACGGCCCGCCATCGACGCCGCCGTCGAGGTCTTTGCCGAAAGCGCGGAAGCCGAACACCACCTTGAAATTATGAAGCGCCGAGCGTCCCGGATCGTAGTCGTTCGACAAAGCGCCGTCGCTGGTCCAGACGAAACCGGGTGCCACGAGCGCGGACAGCGCGGCGGTGTCCTTCTTGCTCGTCGCATCGATGAAGGCCTTGCGGAATTTGTCGAAGGCGGCATCCGGTTTGTAGGCCTCCTCGAGCTGCACCGTGACCGGCGCGTAGGGGACCTTCTTGAGTTCGGCCGCCGCGGGCGACACCAAGGCCGCCGACGTTACGGCAACCGCGAGCGCGTAACAGTGTTTCGCTTGCATCGAACGTTCTCCTGAGAGCCGGCGGCCCATCCTAGCGGAACATGATAGCGGAAATCGTTGCGGGGAAGGAAAGCATCGATCGCTTGGCGCGGCTTGACGCAGATCAACGGGGCGATTTGTCGCCAAACGCCGATTGGGCATTTGAGGCGGGCGCGTCGTCATCCGGCGCCGAGCGCCACCGCCAGATGGTAGGTGATGAAGGCAGCGATATAGGCTAGCGCCAGCATATAGCCGAACGTAATCGCCATCCAGCGCCAGCTTCCGGTCTCGCGCTTGATGACGGCCAGCGTGGAGGCGCATTGCGGCGCGAAAATGTACCAGACCAGCAGCGACAGTGCGGTCGCCAGCGTCCACTTGCTGGCGAGCGCGTGGCCGATCTGCTCGGCTGCTTCCTTGCCGCCCTCGATGGAATAGACCGTGCCCAAGGCTGCCACCGCGACTTCGCGCGCGGCCATGCCGGGGATGAGCGCGACATTGATCTGCCAGTCGAAACCGACCGGCTTGAGCACCGGCTCGAGCAGATGGCCGAGCATGGCCGCCAGGCTGTACTCGATCGCCGGACCCGTGGCGCCGGCGGGCGGGCGCGGGAACGAAGCGAGGAACCAGATCAGCACCATCATGGAGAAGATCGTGGTGCCGGCGCGCTGCAGGAACATCTTCGCGCGCATATAGAGCCCGAGCAGCACGCTGCGCGGGCGCGGCAGCTTGTAGTCCGGCATTTCCAGCATGAAAGGCGGTGTCGGCTCCTCGCGCCAGAACAGGAATTTGGCGGCGGCGGAGACGCCGAGCGCGCTGACGATGCCGGCGGCATAGAGGCCGAACATGACGAGGCCTTGCAGGCCGAAATAGCCGAGCACGGTCTTGTTCGGAATGAAGGCCGAGATGATCAGCGTATAGACCGGGATGCGCGCCGAGCAGGTCATCAGCGGCGCCACCAGGATGGTGGTGAGCCGGTCGCGCGGATTGTCGATCACGCGCGTCGCCATGATGCCGGGGATGGCGCAGGCAAAGCTCGACAACAGCGGAATGAAGGCGCGTCCGTGCAGGCCGGCGCCGCCCATGATGCGGTCCATCAGGAAGGCGGCGCGCGCCATATAGCCGAGGTCTTCCAGCAGCAGGATGAACAGAAACAGGATCAGGATCTGCGGCAGGAATACCAGCACGCTGCCGACGCCGTTGATGACGCCGTCCTGCAGGAAGCTCTGCAACAGCCCGTCCGGCACCCAATTGTGAACGGCCACGCCGAGCGCATCGAACCCGCTGGAGATCAGATCCATCAGCGGCTGTGCCCAGGAGAACACCGCCTGGAACATGACGAACAGCAGCGCGAGCAGGAAGATGAGGCCGAACACCGGATGCAGCAGCACGGCATCGAGCCGGGTGGTCAGGGTATCGGGCTTGGGCGGCAGCTTGACGGTCAAGCCAATGATGCGGTCGGCCTCGCGCTGCGCGGCGCGCAGTTCGGAGGTGCTTGGCACCTGCCAATCGGCCGGGCTCGCGGCCGTCAGCGCTGCACGGCCGGCCAGTTCGTCGAGCCGCGCCAGCAGCGCATCGGTGCCGCCGCGCCGCACGGCCGCCGCCGAAATCACCGGCAGGCCCAGCTCCGCCGACAGCCGGTCGAAATCGATCTCGATGCCGCGCCGTTTGGCGATGTCGATCATGTTGAGCACGAGCAGGAGCGGGCGCCCGACCCGCTTGAGCTCCAGCACCAGCCGCAGCGCCAGCCTGAGATTGGTCGCGTCGGCGACGCAGACCAAGAGGTCCGGCTGCGGCTCGCTCTTGAAGCGGCCGAGCACGACGTCGCGGGTGACTTCCTCGTCGGGCGAACGCGCGCGCAATGAATAGGTGCCGGGCAGGTCGACCAGGCTGACACTGCGGCCGGATGGCGTGCGCACGGCGCCGGTTTTGCGCTCGACAGTGACGCCAGGATAATTGGCGACCTTCTGCCGGCTGCCCGTCAGCGCATTGAACAGGGCGGTTTTTCCGCTATTCGGCGTCCCGATCAGCGCGAAACGCCGAATCCGCGTTTCGGCAGCGGCATCCATTGCAAATCGTCCCGCTCAGACCACCAGGATCGCCATGGCCTCGCGCCGGCGCAGCGCCACGGTGGTGTTGTTCACGCGCACGGCGATGGGATCGCGGCCAAAGGCGCCTTCATGAAGGATCTCGACGTGGCTGCCTTCGGTGAAGCCGAGCTCGATCAGGCGCCGTTCGAGTTCCCCATCCGGCAAGGCGGAATAGTCGGTGGCGCAGTCGATCCCCTCGATATGGCCACGAAAGCCCTTCGGTGCCTCGCCCAAGAGGGCTGGCGCCGTCGGTCCTTCCACATGTCTATCGTCGCAGGCCATGACCGATCTTCTACCGTTTGGAATAGGTTCAGTCTTTGCGCTAGGTCATATGGCAGCGTCAAGAAAATATGCTAAGGCGATCAGTAGCTTAGAATGATTATAAAGAAGATCGCCAAATCGCCGCTTGTGGGCCGATAGTCAGTTCGGTGTCACCGATTTCGGCTTATCCCCATGCATAGGTGGATCGTTCCGCGCGGGACTGGCAAAGCGGGGCCGTTCTCACTACGTTCCTAGCTCTCGCGTCTTTTCCGCCAACATGTGAGCGCCGGCTTCCGGCCGCGTTGCAGGTTCCATGACCGATTTGTCCGCCAAAAGAGCCCGCGACGCCCGTGAGATCACCATCCGCGGCGCGCGCGAGCACAATCTCAAGAACGTCAGCGTCACGATCCCGCGCGACCAGCTCGTGGTGTTCACCGGCTTGTCGGGCTCGGGCAAATCCTCGCTCGCCTTCGACACCATCTATGCCGAGGGCCAGCGGCGCTATGTCGAGAGCCTGTCGGCCTATGCCCGCCAGTTCCTCGAGATGATGCAGAAGCCGGACGTCGACCAGATCGACGGCCTGTCGCCCGCCATTTCGATCGAGCAAAAGACCACCTCGAAGAACCCGCGTTCGACCGTCGGCACCGTTACCGAGATTCACGACTACATGCGCCTGTTGTGGGCGCGCATCGGCGTGCCCTATTCGCCGGCCACCGGCCTGCCGATCGAGAGCCAGACTGTCAGCGAGATGGTCGACCGCGTCCTGGCGCTGCCGGAAGGCACGCGCATCTATGTGCTGGCGCCGGTCGTGCGCGGGCGCAAGGGCGAGTACAAGAAGGAGCTCGCCGAGTTCATGCGCAAGGGCTATCAGCGCGTGAAGATCGACGGCGAGTTTCATGAAATTCAGGACGTCAAGCCGCTCGACAAGAAGTTCACCCACGACATCGATGTGGTGGTAGACCGTCTGGTGGTGCGCGGCGATATCGCAACAAGACTGGCGGATTCGCTCGAGCAGTGCCTGAAGCTGGCCGATGGGCTGGCGGTGGTTGAACTGGCCGATACGAAGGCGACCGGCGCCGCCGCCAACCGTGGGCGCAACGCCACGCACGAACGCCTGATCTTCTCGGAGAAATTCGCCTGTCCGGTGTCCGGCTTCACGATCCCCGAGATCGAGCCGCGATTGTTCTCCTTCAACAATCCGTTCGGCGCCTGTCCGGAATGCGGCGGGCTGGGCGTCGAGCAGCACATCGATGCCGACCTCGTCATCCCCGACCGTGAGGCCAAGGTCGGCAAGGGCGCCATCGCGCCTTGGGCGAAATCATCCTCACCCTATTACACGCAGACGCTGGAAGCGCTCGGCAAGCATTACCGCTTCACGCTCGACACCAAATGGAAGGACCTGCCGAAGAAGACGCAGGAGGCGATCCTCTACGGTTCGGGCGAGGACGAGATCAAGTTTACCTACGATGAT
>DASZQT010000252.1:0-1505 GCA_035549515.1 Pseudolabrys sp. | reverse complement strand
GAATGGTGCTTGGTGCCGCCGGCGGCGAGCATGTCGAGATAACGCTCGGCGAAGCCGGAGGCCGACTTTTCGTAGACCGCATAGAGCGAGTTCACCAGACAGTCGCCGAAGGCATAGGCATAGACGTAGAACGGCGAATGGATGAAGTGCGGAATGTAAGTCCAGAACGTCTCGTAGCCCGGCTTCAATTCGATCGCCGGGCCCAGGCTCTCGCCCTGCACCGACATCCACAATTCGCAGATCTTGTCGGCGGTCAGCTCGCCGTTCCTGCGTTCGGTGTGAACCTTGCGCTCGAACGTATAGAACGCGATCTGCCGCACCACGGTGTTGAGCATGTCCTCGACCTTGGCGGCGAGCATGGCCTTGCGCTGCTTGTCGTCCTTGGTGTTGGCCAAGAGCTTGCGGAAGGTGAGCATCTCGCCGAACACGCTGGCGGTCTCGGCCAGCGTCAAAGGCGTCGGCGCCATCAAGGGACCGTTTGGCGCGGCCAGCACCTGATGCACGCCATGGCCAAGCTCGTGCGCCAGCGTCATCACGTCGCGCGGCTTGCCCTGGTAATTGAGCAGCACGTACGGATGCGCCGACGGCACGGTCGGATGCGCGAAAGCGCCCGGCTGCTTGCCCTCGCGCACCGGCGCGTCGATCCAGTTGCGCACGAAGAAGCGATCCGCCACTTCCGCCATCTTGGGCGAGAAGGCGCCATAGGCGGTAAGCACGGTGGCGCGCGCGTCCTCCCAGGCAATCGTGCGCTGCGCGACCTTGGGCAGCGGCGCGTTGCGGTCCCAATGCGCCAGCTTCTTCTTGCCGAACCATTTTGCCTTCAAAGCATAATAGCGGTGCGACAGTTTCGGATAGGCGGCGCGCACGGCTTCGACCAGCGCCTCCACCACTTCGGGTTCGACCCGGTTCGACAGATGGCGCGCGTCGGCCACGTCCTTGAAGCCGCGCCAGCGGTCGGAAATCTCCTTGTCCTTGGCCAGCGTATTGGTGATCAGCGTGAACGGGCGCAGATTCTCCTTGAAGGTCTTGGCCAGTGCCTGCGCGGCTGCCCGTCTTTTCTGCCCGTCGGCGTCCTGCAGCAGATTGAGCGCCGGCTCGATCGGCATGAGCTTGCCGCCGATCTTGAAGCGAAGGCCCGCAACCATCTCGTCATATTGCCGGTTCCAGGCGGAATAGCCGGTGATCGACTTTTCATGGAAAAGCTGCTCGACGCGGTCCTCGAGCTGATAGGGCTTCTCCTTGCGCACGTCCTCGATCCAGGGCCGGTAATGGCCGAGCGCGGGATCGGCCATGGCGGCCTCGAGCGCGGCATCGTCGATGCGGTTTAATTCGAGCGTGAAGAACAGCAGGTGGATCGAGGCGGCGGTGAGCCGCTCATTGATGTCGCCGTAGAACTTGGCGCGCGCCGGATCGGTGCTGTTGCCGGCATAGAGCAGCGAGGCATAGGACGCGATCCGCCCGAGCTTGTCGTCGATTGCCTCATAGCGCTTGACCGCCTCGGCCAG
>DASZQT010000251.1:0-1704 GCA_035549515.1 Pseudolabrys sp. | reverse complement strand
ATGAGCATCGACTTCAAGAAGCCGGCCTTCATGGACGACGTGCTCGACATCGTCACCGCGCCGGACGAGGTGAAGGGCGCTTCCGTCATGCTGCATCAGAAGGTCATGCGCGGGCATGAATTGCTGGTCGAGGCCAAGGTGCAGGTGGCTTTCGTGTCCGGCGGCCGCGCCAAGCCGATCCCGAAGCCCTTGCGCATCGCCATGAAGGCGGACCACGACGCCGCCGGCGCGCCCGCCGCGTCCTGATCAGCCCGCGGCGTCTTTCTCCAATCGCTTGCGCAATGCATCGAGCACACGGCGCGCCGCCGCAATGTCGTCGGCCTTCAAGCCTTTCGCCAGCGCATTGACCCATGGCTTTTGCAATCGGTCGGCAGCCTCGCAGGCTTTCCGGCCTTTTGCCGTGAGCGCCACGAGCTTGGCGCGGCGATGATGCGGATTGTCGGCGAAGACGACGAAGCCTTCATCGGCCAGTTCGTTGACGATGCGCTGCACGCCCTGCCGGTTGAGCCCCATCGTGCGCGCGATCCAGGCGACCGGTTGCGGCGCTGCCGCAAGGGCAATGGCGCCGAGCACCTGCCAACGCGCGCTGGTGAGGCCGAGGTCGGCCACGAGGCGGTCGCCGGCGGCGAGGAGCCGACCGTTGGCGCGAAACACGTCGAGGATGAGCAGGCTGAGGGCGGCGCCGGAGGCGGAACGCTGTCGATCGATCATTGACAATTCATAGCCAAGATGACAATATATTGTCAATAGTCCGGCGTGGCGCCGGATATGCCGTTGAGGAACATCCGATGTCTGTTGCGTCTTCGTCCGTCTATCGCGTCGATAAGTTCGTCGTGCCCGCCGCCGCGCGTGAGGAGTTCATGGCGCGGGTGGCCATGATCAAAGGCATGCTCGAGACGATGCCGGGCTGCCGCCAAAACCTCGTGCTCGAGCAGGTCTCCGGTCCCGGCGCGTTCAATGTGGTGACCATTGTCGAATGGCAGGACGCGCAGGCCATGGAAAAAGCCAAGGCGGCGGTCGCCGCGCGCTACAAGGACATCGACTTCAACCCGCAGGAAACGATGGCGCGGCTCGGCATCGCGGCGGACATGGCCAATTATGGCCTCTATGCGCCGCAGGCGGGCTTCCAAGAAGTGGGTGGCGGAATTTCCGCGACGCCCTAAACTCACGGGCATGAGCGCGAAACTCTCATTCGCCCTGTTCGACACCGCCATCGGCGTCTGCGGCATCGCCTGGAGCGCGCGCGGCGTGCGTGGCGTGCAGTTGCCGGAAGCGAATGCGGCGGCGACGCGCGCCCGATTGTTGCGGCGCTATGCGGACGCGGTTGAAGCGCCGCCGCCTGCGACGATGCAACACGCCATCGACGCTATCGTCGCACTGCTTGCCGGCGAGCCGCGCGATCTCGCCGACATCGTCATCGACGACAGTGAGACGTCGGATTTCAACAAGCGCGTTTACGCCATCGCGCGCAAAATTCCGCCCGGCGCGACCATGACCTATGGCGAGATCGCCGAACGGCTCGGCGACAAGCAGCTTTCGCGCGCAGTCGGTCAGGCCATGGGCGAGAATCCGACGCCGATCATCATGCCGTGTCATCGCGTGCTCGCCGCGAATGGCAAGAGCGGCGGCTTTTCCGGCGCCGGCGGCGTCGTCACCAAGCTGCGCCTGCTCACCATCGAAGGCGCGCAGCCGAACGGCCCGACG
>DASZQT010000250.1:0-40371 GCA_035549515.1 Pseudolabrys sp. | reverse complement strand
GCGGGAATCCAGCGCTGGGTCCCCGCTTTCGCGGGGACGAACGGGAGAGAAACGACGAGAGGACGACGTCCATGAACATCGCAGCAGTCGACTATGACGGCCTGATCCCCAACAACGTCGCGCTCGGGGCGGACCCGCGCGTCAAGCGCGCGCTGGAGAAGTGGCACCCCGGCTACATCGACTGGTGGAAGGACATGGGGCCGGAAGGCTTCCAGGAATCCCTCGTTTATCTGCGCACCGCGGTCAGCGTCGATCCCAAGGGCTGGGCCAAGTTCGATTATGTGCGCATGCCGGATTATCGCTGGGGCGTGCTGCTGGCGCCGGCGATGGAAGGGCGCAAAATCCCGTTCGGCCGTCACAAGGGTGAGGCTGCCTGGCAGGAAGTGCCGGGGGAATATCGCGCCATGCTGCGCCGCCTGGTGGTGATCCAGGGCGACACCGAGCCGGCCTCGGTCGAGCAGCAGCGCCATCTCGGCAAGACCGCGCCCTCGCTCTACGACCTGCGCAACCTGTTCCAGGTGAACGTCGAGGAAGGCCGCCATCTGTGGGCCATGGTCTACCTGCTGCAGAAATATTTCGGCACCGACGGCCGCGACGAGGCGGAAGCGCTCCTGCAGCGCCGCTCCGGCGATCCCGACACGCCGCGCATGCTGGGCGCCTTCAACGAGAAGACGCCGGACTGGTTGTCGTTCTTCATGTTCACGTATTTCACGGATCGTGATGGAAAAATGCAGCTCGAAGCGCTGGCGCAATCGGGCTTCGATCCGTTGTCGCGCACCTGCCGCTTCATGCTGACGGAAGAAGCGCACCACATGTTCGTGGGCGAGACCGGCGTCACCCGCGTGATCCAGCGCACCTGCGAGGCCATGAAGGAAGCCGGGATCACGGACCCTTACGAGATCGAGAAGATCCGCAAGCTCGGCGTCATCGATCTGCCTACCGTGCAGAAGAAGGCCAACCTGCATTTCTCGCTGACGCTTGATCTGTTCGGCAACGAGATCTCGACCAATGCCGCGAACGCGTTCCACGCTGGTTTGAAGGGCCGCTTCCGCGAGGATCGGCTCAAGGACGACCATCAGCTCGAGAGCGGCACCTATCCGGTGCTGCGCCTGATCGACGGCAACATCCAGAATGAAGATGCACCTGCGCTTTCCGCGCTCAACATGCGGCTGCGCGACGACTATGTGGGCGACGCCAATGTCGGCGTCGGTCGCTGGAACAAGGTGATTGAGAGCTTCGGCATCCCGTTCGAAATCAAGCTGCCGCACGTCGCCTTCCACCGCCATATCGGCGAGTTCTCCAAGATCCACGCCGATCCGGAAGGCAAGGTGCTGAGCGAGGCCGAATGGAAGAGCCGGCGTAGCGAATTCCTGCCGTCGGACAGCGACAAGGATTTCATCGAGAGCCTGATGCAGCCTGAATACGGCATCGGCAAATTCGCGAGCTGGATCGCGCCGCCGAAGGTCGGCATCGACAACAAGCCGGGCGAGTTCGAGTATGTGAAGATCGCGTGAGGCCGTGCTTCGCGTGAGCCGCTGCTAGGCGTGCGGCTGCCGTCAAACGGCCTTTATCCTTTATGCAAGGGGAAGGGGCGACGGTCGGCCCTGGGCGGCCCCATCCGATTTTCTTGGCCGCTCAGTC
This sequence comes from Pseudolabrys sp., assembly GCA_035549515.1. Classification (GTDB taxonomy): domain Bacteria; phylum Pseudomonadota; class Alphaproteobacteria; order Rhizobiales; family Xanthobacteraceae; genus Pseudolabrys. The sequence continues at coordinate 38,730 of DASZQT010000250.1, read as the reverse complement.
GGCCGGAAAGAAATAAGGGCGCTGCCGCTTCCACCACAGTCCCCAGTAGACGCCCACAGCGGTGCCCAGCACAATGACGAGACCGATCGGAAGCCAGAAAGACGGGACGTCTTTAATTGGTGCGGCGCGATATGTCGCTATCGTAGCGCCCACAACGAAGTATATGTAGTTGAGGCCCATCAGGACGAACCCCGCTTTCCAGGTCTTCTTGGCTCTGATGTGAATGCCATACGCGAACAGGGCTAAAACGATCGCAAGAGCAAAGGTCCAAATACGCGCGGCAATATTAAGAGTCGCAAAATTTAAATGTGAGCCCGTCGCGCCGGACGTCGTGAACGACACTGATTGAATTCCGCTGATTGCCCCTGCAACACACAGGAGGCTGAAGAGAACAGCTAGTGTTTTCAGGAGGCCCATGCCGGATCGCGCCTATCTGACATTGCGGGCAGCTTACCCCCTTTCGCGGGCCTTTCCCATTTGACCAGCGACCAGGTGCGCCCGCGCTCTCGGCGCTCACCGAGCGGCTGCGCGACGATTATGGCGGCGACGCCAATGCATCGGCAAGTTCGCGAGCTGGATCGCGCCGCGCAAGGTCGGCATCGACAACAAGCCGGGCGATTTCGAACATGTGAAGATCGCCTGACGCGTAACGTCGCCTGCCGACAGGTTCTACCCGAAGCGAGCAATCACTTCGGGTGGAATGGCGGCGGCCGTGATTTTTTCCGGGTCGCTTTTGTCGCGCACGGCCCAGACCCGGCTCTCGCGCCCGTCGACTGCGAGTTCCCCGCCGATGATCAGCCGATGCTCGACGTCGAAGCTGGAGCGGCGGAATTCCGAGACGCGCGAAGCCAACTCGACCTCGGCGCCGAACTTGGCCGGTTTGAGAAAATTGGCGCGCGCGTCGACCAGCGCGATGCCGATGATGCCGAAGGTCGTGCCGAGATCCTGCGGCTTGACGCCGAGGGCGTGCTCGAACAAGAGCCAGGAGCTGGTGTCGAACATTTCGAAGAAACGGCTGTTAAACACGATGCCGGCCGGATCGCACTGGCCCCATTCGATGGTGAACTTTCGGCGGAAAGTGAGTGACGTCACGCTTTGGGGCCTCCGGCCTTGTTGTGCGCAGGGACAATAGTGGCCCGCGCGGCGGCCGACAATCACCCCGCGCGAGGGCCGATCAGGGCTTGAGTTTCGTTTTGCGTTTGCGCGGGTCTTCCCATTCCACCAATTCCTGCGACAACAGCTCGACCTTGGACGAGCGGCGGCGCCGGCGCATGACATCGGGTGGCGCCACCGGCACGTGCGGCGAATCGTCGAGCGCATCCATCAGCCAATGCAGATCGTCGTCCGCCGTGACCCAGCGGTCCGGCGCAAAGCGCGTGAGCAGGAACGGCCGCGAGAAGGTCAGCATCGATTTCTTGCCGCCCGGCAAACAGTATTCGTGCGCGTAGCTCATCGCCAGTTCGCGCGCGCTCTCATAGATCGGGTCGCGCCAGCGCAGGATGGCGTGGTTGGTCTTGCTTATGGCGCCCCACAGTCCGCGCTCCTGGAACAGCGCGACGATATGGTCGTGGTCGCTCGGCAGCGCCTGCAAGTCCATGAGCCAGACCGGTCGCCCATGGAACATCAGCACCGCCGCGCCGAACAAAGCACCTTCCGCGCAATGCGCGCAGCGCGCCTTCAGCATGCGGCGCGGCGACATCACGGTGTCGCCCCCGAGCTCGAAATTGGCCGGCAGGCGGTCGATGTAGTCCTGCACCTTTTGCGGCGTATCGAGCCGCGTGAACAGGCGCTGCTCGCGCGGCGTGAGCAAGGCGCGCAACCGGTTGCGGTAGGCGGTGGTGGTCATCGTCGGTCGCTGTCCACGGCGAGTGCGCTTCGTTGTCACTGTTTGGCACAGGTGAGGTGGTGGAACACGCGTTACCCGCGTTCTCCACAGGGCGCGCGCGAGAGCAAATCGTTGCGCCGACAGCCGGTGCCGGCAACCGGTTTGTTCTTATTTTCCGTCGCTTATTGCGATGGCGCGCGGCCGGCTCCTATTAAGAGGCTCCCGAACTACCCTTGCGTGAGCCGACCGCAATGTCCGCTGCCTTCGCCGCCATCCCCAAGACCGCGCCCTTCTCCGAAGAGGAAGTGGACCTGCTCAACCGGGTGGTCGGACCGGCAAGTCCGTTGCAGCGCGCCTGGTTGGCGGGTTTCCTCGCGGGCGTCGAAACGGGCGAGCGAACCGAAACGCAGCCGGCGGCGGCCCAGCGCGGGGTCGAGCCGCTCACCATCCTCTATGCCAGCGAGTCGGGAAATTCGGAAAAGCTCGCCAACGACATGGCGAAGGATGCGCGTAAGCAGGGCTTCAAGCCGACCGTCGTCGACATGGCGGATCTCGATCTCGCTATGCTCACCAAAGCAAAGCACCTCGTGGTTATCGCCGCCACCTGGGGTGAGGGCGAGCCGCCGGCGCGCGCCGCGCGCGCTTATCATGAGTTGATGGGCGAGGGCGCGCCGCGCCTCGACGGCGTCGATTTTGGCGTGCTGGCGCTCGGCGACAGCGCCTATGCGGAATTCTGCGCCGTCGGCCACCGCATCGATGAGCGGCTGGCTGCGCTCGGTGGCAAGCGCGCGGTCGAGCGCGTCGACTGCGATCTCGATTTTGCAGAACCGGCGGCGCGTTGGATCGGCGGCGCGCTGAAAGCGCTGGCCCCGCCGGAAGCCGCGCGTGGGCAACCGGCCGGTCGCGTGATCGCCGTCGACTTCGGCGCGTCCAAGCCGGCGGCCGCCGCGAATACCGATGTGGTCGAGGCCGAAATTGTCGAGCATGTGAACCTGAATTCCTCGCGTTCGGCTAAGGAGACCGTGCACCTCGCGCTTGCCTTCGACGGCCCGGCGCCGGCCTACGAGCCGGGCGATTCGCTCGATCTTTATGCGCAGAACGATCCGGCCTATGTCGACGAATTGCTCACCGCCGCCGGCCTTGGCAACGACGGCGCGCTGCGCAGCGAGTTCATCGCCGCGCGCGATGTCACCACGCTGTCGCTGAAAAACCTCGCGGCCTATGCGGATGCGACCGGCCATAACGAGGTCAAGAAACTGATTGCCGACGGCCGGGCGAAAGACTGGATCGCCGGCCGCCAGCTTGTCGATATGATTACGGACTTCCCGGCCGCGTTCGATGCGGCAGGCCTGCGCGCGCTCACCCGGCCGCTCGCCCCCCGCGCCTATTCCATTGCCTCGGCGCGCGCCGAGGTCGGTGACGAAGCGCATCTGCTCGTCTCGGCCGTGCGCTACCAAGCGCATGGCCGCGCGCGCAAGGGCGTGGCCTCGGGTTACGTCGCGGAACGGCTCAAGCGCGGCGACCGCGTGCATGTAAAGCTCAAGCCGAACCGGCGCTTCAGGCTGCCCGCGCCTGACCGCGACATCATCATGGTCGGACCCGGCACCGGCGTCGCGCCGTTCCGCGCCTTCGTGCAGGAGCGGCGCGCCACCGGCGCGAGCGGCAAGAACTGGCTATTCTTCGGCGACCGCAGCTTCACGCATGATTTCCTGTACCAGCTCGAATGGCAGGATGCGCTCAAGGACGGTGCGCTCACGCGCATGGATGTTGCTTTCTCGCGCGACCGGCCGGAGAAGACCTACGTGCAGCACCGGTTGTGGGAGCGCCGCCGCGATCTGATCGAATGGTTGGACGATGGCGCGCATTTCTATGTCTGCGGCGACGCCAAGAGCATGGCGAAGGATGTGCGCGTGGCGCTGGCGAATGCCTACGCCGACGTGAAGGCGCTCGCGCCGGCCGCGGCCGAGCAGGCGGTTGCAACGCTCGAGCGCGAGCAGCGTTATCTGCAGGACGTCTATTGAGCGCCGTATTTCAATGACCGACGAACCGTCCCGCAACGAACGCATCAAGGAAGCAAGCGACTATCTGCGCGGCACGCTGGTGGAAGGCCTGCAAAACGAGATCACGGGCGCGATCACCGAGGACGATCAGCAGCTCGTCAAGTTCCACGGCATGTATCTGCAGGACGACCGCGACCTGCGGCCGGAGCGCGCGCGCAAGAAGATGGAGAAGGCCTTCTCCTTCATGATCCGCGTGCGCATTCCGGGCGGCGTGCTGACGCCCGCGCAGTGGCTCGCGCTCGACGGCGTGGCGCGCGACTATGGCGGCGGAACGATGCGGCTGACCACGCGGCAGACCGTGCAATTGCACGGCATCATCAAGTCGAACCTGAAGCCGACGCTGAAAGAGATCGATGCGGTGTTGCTCAACACCATCGCCGCCTGCGGCGACGTCAACCGCAATGTGATGTGCAACCCCAATCCGTACCAGTCGCGCGCGCATGCGGCGGCGCAGGACTTGGCGCGCGCGGTGTCCGACCATCTGCTGCCGCACACGCCGGCCTATCGCGAGATCTGGCTCGACGGCGAGAAGATCGCCGGCGGCGAAGAGGAAGCGATCGAGCCGATTTACGGCAAGACTTATCTACCGCGCAAATTCAAGGTGGTGGTGGCGGTGCCGCCCTCGAACGATGTCGACGTGTTCGCGCACGACCTCGGTTTCATCGCGATCCTCGACGGCAAGGACGAGGTGAGCGGCTGGAACGTCACGATTGGCGGCGGGATGGGCATGACCCATGGCGAGCCGGACACCTATCCGCGCACGGCTGACCTCATGGGCTATTGCCGGACGCAGGATGCCGTAAAGATCGCGGAAGCCGTGGTCACCGTGCAACGCGATTGGGGCGACCGCGAGAACCGCAAGCATGCGCGGCTGAAATACACCATCGAGGATCGCGGGCTCGACGCGTTCCGCGCCGAGGTCGAGCGCCGTGCCGGCGTCAAACTGGCGAAAGCCAAGCCGTTCAAGTTCACCTCGACCGGCGACCGTTACGGCTGGACGCAAGGCGATGACGGCCGCGCGCATCTCACACTATTCGTGCAGAGCGGCCGCCTCGCCAGCCGGCAGATGAATGCGCTGCGCGAGATCGCGCGTTTCCATGACGGCGATTTCCGCATTACGCCTAACCAGCATCTCATCATCGCCAATATCGCGAGTGGCAGGCAAAGCGAGGTGGAAGAGATCGCGCGCGCGGCCGGCCTGCTCGCGCCATTCTCGGGCCTGCGCCGCAATTCGATGGCCTGCGTCGCGCTGCCGACCTGCGGACTGGCGCTCGCCGAAAGCGAGCGCTATCTGCCCGACCTGATGACCGCGCTCGAAGCGCGCCTCAGCGCGCACGGCCTGTCGGGCGACGACATCGTCATCCGCATGACGGGCTGCCCGAACGGCTGTGCGCGGCCTTATCTGGCTGAGATCGGCTTGGTCGGCAAAGGTCCGGGCCGCTACAATCTTTATCTCGGCGCGGCCTTCGACGGCTCGCGCCTGTCCAAGCTCTACGCCGAGGACCTGACGCACGACGGCATTGTCGCCGCGCTCGATCCGCTGTTCGCGGCCTATGCCGCCGAGCGCCAGAGCGGCGAGCATTTCGGCGACTTCGCAATCCGCGTCGGCTTCGTGGCGAAGACCGGCAACGGCGCAGATTTCCACGCCAATGTGCGCGCGAAGGCCGAACACGGCAGAACGGTGGGCGGCACCGGTGCCTAAAAAACGATCAGTCATGGAAGGCGGGTCGGTAGCCCGATCCGTCCGCCGGCAATAAAGCCCGAATCCATCGGCCGTTTTTGCCTTGGCACGTGACTTGCTGCCCTTAAGGTCGAAACAGCCGTTCCCGCAGGGAGCACGACCCGTGGATATCGTTCGCAAGCCCACCGAAACCGAACGGGCGCAGATGGCGCCGCTGGCGCGGCTGCCGGTGTTCCTCTCGCTCGATGGCCGGCGCGCCGTGCTGGCCGGAGGCACCGAAGCCGCGGCCTGGAAGGCGGAGCTGCTGTCGGCCGCCGGCGCGAGCGTCGATGTCTATGCCGAAGTGCCTTGCGACGAGTTGCGCCGCGTATCGATCGATCCGCCCAAGGGCCGCATCGTCATCCATCCGCGCGGCTGGACAGTGGGCGATTTTGCCGGCGCCGCCATCGCGGTCGGCGCTTTCGCCGACGACATGGGCGCGGCGGATTTCGCGCAAGCCGCCCGCGCGGTCGGCGTGCCGGTCAATGTGATCGACAAGCCGGCCTTCTGCGACTTTTCCTTCGGCGCCATCGTCAACCGCTCCCCGCTGGTGATCGGGATATCGACCGATGGCGGCGCGCCGGTGTTTGCGCAGGCAATCCGCGCCAGGCTGGAAGCGCTGCTGCCGATGGGCTTTGCCGCCTGGGCGGCGGCCGCCGTGCGCTGGCGCGATGCGGTCAAGGCCTCCGGCCTCTCATTCGCCGCGCGAAGGCGATTCTGGCAGGCGTTCACGGCGCATGCGATCAAGCATCCCGCCGACGCGCCGCTGCCGAGCGATTTCGAACGCTTCATCGCCGAGGTGAAAGGCGAGGGCGCCGTGGCCGAGCAAGGCGCTGTGACGCTGGTCGGTGCCGGTCCGGGCGACCCCGAACTGCTGACCTTGCGCGCCGTGCGCGCGCTACAGGCAGCCGACGTGATTCTGTTCGACGATCTGGTGTCGCACGAGGTACTCGACTTCGCCCGTCGCGAAGCCAAGAAAATGCTGGTCGGCAAAACCGGCTTCGGTCCCTCCTGCAAGCAGGAGGACATCAATGCGCTGATGGTGGCGCTCGCCAAGCAGGGCAAGCGCGTGGTGCGATTGAAGGGCGGCGACCCGCTGATCTTCTCGCGCGCCGGCGAGGAGATCGAAGCCTGCAAGGCGGAGAACATCCCGTTCGAGGTGGTGCCGGGCATCAGTGCCGTGCAAGGCGCGGCCGCCAGCCTCGGCCTGCCGCTCACCGACCGCAAGCATGCGCGGCGTGTGCAATTTATCACCGGCCACGGCAAGGACGGTCGCCTGCCTGACGATCTCGATTGGAAGAGCCTGGCCGATCCGTCCGCGACCACCGCGGTCTATATGCCAACTGGCACGCTGGTCGCGCTGATCGCGCGCGCGACGGCGGAAGGGCTCGATCCGCGCACGCCTTCGCTCGCGATTGCGCGCGCCACCCGGCCGGATCAGTCGGTGGTCGCTGCGCCGATCTGCGAGCTCGCCAATGAACTCGCCAAGGCCGGCTTGCGCGGGCCGCTGCTGGTGATGATCGGAAAAATCACCGGCGATGTGGCCTACGCAAGGGATGGGCGGGCGCGGCGTCAGCATGGCTGACCGGAGCGCTGCGCGGCAGCACCACCGGCTCCAGCTCGGTGACGCGCTGTCCCGTCAGTCGGCGTGGGTTCGGCTGCGGCATCGGCACGCGCACACGCCGCAGAGTATCGACCTGCGCTTCGGTTGTCGGCGCGCTCGGCCGCGCCGGCGCGGGTAGGGCGGCCTGCGGCGCCGGTTGTGGCCGCACCGGCTCAACCATTGCGATGAGCGGCGGGCTCGCCGGCGGGAACGTGTCGGGATTGTAAGTGTAGGCGTTGTAGCGATTGCCGCGGATCGGCAGGCCGGCGGCCTGGATCACGCGGTCGCCTTCGCGGCGGTGCTCGTAGGCGGTGCTGCGGGAGGCGAAAGTCACCGAGTAGAGCGGCCTCTCGGCCAAGAGCGGATCGGGCGTCGACACCGTGCCGTCGAACTTGCGGGTGTCGTAATAGACCACGCCGCGGTCGAGGAAGGCGCTGGCGAAGTTCGCGTTGAGCTTGATCGCCTGATTCATGTCGGCGGTGGCGTGCTCGAAGTCGCGCCGGTCGTAATAGGCCATGCCCCGGTTATAGAGCGCGAGCGCATAGCTGGGATTGATCGCCAGCGCCTGGCTGTAATCGGCGACGGCGCGGTCGCGGTCACCGGTGTTGCGATAGGCGAAGCCGCGATTGTTGAAGGCGGCGGCGTTCTTTGGATCGAGCCGGATGGCTTGGTCGAAATCGGCAATCGCCTTGTCGAACGTGTTCTTGCCGTCATAGGCCAGCCCGCGCGCGTTATAGGCGGCGGCGAAAGTGGGATCGCGCTGGATCGCCGCGTCGAAGTCCTTGATGGCGGCATCGAGGTCGCGCTTCACGTAGTGGGCGTTGCCGCGGTTGAAATAGGCGAGCGTATAGTCCGCATTGAGGCTGATCGCCGCGCCGAAGTCGGCGAGCGCACGGTCGATGTCGCCCTTGTTGCGGTAGGCGAAGCCGCGATTGTTGAACGCCACGGCGTTCTTGGGATCGAGCTTGAGCGCAGCGGTCAGGTCCTGGATGGCGCGGTCGTTGTCGCCACGCAGTCCGAGCACGGTGCCGCGCGCGTGCAAGGCGGCCGCCGATTTGGGATCGAGCCGCACCGCGCGGTCGAGGTCGGCGAGCGCGTGGTCGAGATCGCCCTTCATGCGGAAGGCGAGCCCGCGATTATCGTACAGGCCGGCATTGTTCGGATCGAGTCGAATGGCCTGGCTAAAATCGTTGATGGCGCGGTCGTAATCGCGCTTCTCGCGCAGAGCGAGGCCGCGATGGCGATAGGCGGCCTCGAAGCTGTCGTTGAAGCGCACCGCCTCGCCGAAATCGGCGATGGCGCCATCGAAGTCGCGCTTTTCGAACAGCGCCTTGCCGCGCTGATAATAGGCGAGCGCGAATTTCGGATCGAGCCGCACCGCTTCGCCGAAGTCGGCGATGGCGCGCTCGCTCTCGCCCTTCAGCCGCAGCGCGATGCCGCGGTTGAAGAAGGCGAGCGCGTTCTTCGGATTGAGCCTGATGCTCTCGGTCAAATCGGCGATGGTGCGGTCGGCGTCGCCCTTGGCGCCGTAACTGAGCGCGCGGTCGTACCAGGCTTCGGCATTGTCGGGCTTCAGCCTGATGGCCTGGTCGAAATCGGCGATGGCGGCGTCGTAGACCCGCTTGAATTCGAGCGCGTTGCCGCGATTGTAATAGGCGTTCGCATCGGCCGGGTTGAGCTTGATCGCCTGATCGAAGTTCTGGACGGCGCGGTCGATGTCGTGCTGGTCGCGCAGTGCGAGGCCGCGGTTGAAATAGGCGAGGCTGCTGCGCGGATCCGCCTTCACCGCCTGGTCGAAATCGCCGAGGGCGCGGTCGAGATCGCCCTTGAGCGCGAGCGCGACGCCGCGGTCGTTATAGCTCGATGCGTAGCCCGGCTTGAGCCGCAACGCCTGCGTCAGGTCGATGACGGCATGGTCGTAATCGCGGGTGTTGGCATGGGCATTGGCGCGGTTGGTAAAAGCCCGCGCATCGGCGGGGTCGAGCCGGATCGCCGCGCCGTAGTCGGCGACCGCCGCGGCGGCATCGCCCTTGTCGTAACGGGCATTGCCGCGATTGTAGAAGGCGACCGCCTGGCTGGCGTCGAGCTTGATCGCCTGATCGTAGTCGGCGATGGCGCGCTCGAACTGGCGCTTGGCGGTGTAGGCGACCGCGCGGTTGTTATAGGCCGGCGCGTAGCCGGCGTCGAGCGCGACCGCCTGATCGTAATCGGCGATGGCGCGGTCGGCGTCGCGCTTAAGGCCATAAACGATGCCGCGGTCGTTGAACGTCGCCGCCAGCTTGCCGTTGAGCGCGATGGCCTGCGTGAGGTCGATAAGCGCCTTGTCGTAATCGCCCTTGGCGGCCAGCGATTTGCCGCGCGCGGCGAAAGCTACGGCGAGCTTGGGATCGAGCTTGATCGCGGCGTCGAAATCGGCCACGGCGCGCGGGTAGTCGTGCTTCTCGTGCCAAGCGATGCCACGATCATAGAGCGCATTGGCGTTCTGCGGGTCGAGCCTAATGGCCTGCCCGAAATCCTGGATCGCGTTGTCGTAATCGGCGCGGCGATAGCGCGCCACGCCGCGGTCGTAATAGGCCAGCGCATCCTTCGGGTTGAGGCGGATGGCGGCGTCGTAATTGGCGAAGGCGCGATCGTAATCCGGCTTCAGCACATAGGCGGTGGCGCGGTTGAAATAGGCGACCGAGAAGTTCGGGTTGATCTTGATGGCGGCGTCGAAGGCGGCGATGGCGCCGGCGAGATCGCCTTTGCCGCCGAGCTGGATGCCACGGTCGTTATAGGCGAGGGCGAATATCGGGCTCACCTTGATCGACTTGGCGGGGATCATGGCGCCGCGATCGTAGCCGCGCTGCGCGCGCAAGGCCGGGTCGCGCGGGGAGGTGGCAACGATGAAGCGCGGATCGATGCGGCTCAGCGCCTCGAAATCGGCGATGGCGTGCGCGGCGTCGTGCTTCTCGTAATAGGCGATGCCGCGGTCTTGATAGGCATAGGCATCCTTGCCGTCGAGCGCGATGGCCTTGCCGAGGTCGGCGATGGCGCGGTCATAGTCGCCCTGATCGAAATAGGCATTGCCGCGATTGTAATAGGCGGAAGCGTAACTCGCATCGCGCTTGATCGCCTCGCTCAGGTCTCCGATGGCATGGGCGCTGTCGCCCTTGTAGCGATAGGCGAGGCCGCGATTGTTGAGCGCGACGGCGTTGCCGGGATCGAGCTTGAGCGCCTGATCGAAGTCGGCGATGGCGCGCGTGGCGTCGCCTTTGGCGCCATAGGCGATGCCGCGGTCGTAGTAGCAGCGCACCGAGCTAGGCTCGAGCCTGATCGCCTGGTCGAGGTCGGCGATGGCGCGGTCGAAGTCGTTGCGGTCGAGATAGGCATTGCCGCGGTTGGAATAGGCCGGACCGAAGGCCGCATCGATGCGCACGGCCACGCCGAAATCGGCGATGGCGCGCTCGAGATCGCCCTTGGCACGTAGCGCCAGCCCGCGATTGTTATAGGCGGGGGCGTAGTTCGAGGCGAGCCGGATCGCCTGGCTGAAATCGGAAATCGCGCGGTCGAAATCGCGCGTGTGGTAATGCGCTAGCCCGCGCGTGTTGAAGGCCTGCGCGTTGTTCGGCGTGAGCCGGAGCACCTGGTCGAGGTCCTTGATGGCACGCTCGTGCTGTCCGAGCTGCTCAAGCGTCTCGCCGCGGTTGAACAGCGCCGCGGTGAAGCCGGCATTGATGGCGATGGCCTGGTCGAAGTCCTTCACCGCGCGTTCGAGCTTGCCCTGGGCCTTATAGGCCATGCCGCGCGCGTTGAGCGCGGTGTCGAAATGCGGGTTGGCCTTGATGGCGCCGTCATAGTCGGCAATGGCGCGGTCGAGCTCGCCCTTCTGCTGAAAGATGGCGCCGCGGTTGCGCAGCGCGGCCGCGAAATTCGGGTCGAGCCTGATGGCCTGATCGAGATCGGCGAGCGCGTGCGCGATGTCGCCCTTGCGTTCGTACAGCATGGCGCGGCTGTTGAACACGCCGGCATAGGTCGGGTTGAACTTGATCGCCTGCTCATAGTCCTGCAAGGCGCGGTCGATATTGCCGCGCAGCGCGAAAGTATTGCCGCGCTCGGTGAAGGCGGAGGCGTATTTCGGATCGAGCTTGATGGCCTGATCGTAATTCGCCGCCGCGCGCTCGTAGTCGCCCTTGAGCTGATAGACATTGCCGCGGTCGACGTAACCGGCGGTGAACTTGGGGTCGAGCTTGAGCGCCTGGTCGAAGTCGGCGATGGCGCGCTCGTAGTCGCGCCGCTCGCGATAGGCGAGACCCCGGCCATAGGCCGCCATCACGTCCTTCGGGTCGAGCCGCATCGCCTGCGTTAGATCGGCGATGGCGCGATCGAAATCGCGCCGCTGGTAGTTTGCGGTGCCGCGATCGTAATAGGCGGCGGCGAAATTTCCATCGAGCCTGATGGCGGCGTCGAAGTCCTTGAAGGCGAGCGTGTCGTTCCGCAGTTTCAGGTAGCTCAGGCCGCGCGCGTCATAGGCCTCGGCGTTGTTGGCGTTCAGTCCGAGCGCGCGCGTGAAGTCGGCAACCGCCTCGGCATCGTCGTGCTTGCCCTGGCGGGTGAGGCCGCGCCGGTAATAGGCCTCCGAGAAATTGGCATCGAGCTTGGCCGCGGCGTCGAAATCGGCGATGGCGCGGTCGAACTCGCCCTTCTTGCGGCGTGCTTCGCCGCGATTGACGAGTGCGGGCACGAATTTCGGGTCGTTGCGCAGCGCCTGATCGAAATCGGCGATGGAGCGGTCGCTGTCGCCCTTGGCATTATAGGCGAGACCGCGCACGTTGAAGGCGGCGGTATAGTCGGGCTTGATGTTGATCGCCTGATTAAAGTCGGCGATGGCCCCGTCGTAGTCGTGCTTTTCGTAGCGGCCCTGGCCGCGCTCAAAATAGGCCTGCGCGTTCTTGGGATCGAGTTGCAGCGCCTGGTCGAAATCGGCCAGCGCGCGGTCGAGGTCGCCGCGCGTGCGGTAGGACTGGCCGCGATGATAGAAGGCGAGTGCGTGCTTGGGGTCGAGCTTGAGCGCCTGGCCGAAATCGGCGATGGCGCGCTGGTCGTCGCCTTGGCCTTGCAGCACCAGGCCACGGTTGTAATAAGCGAGCGCGTTCTTGGGATCGATCTTGATCGACAGATCGAAATCGGCAAGCGCGCGGGCGGCCTCGCCACGCGCGGCATAGACCACGCCGCGATTATAGCGCGACAGAGCGTCCTTGGGGTCGAGCGTGACGGCGCGCGTCAGGTCGCTGAGCGCCTTGTCGTAATCGCGCTTCTGGAAATAGGACAGGCCGCGGCCGTAATAGGCGAGCGCGTATTGGTCATCGAGCTTGATCGCCTGATCGTAATTTGCGGTGGCGCGGTCGTAGTCGTGTTTGTCGTAATAGGCGTCGCCGCGATTATAGATCGCCAGCACATAGTTGGGATTGAGCAGAACGGCCTGATCGTAGTCCTTGATCGCGCGGTCGAGGTCGCCGCTGTTGCGATAGGCGAGGCCGCGATTGTTGTAGCCGAAGGCGTCGCGCGGATCGATCAGGATGGCTTGGTCGAAATCCTGGATGGCGCGGTCGATGGCGCCCTTGGACGCATAGGCGATGCCGCGGTCGTTGAGGCCGAGCACGAATTTGGGATTGATCTTGAGCGCCTGGTCGAAGTCCTGAATCGCGCGCTCATAGTCGCGGATGTCACGATAGGCCAGGCCGCGGCTGTGGTAGGCGATGGCGTCGTTCGGATTGAGCTTGATGGCGCGGTCGTAGTCCGGAATCGCGCGGTCCGGCTCGCCCTTGGCGCGATAGACCATGCCGCGATTGTAGAAGGCGAGCGCGGAGTTCGGGTTGATCTTGATCGCCTGATTTAAGGCCTCGATTGCACGCCCATAGTCGCGGCGGTCGTAATAGATGTGGCTGAGCGTGCTGAAGGCGGCGGCGTTATGCGGGTCGTAGCGGGTGGCCATTTCGAAGTCGGCGAGCGCGCGGTCAGCGTCGCCGCGATCGCGCAGGGCCAGGCCGCGATTGTAATAGGCGTCGGCGTTTTCGGGGTCGAGCTTGATGGCGGCGTCGAAATCGCGGATCGCCAGGTCGATATTGTTCTTGGCGCGGTAGGCACGGCCGCGGCTGGTATAGGCGTCGGACTTCTGCTGGTTCTCGTCGAGCGGCTTGCGGTCGAGCCCGTTCTTTCTTTTGGCGGCCGCTTCCGGCAGCGGCTGCGCAATGACCGCCGAGCAGCTCTGAATGCGCAGGTCGGGGGCGCCGTCGCTTTCGCATTGGCGCACCTGGTCGGGCGTGGTCGCGAAAGCAGATGGCGCGGCGAGCGGCACGATGGCCGCGGCCGCCAGGCCGACGATGAATTTCCGCATGTCCCGCCTCATGCCGCCTCGTCAATCCCGTTCGAACGCATCCGCGCGCGCCGGGCGCGCGTTGCATTACGGACGAATTGCCATCGAAGTGTGCATTTCGATGCGGCGGCGTCGACAGTTACAGGAAGTTAAGATTAATCCAGGGCGTCATGCGCGCGTCGTCGCATTGAAACAAATGCGGCGGCATGAACGGTTCAAGCGAATGGCGTAAACGAATACGGCCCGTATCGTTACCCATACGAGCCGCAGCATTATTGAGTCTATTGTCGTGCGACGGCGTTACTTGGTGGCGGCAGCCGCCGCGGCTTTGCGCGCGGCACTCGCCATTTCCTCGAGCACGTAGTGCGGCGGCATGACATAGGCGAGCACGCGGTGCTTGGGATAGACTGCTTGCCGCACGGCGTTGCCGTGATTGCCGGAGACGATGATCGGATTGCCGTCGCCATCGGTCCCGCGCACCACGCCGACATGCCCGCTATTGGGTCCGCCGCGCGCGAAGATGGCGATGGCGCCGACGCGCGGACTGTCGAGCTTCTTGCCGAAGGCGAGGAACGACCGCGCGGCGCGTGAGTGCGTGCCGTTGGCGCCGGCCTTGCGCAGCACGAAATTCATGAAGTCGGCACACCAGAGCTGCGCCGGCAGGCCGAGTTGCCGTGCGGTGGCGCCGCGATAGCGCAGCGCTTCGAGCAGCACGCCGGCGGCGCCCGGCACCTGCGCCGCCTGTTCGACGGCATCGCTGCGGCTGCGCGCCATTGGCTCGAGCGGCTCGATATTGGCGAAGCGCTCGGTCGACCGCCCGCTGGCGGCCATGGCCGGCAGTGCGAGCCCTATTGTGATGCCAACAAGAGCCAAAACGGCGATAGACCGTTTCATGCCTTCCCCGTCCCAGCGGTTTGCGCCGGGACCCCCCTCACGCTTTTACAAACGCCGGTCGTTCGCCGACACGTGTTCCCCGAAGCATATCTATGTGTTGGCGGCGATTACCAGCGATTTTTGCCGGGTCCTCGCGAGACTGCAAGGGCGTCGCGGCGTGGCCGGGGAAGAGACGTTTCCATTGGTTAATTCACGTCTTTAACCCGCGTTATAGCTGCGGCCGGGATGCTGCCTCGCCGGTGCGTTCGATAAGTCGCGCCGCGCCCGCGCGCATGTCACGCGGGAGCTTTGTTGGGTGCGATGAGTTGCGCCATTTTGTCGCGTGTGCATTGCGCACGCCGCATCGCCGCGCAGGCCGATGCGTTGGAGTTTTATCCGCGTGTTTTTTTGTGGCTGTCGTTTGCTTGCGCGTTCAGCGCTTTGCGCCAAAGACCGTCATTGGAATAATTCGTAACTGGTCGAAGCGGGATGCAATCTCTCTTTGGACTAATTATAAACTATTGATTTCTCATAACATTTTCGTTGACGCTCGGCGTTCCTTGCGATGAATCGACCGCAACATTTGTTTGAAGCGGGAGAGCCACGCGATGTCGACCATGATCGAGACCCTGCGGCGCGGAATCGGCGCGCGTCTTGCCGCCCAGGCGGCCCATGCCGGCCGACTGTGTTGCGCCTTGCTGGCATTCGCCGTCGTTGCCGGGGCTTCCGGACGCGCCGACGCCGACGCCATGAGCAAGGGCGTGCAGAACTACAAACCCTATGCCGTCGAGCACATCGGCATTGCGCTTGCCGGCGCCAAGGAAATGCAGACCGCGCTGAAGGCCGGCGACGCCAAGGCCGCGCAGGCCGCCTGGATCAAGTCGCGCAAGGGCTGGGAAGCGGCCGAGCCGATCACCGGCGAATTCTTCCCCAAGCTCGACGAGGCGATCGACGCCTGGCCCGATGCCAAGCAGGGCTATCACGCGATCGAAGCGGCGCTGTTCGCCGGCAAGCTCGACGATCTCGCCGCGCCGGTCGACAAGCTCACCGCCGACCTGACCGAGTTCAATAAGCAGCTCTCGGCCAAGAGCTTCCATTTCACCGCGCAGGGATTGCTCAATGGCGCGACCAAGCTCGCCTACGAAGTCGGCGAGAACAAATCCAAGGGCGGCGAGTCGCCCTATGCCGGCACCTCGCTGACCGATATGCACGAAAATGTCGAAGGCATCGAAGCCGTCTACAAGCTCGCCTTCCATGATGCCTTGAAGGCGCGCGACCCCAAGCTCGCGGCCTCCATCATCGACAAGATCGAGGACGTCGAGAAGCTGGTCGAGGTGAAGGACCTCAAGACAGTCGATCAGCCGGCGCTCAAGAAGGCGGGCGAGGAATTGGCGGTGCTGCTGCAGACCTCCGCCGGCAAGCTCAAGCTCAAGAAGCCGACGGTGGGCGAGTAAGCCGCCGGCGCGCTTGACCGACTTAAATCCTTGGGACGACCGATATGACGATGCAACGATTGCTGGAGCGCACGAGCCGGACGGCGACCGCCTTGGCCATGCTCGTCGTGCTGGGCGCGGGGCCAGCCTGGTCGAGCCCCATCGTCGCCAAGGAAGGCGTGCTGCCGCCGGGCACGGAACTCAACGAGGATCCGCTCGACCAGCCGACCGAATTGTTCGGCTTCGAAATGGCGGGCGGCAAGCGCTCCTATCTGTTCAATCTTGGCGACATGCTGTTTTCCTCGGCCGGCATCTTCGGCGGACCGGCGCAGAAGGCAGGCATCAGTTGCAATACCTGCCATCAGCAGGGCGCCGGCAACGCGAAGCTCTACGTGCCCGGCCTGTCGAGCCGGCCGGGAAATTTCGACACCAGCGGCGCGCTGTTCAATCCGAAGGCCGACAATGGGCTGTTCGATCCGGTCACGCCGCCGAGCCTGCGCGGCGCGAAATATCTCGGCCCTTACGGCCATGACGGCCGCATGGCCTCGCTGCGCGATTTCGTGCGCAACGTGATCGTCAATGAGTTCGCCGGACCGGAGCCGTCGCCGCAGGTACTCGACGCGCTGGTCACCTATATCGACGAAATCGCCTTTCTGCCCAATCCGAAGCTGGCCGCCGGCGGTTATTTGAGCGCGCAGGCCTCGGAGGCGGCGCGTCGCGGCGAGACCGTGTTCAACAGGCCGTTCCCGCACGACGCCTCGATGAGTTGCGCAAGCTGCCATCAGCCGTCGAGCGCCTTCATCGACCACAAGGTGCACGACATCGGCAGCGGCGGCTGGTTCAAGACCAAGACACTGCTCAACGCCAATTTCAACGCACCCTATTTTCACGACGGGCGCTTCGACAGCTACGAGCAGGTGGTCGGCTACTTCGATCGCCATTACGATCTCGGCTACAGCGAAGGGGAACGCGCGGACCTCGTGGCCTATCTCAACACCGTCGGAGACGGCGAGGAGCCTTACACGCGTAACACGCTGGCGTTGGAGCTCGACGAATTGAAGAAGTTCGTCAGCGTTCTCGATACCGCGATCCCCGCGCGCGACCGCGAGGTGATCGCGTTGACGGTCGATGCCGTGGGCGGCGAGTGGCGCGAATTGGCCGAGTTTTTCCCCGGCGCCAAGGACACCAGCGTCGCCGGCGGGCTTGCCGAGCGCAGGCGCGCGCGCGCTGCCGCCGGCGGCATGGCGCTGACGCTGCGGCGGATCGCCATGGCGGCCGCCGACAATAATTTCGCCGAGGTGGAACAGGCCTATTCCGACTATCGCGCGCAGGCGACAGTGGCGGTCGTGGAGCTCAAAAAGGCGGAGCCGTGGTCCTTGTTCAACCCGGCCGTGCGCGACGCGCATTTCCAGGCGCTCGCACAACTCGATGCCATGGCGGGGGTTGCGGGTGGACTCAAAAGTAGGTAATGTTATAACATAACTAGTATAACCGACAAGACGAACTCAACTTGGAAGGCGGGGGTAGTGATGCGGGGCAATCGAGCCAACAGGAACAAGCGGTGCCAATGGCTGGGCCTGCTGGTGACGTCGGTCATCGGGGTATCGGCTGCGCAAGCCGCCGAGCCCAAGGACAAGCCGAAATCGATCTGGGAGCAGGACACGCTGACCGGTGATTGGGGTGGCGCGCGCACCGCGCTCAAGGAGAAGAGCGGTATCGACATCACGCTCAACTATATCGGCGAGACCTTTTCGGTTCTGTCCGGCGGGCTCAATCGCGGCAGTACCTATGAAGGCCGCATCGAATTTTCGGTCGACACCGACCTCGCCAAGCTGATCGGCTGGAACGGCGCCACCACCCACGTCACGGTCTACCAGATCCACAATGGCGGGCGCGACGCACTCGACAATGTCGGCAGCATTTCCGACCCGAGCAACATCGATGCGCTCGCCACCACGCGGCTGTTCACTGCCTGGTACCAGCAGAATTTCTACGACGACAAGATTTCGGTTCGGCTCGGTCAGCTTGCCGCCGACGACGAGTTCATCATCAGCCCGACCGCCGGCGGCCTGATCAACGGCACCTTCGGCTGGGCGGCGCTATTCGCGGCCGACATGTTGAGCGGCGGCCCGGCCTATCCGGTCGCGACGCCGGGCGTGCGCGTGGCGGTCAAGCCGACCGACGAACTGACGGTGCTGGCCGCCGTGTTCAACGGCAATCCGGCTGGCGCGGGCTGCGACGGCGATCCGCAGGCCTGCAACCGCTACGGGCTCGATTTCAAGATGACCGGCGGCGCGCTGGCGATGAGCGAGCTGCAATACGCGATCAATCAGGACAAGAAGGCCGCCGGACTGCCCGGCGTCTACAAGCTCGGTGCCTGGTATGCCAACACGGATTTCCCCGACGCCTATAGCGGCGTGCTCAACAAGAGCGGCGATTGGGGTGTCTACGGCGTCGCCGATCAGATGGTGTGGCGCGGGCGCGAGAGCAGCGTGAACCTGTTCATGCGCGGCGGCTTCTCGCCCTCCGACCGTAATCTCGTCTCCTATTACATCGACGGCGGCTTCGGCATCAAAGGCCTGGTGCCGGGGCGTGCGGACGACGTGCTCACCTTCGGCGCGGCCTATATCAAGGTCAGCTCCGATGTGGCGGATTTCGATCGCGACAATGGCGACGCGGTGCGCTCGGCCGAGACGGTGCTGGAGCTGAGCTATCAGGCGCAGCTCGCGCCGTGGTGGGTGCTGCAGCCTGACTTGCAATACATTATCAAGCCGAATGGCGGGCAGAATCCGGACAACCCGAAACTGTCATACGACCACGCCTTCCTGGTCGGCCTGCGCAGCACGATCAAGTTCTAACGGGTTGTCGATGCGCAGGTCGCGCGTGCTTTGATTACAAGCGCGGCCGCGAACCACCGCCCCGTCATGCCCGCGCTCGTCGCGGGCATCGACGCCTTGAGCGCCAGGCAAGACGAAAGACGTGGGTGGCCGGGACAAGCCGGGCCATGACGTGGCAATGCCGCGCCACACCTTACCTCCCCCTTTCGGGGGGACGTAACGGCGCGGCGCGATCGTGCCAAATGCGATCACCCGGGAATGACGGCCTCCTCGGCTTGTTGACATTATTCCTACACAGGACTATATTCATCGCCATCCCGCCCCTTGTAGCGAGGGGTGTCTGATCAGCGTCTCCAGACGCGGGGCGGGGAGCGGTGGCCGGGCGGGGGCGTCGGAGATGCGGCGCGGGTTTTCCCCTTCCGGCGGTCCAAGCCGCGCCGTCCCGGCCTGCCAGCCGCAGACCACGGACCCCGCCGGTGGTGACGTATTGCATCGGGTCGGCCGAGGCTCACGTCATCGCGGGTCCATAGCGGTGGATTAGGCGTTCGCGCCCGAAAGGCGAAGCGCCTGAAAGGTACATCCACCGGGGGCGGCACGGAGCAAACCTCACAAACACCGCGCGCGGGACGCCATGGGTTGGGCGGACTTGCGGATGCCCGTCTGACACGCCGAACCCGGCGTGGACGCGGGCACAACACTAACCTCGATGCCGCGAGGCAATCGAGGCCTGCGGGTCCGTTGGGACCCACGGCGTCCCGTGCGCCCTCGCTTCTTGCGCAGCGCGGCGGACAAGGAATTCAAACGACGGCTTGCCCGGGGCCGCCAAAGAACACGGGCGATGACGCATGTCAGATTGACGTTTTGACTCGGCGATCGCTGCCTTTATTCGATCGAGGCCGTGACGCGCGCGAGGCCGCGATCGATCATGTGCAATTCTTTGGCGGCGGCGAGCGAGAGATCGAGCACGCGGCCTTTGGTGAACGGACCACGGTCGTTGACGATCACCGTGACGCTGCGGCCGGTGCGTTTGTCGGTGACGCGCAGGCGGGTGCCGAACGGAAGTGTGCGATGCGCGGCGGTGAACTTGGCGGGATCGTAGCGGTCGCCGCGCGCGGTCGCGCCGCGATAGCCCTTGCTGTAATAGGCCGCGACGCCGGTGAATTGCTTATCGGAGGTCTGTTTGCGCGGCTGCGCCAGCGCATCGCCGCCCACGACCGCGCAGGCCAGCGCAAGGCCTGTGGCCACCCGCCATCCACCACCCATTGCACCCGTCCCATTCGTCCCAAGCGAATCGGCAAGAGCTAAATCAAGTCCTGTGGCGGAATCAAGGAGGCGGCTGGCGCGAACGGACGGCGCGCTAATTGCGCGTTGGCGGCCGGCGCGCGGAGGCCTGCGGCTTGCGCCCGTTGCTGGCGGATTTGCGCTCCGCGCGCCGGCTCTCCAGATGTTCGCCGGTCTCTTCCGCCTGCGCCCGGCATTGCTGATGCAGCTTTTCCAGTTCCTCGTCGCTCAAATCCTCAATGGCGGCGAACTTGTTTTCGGCGCCTTGCACCGCCAGCACCAGTTCCGACAGCTTGAGCTGAACCGCCTTCATGTCGCGGTTCTGGGTATTCTGGATGAGGAACACCATCAGGAAGGTGACGATGGTTGTGCCCGTATTGATGACGAGCTGCCAGGTGTCGCTGTAATTGAAGATCGGACCGGTGACGATCCACAGCACCACGACGCCGCAGGCGAGCAGGAAGGTGATTGGCTGACCGGCGACGAAGGCCACGCCCTGCGCAAAGCGCGCGAAGCGCATGCCGATTGTTTCCGTATCGGTCGATTGATTCTGGCTGTGACGCGTCTGGTTCATGATGTCCCCGTGCCGCATGTCACGCGGCTATCGTCGTGCGGTTATCGACTTGGCGCAGCCACAACGCGCGACTTTGTTCCACGGTTCCGCGATGCGCGGCGGCGTGCGGCGCGCGCGATGCGCGGCCAGGAACCGGATTTCCGCTGACACGTTGGCTGTGCGATGTCGCGACGCGGCATTCGGCACCAAACGACAATCGAATGGGAGACGACGGTCATGAAGACGATGGAGGATATGTTTCACAATCTGCTGCAGGACGTCTATTACGCCGAGAAGCAGCTCACCAAGGCGCTGCCGCAGATGGCCAAGCAGGCGCAGGACCCCGACCTGAAGAAGGCGTTCAACGATCATCTGAAGGAAACGGAAGGTCACGTCGGCCGGCTCGAAAAGGCGTTCGAGATGATCGACAAGACTCCGCGCGGCAAGAAGTGCGACGCCATTCTCGGCATCATTGCCGAAAGCAAGGAAACCATGGAGGAGGCGGAAGACACGCCGATGCTCGATGCCGGCTTGATCGCGTCCGGGCAGGCGGCCGAGCATTATGAGATCGCCCGTTACGGCACCCTCTGCACCTGGGCCAAGCTGCTCGACCGGCCGCAGGTCGCCAAGCTGCTGCACCAGACGCTCGAGGAAGAGAAGAAGGCCGACGAGCTCTTGAGCAGGATCGCCGAGCGCTCGGTCAACGAGCAGGCCTTGAGCGCGTGAGGTGGCCTCATCGCGATTTCGGCAACCGCGGCGGACGTCGCCCGATTCCCGCACGGGGGTCGCGGCGCGCCGCGGGCTGTCATAAGCCTGGGTACCGGGTCACCTACGGATATTTCCTTAGTTGATGCCAGCGGCAGCTTCCCGCTACGCGGCTTTGATGGAGACCGTCCCCAAATGCCCGCATTGCGGTGAGCCGATGCGGCTCGCCCGTATTGTTCCGGCGGTGGCGCGCCACCCGGAGCTGCGGACGTTCGAATGCCGCGCCTGCCGGGAAGTTCTGACGCTGGCGGAAGGGCTGGAGCCGGGACGCGAATAGCTTCCCGTGTCGCCCGCGGGCGCTCGTGAGCCCAAAAATCCGGAAACTTGAGACTTATTCCCCGCCGGCCAGCACGGCGCGGGTTTGCTCGTCCGGGCCGAAGTCCTCCGCGCTGTGCACATGCATCAACTCGGCGAGCCGGGTGCGCGCGCGGTTGACGCGCGACTTGATGGTGCCGACGGCGCAGCCGCGCGTCGCAATACGCAAGGTTGTAAAGTATTGACTAACAACCGCCATTGGCTAGCGTAGTCAATCAAGAACAAAATGGTTCGAGCGGGGGCACGTATGTTTCGTCATTTGCGGTGGGTATACCTACGTAAATATCAGGAACAGGCATATCTCTGGACTAGGCTTGTTTCGAGCGCCAGCATCGCAGTCCTTTCACTCATGGGGTCGCTGTGGCTTGCCTTCCATTGGACCAACGGCGAGCGGGGCTCTCCCCGGAATTTGGAAGACTTGCGCGCGCTAACGAGTCGCATTGCACATTTGGAAGGCCGTTTGCCCGATGGGGAGCGGCTCGTTCGGGCCATGGAAACGTCGGCTTCCGCGCTTGCATCGATCAATCAAATGCACCAGCGGGAAATCGAGCAACGCGATCAGCAAATCGCTCTTTTCAGGCAGTCTGCGGCCAAAGTCGATGCTAGCTTGACCGAGATTCAAAAAGCGATTGATCGCACGCGGACCAGTGCCGTCCAGGCAGACGTCGTCCGCTTTGTCGCGGACAAGCTGATAGAGACGGGCGAAGCCGCCAATCCGGTCACAATAGGGAAAATAGTCGGAGAGTTTGTCGCTGCGCGCGGGATCAAAGCGATCGATACCGCTACCGAACAGTTGACGAAAAAGGCGTTTTGCGCGCTGGTGCATATCGGTTGCGATCCGATGGTAACGGTGAATGCGCCTGTCACGGTCATGCCGCCCGCCGTGACAATAACAAGCCCGCCGGTATCTGTGCTCGGACCACCCACGGTCGTGCTGGTGGAGAAATCGGCTGGGCACCCAGCACCACTCTATGGCGGAGGCGAATTGCAGCTTTTCACCTCGGTATGGTTCGAGAAGAGCAACAGTATCGACGACGGCGGTGCCTTGGAGCAGGCCGTTGTTCCTCGCATACGCCAGCAGATCGCGGCGCGGAAAGACTGTGGGATATTCGTGAGTGGGAATGCCGATGCTATGGG
Source organism: Pseudolabrys sp. (assembly GCA_035549515.1). GTDB lineage: Bacteria > Pseudomonadota > Alphaproteobacteria > Rhizobiales > Xanthobacteraceae > Pseudolabrys. The sequence goes on along the minus strand of DASZQT010000250.1, from coordinate 15,973 downwards.
GGCGGACGATTACAACAAAGACCTATCGAAGCGCCGCGCCGCGCGCGTTTATCAGGTCTTGAACAAGCATTTTGGCAACATGGTCGACTCCGCACTCGGGTCCTTTGGCGAGCGAAATCTGTACCGATGGACGGCCGACGCTTCGCCAAGCGTGTACAATCGCCGCGTCGACATTCAGGTTCTTTGCAAGTGATGCGGCTGTGACTTCGCTTATTCCCCGCCGGCCAGCACGGCGCGGGTCTGCTCGTCCGGGCCGAAGTCCTCCGCGCTGTGCACATGCATCAACTCGGCGAGCCGGGTGCGCGCGCGGTTGACGCGCGACTTGATGGTGCCGACGGCGCATTGGCATATCCTGGCGGCCTCTTCGTAGGAGAAGCCGGAGGCACCCACCAGGATCAGCGCCTCGCGCTGATCGGGCGGCAGTTGCGCCAGTGCGGTGCGGAATTCCCTGAACTCGACCTGGCCGTACTGCTCGGGTTGCGACTTCAGCGTTTCGGCGTAATGGCCATCGCTGTCCTCGACCTCGCGTCGGCGCTTGCGGTATTCCGAGCGGAAGTGATTGCGCAGGATGGTGAACAGCCAAGCCGACATATTGGTGCCGGGCTGGAAGGAGTCGATATTGGCTAGCGCACGCAGCAGTGTTTCTTGCACCAGGTCATCCGCGCGGTCCACGTTTCCACACAGGGAAATCGCGAAGGCGCGGAGGCTGGGCACCGCGGCGAGAACGGCTTTGCGGACCGACTCGTCAATTGGCATCACTGCCCTTCCTTGCTTCCGTTGCTGTCGAGACGGTTAAGCAATTCGCTAAAGCGATCGGGCACGCCCTGGCTGACCACCTCGTCATACATGGCGCGAAGTTGCTGGCCGAGACGGGCCTGCACTTCCCGGCCGAGCTTGGCCGGTTTCGAATTCGCCTTTTTGCGCGCCGTCGCGGCTTCCATTGGTTTCTGCTGTCCCACGCGCTTGAGCTCGTCCATTTTGCGACCCCGGATTCCCTTTCCCATAATGGGTCGGGGTACCCCCTCTATGTCCATTCAAAACCGTTGACTTGCTTTATGGTTCCGGGGGGAGGGAACTTTTTTAAAGCGGTAACGTTGAAATGGCATCGTAAGCTATTGGATTGGCGGGGGGCGGACGCCTGAATGGGCTCTGACCCGTCATGTTCGGGAGGGATTCTTGGCTGTATCTCAAGCGGTTGCACAAAATCTGCCGTATCTGCGCCGGTATGCGCGTGCGCTCTCCGGTAGCCAATCCTCGGGCGACGCCTATGTGGTGGCCGTCCTCGAAACCCTGGTTCAGGACCCCAAGGCGCTCGAATATGGCGGCTCGCCGCGCGTGGCGCTCTATCACCTGCTCACCAAGATTTGGAATTCCGTCGCGCTCAATGCCAAGGGGCCGACCGATACCGCGCAGGGGGTCGAGCGGCATCTCGCGCAAATCTCGCCGATGCCGCGCCAGGCCTTCCTGTTGATCTCGCTCGAAGGCTTGAGCGAGGAGCAGGCCGCCAAGGTGCTCGACACCGACGTTGCGACAGTGCGCAATCTGGTCGAGGAATGCGGCCGCGAACTGGCGGCCGAAATCGCCACCGACGTGCTGATCATCGAGGACGAGGCGTTCATCGCGCTCGATCTCGAGGCGCTGGTCGAAAGTCTCGGCCATCGCGTGCTCGGCGTCGCGCGCACGCATGCGGAAGCCACCGCGCTCGCGCGCAAGAAGCGGCCGGGCATCATCCTCGCCGATATTCAACTCGCCGACGGCAGCTCGGGTCTCGACGCGGTCAACGAGATGCTGCGCAGCTTCGAGGTGCCGGTCATCTTCATCACCGCCTATCCCGAGCGCTTCCTCACGGGCGAGCGGCCGGAGCCCGCCTTTCTCATCGCCAAGCCATTCCAGCCGTCGACGGTGTCGGCGGTCGTGAGCCAGGCCCTGTTCTTCGAACGCAATGCCAGTCGGCGTGCGCGGCGGGTTAGTTAACCGTGATCTTAAGACGACGGCCGCGGGTCGCCGTGGCCGACCTTCGGGACGACCGCGCCGGTCGCATGAGCGGCTTTGCCATTGGTAGGCCACCGTACCGAAATTGGCTGGGTTCGGTTGACAAAAAAGGCCGCGAACCCGTTGATAAGACGGATCGAGCCGTCGGCCCGCGCCGCGGGCGGTTGGCCAAGGCGGCCAATCGGGCGCCAGTCCGAGAAAAGTGTCACGGGACGTGAAATGCCGGCTGCGGGAGACAGCGAACTGGCGCGATTGGAGATGGAGCGCCAGCGCCTTGAACGGCAGGTCAATGCCCAGGCCTGGGAGCTGAACCTGTTGCGCGCGCGCTTCGCGCGCTATGAGGCGGCGTTGCGCGGCTCGCAAGTCACTGTCTACACGCAGGACCGCGATCTTCGTTACACCTCGATCAGCAATCCGATGTTCGGCCGCGCTATCCACGACATTCTCGGACGCAGCGACGACGAAATCCTGCCGGCCGATATCGGGGCCACCACCGTCGCGCTCAAGCGCGAGGTGCTGGCGAGCGGCGAGTCCAGGAACGCGGAGGTCGGCATCGAGGACGGCGGCGGTCTGCGCTGGCACGATCTGCATGTCGAGCCGCTGCGCAACGACGCCGGCGAGATTGTCGGCGTGACCTGCGCCTCGATCGATGTGACCGAGCGCAAGGAAGGCGACGCGCATCTGCGCCTGCTGCTGCGTGAACTGACGCACCGCTCCAAGAACCTGCTCGCGGTGATCCAGGCCATGGCGCGGCAGACCGCGCGCCACACCGGTTCGATCGAAAGTTTCCTCAACCAGTTCGGGGCCCGCCTACAGGCGCTCGCCGCCTCGCACGATCTCTTGGTGCGCGAAAGCTGGTACGGCGCTTCGCTCGGCGAATTGGTGCGCTCACAACTCGCGCCCTATCTGAACAAAGAGGGCGCGCGGATCAACATCGAGGGGCCGTCGGTCGCGCTGAAACCGGAGGCGGCGCAAAGCCTCGGCCTGGCGTTGCATGAACTGGCCGTCAATGCCGCGAAATTCGGCGCGTTATCGGTGCCCGATGGCGAGATTTCAATCACCTGGGAACGCGAGCGGCGCGACGACAGCGGCGCGCTCACGCTCGATTGGCGCGAGCGCGGCGGACCGCGCGTGCGCGCGCGCCGTAAGTCCGGATTCGGCAGCATGGTGATCGAGCGCAATCTCGCGCGCGTGCTTGGCGGCGAGGTGCGGCTCGACTTCGATCCGGATGGCGTGCGCTGCCACATCGTAATACCGGTCGGTCAGATTCTGGCGCCGCGCTAGGCTCACGGCTGCGTGAGAGCCGGAACCGAACTCCCCCGAACGCTGTTTTTCCTGCGCATCCGCATTTGGTGCTGCGCAACGCGCGCGCCTCACCCGGCGGAAAGCGACGGAGCATTTATGCGTAGGTTCGTTTCATATTTGCTGGCGGCACTTTTGGCGATCGCGGTGGCGGAGCTCGTCGCGCCGCTGAGCATCCCGGGCATTTCGGTCAGCGCCCGGTCCGTGGTGCCGACCGGCGGCGCGCTGCAATATGTCGATCGCCGTCATAAGGGTAACCGCCTGGATCGCGCGGTGACCGTCGTTAACAAGCGCCCGCTGGCGAAGAGGCCGGACAAGATCATGGACGGCTGCGATCCCGCCTTCAGTCCGCTCTCGGTCTATGCAAGCGGCAGCAATTTCGCCGGCCGTTGCTCGACCTGACATTGGCGCGTTTAAAATGCCGTCGTATTTGGCCACGAAGCGTAAGCACTTGCGGCTTAAACGGGGCGATGGAACCAGTGTCGCGCCGGCGTGTTGGTAGACTGCGATCCCTGCATCGTCGTCATTCGTCCACAGACAAATTCATCCGCAAAAAAGAGGAATGCGATATGACCCGAGTCTCCAAAGGATTGGCCGTGTCGGTGGCGCTTGCCGCGCTTGCTTTGTCGGCGCCCAGCCAGGCACAGGCGCCGGCGCGCACCCAGGTCGGTACTCTGAATTGCGACATCTCCGGCGGCATCGGTATGATCGTGGCGTCGCGCAAGGGCGTGGCCTGCGTGTTCACGCCATCGACGCCCGGACCGCGCGAGCTCTATATGGGGACGATCAGCAAGTTCGGGCTCGACATCGGCGCGACGGCGGGCGGCCGCATGGTCTGGGCTGTCTATGCGCCGACCAACCGCGGCTTCGGCGCGCTCGCCGGGCAATACGCCGGCGCGAGCGCCGAGGCCACCGTCGGCGCGGGCGTCGGCGCCAACGCGCTGGTCGGCGGTTCGAACCGCACCGTGATGCTGCAGCCTCTGTCGGTGCAGGGTCAGGCCGGCCTCAACCTGGCCGTTGGCGTAGCCGGACTCGACTTGGTCCCGGCGCGCTAAACGCGCCCGCTCAATCATCGGAAGATCGTTTGAAGAATGCTGGACCGCCGGCCGCAAGGCCGGCGGTTGCGCCTTTTTGTTGGATGATCCGTTAGACGGAATGTCGGACGTGAAAGCGCGTGTCACCGATATTTGTGTCGGTGTGCGTATTCGTACTTAGCGCCGCGCGTCACCACTTCACGCAAATTATACTGGACATCTTGTTAGTTGATGCGCGCACGCGGACAGCGCGCGCTCGGAGCGCGAAAAGAACATTCATGCCGAATTGGGTTACGCGCGCATTCGAGGGTGTCGGCCAAGCGCTGGGCAGGCGAGGCGACCGAACGGCCGCGGCGGAAGTGCGAAACGGGAACGGGTTTTCGGGGCGCGAGGCGCTTTATGCGGCCGCGGTGCATTCCTGGAGCCTGGCCTTCCTGTCGACCGATCGCGACGGGATCGTCACCGGTTGGAATGCTGGCGCGGAAAATCTGTTCGGTTATGGCGCGGTGGAAGCGCTTGGACGGGACATCGAAGCGGTCGTGCGCGTCGCGGACCCCGAAGCCGCGGGCACGTTTCGCGACCGATTTTGCGTCGGACAACGCGTTCCCAATCTGGCGACGGTGGCGCTCGGCAAGGACGGAACGCCGATCCATCTTATCTTCGACATTTCGCCGTTGCGCTCGGTAACCGGCGATCATGTCGGCGCCTCGGCGATTGCGCGCGACGTCACCGAGCAACGGCTGGCCGAAGAACTCTTTGGCCTCGCGGTGGAAGCCTCTCCCAGCGGCATGATGATGATCGACCGCAGCGGGCGCATCGTTATGGTTAATCGCGAGATCGAGCGCCTGTTCGGATACCACCGCGGCGAATTGATCAGCCGTCCGGTCGAGATCTTGGTGCCGGAGCATATGCGCGGCGTGCACGTCGCGCTGCGCGCCGGCTTCGCGCGCCACCCGGAGAGCCGCAAGATGGGCCACGGCCGGGAATTGGTCGCGATGCGCCGCGACGGAGTCGAGTTCCCGGTCGAGATTGCGCTTAGCGCCGTCCAGATCCGGGACGGTTTGCTCATTCTGGCGGCCGTTGTCGACATCACCGAGCGCAGGCAGACCGAGCGCCTGAAAGACGAGTTCGTGGCCACCGTGAGTCACGAATTGCGCACGCCTTTGGCCTCGATTGCCGCCTCGCTCAAACTGCTTGAGGCCGGTAAGGGTGGCGAGTTACCCCCTTTGGCGCAACGGCTGGTCACCATCGCACAGCTCAGCGGCGAGCGTTTGACGCGGCTGGTCAACGACATTCTCGAAATCGAAGGCATCGAATCCGGAAGCCTGCGCTTCCAGTTCGGTCCGGTGAGCCTGCGCGCGACGGCCGAGCAGGCGATTGAGACGAGCCGCGATCTGGCTTCGCAGGCCGGCCTGACGCTGACGCTGGCGGACTCGGGGCCGGGCGACGTATGGGCGGACGCCGATCGTCTGGTGCAGGTCGTGACCAATCTCCTGAGCAATGCCATCAAGTTCTCGCCCGCCGGCGAAGAGGTGGTGCTCGCCATCGACGAGGATGACAACCGCGTGCGCTTGAGCGTGTGCGATCGCGGCCCGGGCATTCCGGACGAATTCAAGACGCGGATCTTTTCCAAGTTCGCGCAGGCCGACGGCAGCAATATCCGCGAGAAAGGCGGCGCCGGGCTCGGCCTGAGCATCGTCAGACAGATCGTGGAACGGTTGGGCGGGCAAGTCGGATACGAGCCGGCCGGAGGCGGCGGCACGGTGTTCTTCGTCGAACTGCCGCGGCCGACCGCCATGGAGGGCGCGCCGGCAAGCGAGTCGGGGCCGCTTGCGGCGGTAAGCGTTGAAACGCCGGGGGCGATAACAAGGAACCGGTAATGGGCGATCTGCGGATTCTGCTCGTCGACGACGAGCCATTCATTCGAGAGCTGGTCGAAATATCGCTAGGGCTCGACCCCGAGATCGCGGTGAAGAGCTGCGCCTCCGGGCGGGAGGCGCTTGACGAAGCGGATCTATGGCTGCCGAAGCTGGTCTTGCTCGATGTGATGATGCCGGAGATGGATGGTCCGCAAACGCTGTCGCGTTTGCGTGAAAAGGAGGCTACCGCGCGCACCCCGGTGGTGTTCATGACCGCGCGCGCGCAGAGCCGCGACATCGCGCATTTTCTCACGCTCGGCGTTGTCGGTGTTATTCCAAAGCCGTTCGATCCGGTCGGCCTCGCCAATGAGGTGAAGCGTTACGCCACGCCGGGCGATATGGATTTGCGCGGCGCGGGCTCGATCTGAGGGATAGGCGAGGGGAGAATGAGCGCGCTGGGGAGGGTGTTGCTCGTATTGGCGGCGCTCGCGCCGCTCGCCGCCGGCGCGGCCGAGGACGGTGGCCGGCTCGACGGATTCAACGTTATCGAGTCGCCGCGTCATCCATTCGGCAGCCGCTCGGCGGCGCGCTCGGTCGAGGAGGCGCAGCGATTGGGCGCACGCGCGCTCGCCATCGTGCCGTTCCTGTGGCAGGGCAATCCGCAAAGCGTGGCCGTCGTGCGCGGCAACGATATGAACGACGACCAACTACGCGCGGCCATCCGCGAAGTCCATAAGGCCGGCATGGTCGCGATCGTCAAACCGCAGGTCTGGGTGCCGGAGAGCTGGGCGGGCGCGATTGGGTCCACGAACGACGTGGACTGGTCGGCCTGGTTCAAAAGCTATGGCGATGCGATGGCCCAGATCGCGCAGGTCGCGGCGGACGAGAAGGCCGATGCGCTCGTGGTCGGTACCGAACTCGTCAAGACCAGCGACCGGCCGGAATGGACCGAGATGATCGCGCGCCTGCGTGGGATCTTCGCGGGCAAGCTGTTCTACGTCGCGCAGAATATCGATGAGGCGAACCGCGTGTCGTTCTGGCCGCAGTTGGATGCCATCGGCATCTCGCTTTATCCGCCGCTCGGAGCCGATGACGACCGCGCCGGGCGGCTCAAGGTCATGCGTGACACCGGCGACGCGCTCGACCGGCTCGCGAGCCGCTTCGGCAAGCCGATTATCGTCGGGGAGGTCGGGCTGCGCTCGGCCAAGGGCGCCGCCGCCAAGCCCTGGGAAAGCGCTGAGGAGCGCGCGGCCCCGCCCGATCCGCTATTGCAGGCCGAGGTGCTCGGCGATTGGCTGCAGGTGCTGCACCGCCCGAGCGTCAAGGGCGTGCTGGTGTGGCGCTGGTTCAGCGATCCCGGCGCGGGCGGGCCGGGCGACACCGACTTCACGGTGCAGGGCAAGCCGGCGACGGGTGTGCTGCTCTGCGCCTGGCGCCTGGGCTGCGAGCGGCCGTGAGCTAGAACCGGTACCACAGCCCGGTAATCACCGCATTTTCCAACAACGCGTTGCGGCCTGAATAGGTACGATAGCCGCCAACTTGCACCGCCCAGGCCGGCGCGAAATTGTAGACCACGCTGAGCTGGAGCTTCTCGTAGTCGTAGGACGGGTAGATGAAATTGCTCCCGGCGCCTTCGGAGAACACATTGAGCGATTGCACCAGAAACAGCCAATCGGGCGCCAGGTGGATGCCGAACGTGGCATCAAAGCGGAATTCGTCGGGCGGATCGCCGGCCCGGAAGCGCTGCGCCGGTTCGAGGTCGATGAAGGAGGCGAACGGGCCGAGGTTGAACGACTTGCCGACCAGCGCGCGCACATCGAGCTCGGGATCGGTGTAGCCGATCGCCGCCGGATTGCGATCGTCCACGGTTCCCGGGATGCGCAGCAGGGTCTGGCCCGAGAACACCCAGCCATTGCCCTGCCAGAAGCGGTAGCGCCCACCCACTTCCGTGTACCCCGCCCCGGTGCGCGTAGCGTTGACCGGCGCCGCAATGTCGATGTGCTGCAGCATCGGCCCGACCATCAAAGTGAAGCGGTTGGTCACGCCATATTCGAGCAGCGGTTCGAGCTCGAACTTGCGATAACGTGGAATCGACACAGCATTGCGTGAGCTGTCATAGGCATCGTTCGACACACTGTAGGTCATGGTGGTGATGACCTGACCGTGGTCTTCTTCCATGGTCCAGGCGCCGGCCCACACCGCGCCCGGCGCGCCAAGCAATGTAATACCCAATACCGACCAATAGCGGCCGCGCATGATAGCGGACTCCCCCATTCTCCCAACAACCGGTCCCCACCGTTGTGTTTCGCGCTCTCCGGCGCCCCCGCGCCGGCCGAACGCGCCGCTCGTTCAAGCGCTCATCGAAATCACCTCGTCGCCGGCGCGCACGGCCGGGCCATGCACGGCGCCGATCGCCTGCATCATCAGCCGGATACGGTCGGGCTCGCGCGCGGTGGTCGCGGTCACCGCGGCAACCGTGGCGGTGACGTGATCGGCGGCAATGGCTTCGCTGTTTGACAGGCGCAGCGCGGCGACTTCCGTTCGCAGGGCCTCGGCCAGCCGATTGGCTGCGGTGCGGTCGTAGCCGGGCGCGACCAGGACGATCAGCCCATTGGGATAAGCGGCCGCGACGGTTCCGATCAGTGCCGGCAGACGCCGCACCGCATTGGCGACGCTCGTGAGCAGCGAATTGGCGGCTTCGGGGCCGCTTGCACCGCGATAAGCCTCGAGCCGGTCGATCGAGAGGGCCAATACCGAGATCGGTTCGTGATCGTGCGCCTTGCAGCCGACCAGCGCGACTTCCGCCACTTCGCCGACAAACAGTCCGGTGACGTCATCGATCCAGACGGTGCTGCGACGGTCGCCCCAATTGGCCATGAAGCCGATCAGTTCGCGCTCGCGTTCGAGCCTGCGGGTCAATTCGCCCTTGAGTCTGATGGCGGAGCGCACGCGCGCGAGCAGCTCGATCCGTTTAACCGGTTTGGTGATGTAGTCGGTGGCGCCGGCGACGAAAGCATTGCCCAAGCTGTCCATGTCGTTGAGCTGGGTGACCATGATGATGGGCACGTCGCCATAGCGGCCGTCGTTACGAATAGCGGCACAGGCTTCGATGCCGTCGATCTCCGGCATCACGATGTCGAGCAGGATGACGTCGATCGGCACCGGTTCGCCGCCCTTGGCGAGCGCGAGAAAGTCGTAGGCCGCCCTGGCGGAACCGAGCGCGACGATGTCGTCATAGCCGGCGCTGAGCAATGCGGCTTCGGTCAGATCGCGCGAGTCGTCGGAGTCATCCACGATAAGGATGCGCATGATCACCTCTATCCATTTTCTGTTGCGCATCGAAGTTACGCGTCCTCGCCGTTTCCGTTCCGCAGTGGTTTGCTCAATTGCGCGCGTACAGGCGCCATGTGGCGTTCTGGTAAACGAGCCGATAACCACCGGTTCCGTTCTGGTATAGGAGTGGGAAGGCGCGCACGATGCGGTCCTGCGCGCCGGTAGCGCTGTGCGGATCGGGCACCGCGACATAGGGCGTATCGATGCGCGACAGCAGGATTGCGAATGTGAACTGTTCGTCCGACGGCGTGATCAGCCCGCGCGCGTAGCTACGGCCGACGACGACCGCGGGCGCATTGTCGGTATCGACAATGACACCGTTGCGCTTGGCCAGGGCATGACCGAGATCGAGCGCATCGACGCGCTCGTGCCCCAAGGCGATCTCGAAGCCTGTGAAGCGCGAGGCCGCGCGCGGGTCGATCAACGTGAGTGCGAGCGCTCCGCCGAACCAGCCGAGCAGCAACAGGCCCAGCATGATACCGGCATTTTCGCGCGCCGGCGGGATGCGAATGATGACGACCGCGCACAGAACCGGTGCGGCCACCGCGACTGCCGCGGGGTCGCCGAACAGTCCAGTGCCGACGCTGATTGCGACCGCGCCGATCGTGGTGGCCGCGAGCACCGCGGGCGGCGCGAGCAATGGGCGTCGCTGGCGCACGCGATAGGCGGCAACGGCGGCCAGCGGTGCGCCCATCAGCAGTGCGGTGGCAAAGCCGAGCGAGGCGTCGATGATGAGATTGCCGGTCAGGCCGCCGCCGAAGATTTGCGAGACGCCGATGGTCCAGGCGGTCAGGCTTTGCGAGGGCGCGCTGTAGAAGCTCCAGCCGTCGCCCGGAAACACCCACGAGACATAGGAGAAGGCACCGACCGCAAACACGGTCGGAAACACCAGAACGAGCACGACATTGAAGGCGGAATTGCGCACCAGCACCGGCCGCACCGCGAACACGAGAAAGGGCACAGCGGCGCAAGCGAAGGCCGCGCCCATCGGATGCGAGAAGGCAAGCCCGAGCAAAGCGAGACTGACTGCCATCACCTCGGGTGCGGCGCAGCGTTCGCGCAAGTCGAAGAGTGCGTTGCCGAACATGAACATGAACAACACGACCAACATCTCGGACGGGCCGGCGATGGCCGCGCGCAGCAGGGCGGGATGAAAGGCGAGCAGGGCGGTGGCGATCCCGGCGACGAAGACGTTGAGCCCGCTCTTGCGAAAGGCGACGAACCAGAGCGCCGCGATGAGCCCGACCAGCGCGGCCGCCAGCAGCGCCGGCACCGGCGTGCCGGCCGGTGCGAAGAATTCCAGCGCCGACGTTGCCATGAATGGAATGGTCGGGTAGGCCGCCACGATGCGGCCGATCGACTGCTGACCGTCACCGGCGATGATGGAGCCGGCCCAGAGCGAGAGCGTGTCGCTCGGCACAAGTCCGGCCTCGACGGCGAGGCTGGCAATCGCAAGCGCCGCAATGAAACTTGCGACCCCGATCGGGGAGGCGGCGAGCACGCGGGTCATGGCACCACGCCCTCGGCGGGGACCGTCTCGACGCTCGGATGGCGTGAGACGCCGTGATGCGTCTTCTCCCAATAGAAGGGATCGCGCACGAGCTGCCAGAGCGCCTTATAGGCGGCGACCGAGATCAGCACCCAATAGAAGAACGTGGTCAGGCTGAACGGGATGAGGCTGAGCCAGCCGCGGCGCAGCGGCGCGATCATGGCCAGGAACACCAGCGCGCCGTTGCCGGCAAGCAGATTGGCCAGGCTGATCAGCAACAGGATCTGCGGGAACAGCGTATCGAAGCCGGCGATCGCCAGCAGCAACCACACCAGATAGAGCACCCAGAACAGGGGATTGAACAGGCCCGAGAGCACGGTGCCGCCGATGAAGAACACGAAGCCGAGGAAGCCCAGCACGCCGGTGCGGCGGATTAGATGGAGCGGGCGGCGCGTATGCACCAAGAGCGTCTGCATATAGCCCTTGATCCAGCGCGAGCGCTGGCGGACCCAGTTGTTCACATGGCAGCTCGCCTCTTCGTAGGTGGTCGAGTCGACGATGGAAACGCGATAGCCCTTTTCCGAAAGGCGGATGCCGAGATCGGCGTCCTCGGTGACGTTGAAGGGATCCCAGGCGCGCAATTCGCGCAGCACGTCGATCTTGAAATGGTTGGACGTGCCGCCGAGCGGGATCGGGATGCCGAGCCGCTCGAGCCCGGGCAGCACCAGGTCGAACCAGAGCGAATAGTCGAGCGTGAACATGCGCGACAGCCAGTTCTCGCTGGCATTGTAGTAATTCAGCCGGCATTGCAGGCAGGCGACCTCGGGCGGCAGCCGGCGGAACGTGGCGACCACCTTGCGCAGTTGATCGGGCTCCGGGCGGTCTTCGGCGTCATAGATGACGAGATACTGGCCGCGCGCGAAGCGCAGCGCGAAATTGCAGGCTTTCGGTTTGGTCTGCGGCTGCGACTCCGGCACGCGAATGACCTCGAACACGCCCTCCAGGCCTTCGCGCCGCGCCGCCTCGATGGTCTCGGTGTCGTTGGCCTCCAACACGATCTTGATGTCGAGCTTGCCGAGCGGGTAATTGAGTGCGCGCAGCGACTGCGCAAGCTGCGGCAGCACTTTGGCTTCCCGGTGCATGGGGACGAGGACGGTGAAGACGGGCAGATCGTCGTCGTGCAAGTTGCGGGCGGCGAGCTCGATCTCATAGGCCCAGCCTGTGGCGCGTCCACCGCCGGCGGCGACGAGCGCGCCGCGGAAGATGAAATTGCCGAGATAGAACAGGCTGAGAAACGCATTGAGCGCGATCAGCGTGACGACTGGCGCGGTGGCCAAGCCGCCGAGAAAAGCGGTCACCAGCGCATAGAACACCAGCGCCTGCTCCGGCGTGATCACCGTGCGCGCCGACATTTCCGGATCGTGTTCGGCGAGATCGAATACCGCACGATGCGAGAGGGGAGTGGCGAAAGCGGTCTGCACCGCCCACACCACATCGAATTTGGAGGCGACCGCGAATTCGATATCGGCGCCCCAGCGCTGGCGTGCGAACTGCACGGTTTCAGGACCGGGCTCGGCCGTCGCGATGACCAGGCGACCTTCGCGCCGCCGCCAGGGAATCGTCAGTTGCCGCGCATAGATGTCGGCGTCGGCAACGCGCAGCAGTTCGTCGGTGGGCGGCTCCTTGATCAGGTCGACCAGCGGCAGTTCGTAGTAAAAGGCGATGCCGCGATAATAGGCCGCCGGGTCCATCCATTGACGCGAGAGAATGGCGTCGCCGAGCCGCACATTCCAGCGTTCGGCGAGCGCCACGGCTTCGTCGTGCTGCGCCAGGGTGATGATTTGGCGCGCGACAAGGAGATCGCCGAGGGCGCGATCGGAAGGGGAGAGCGGCACGGTTTACTCTTCCCGCGGACGCGGCGGACGCTGCCGGCGCATGCGCTGCAAGGCGTAGAGGAAGGCGACGGTGGCCAGCAGCCAAAGCGCGCCGATGATCCAGGAGCGGAAGCGGTTGGCGAGCGTGGTCCAATTGGTCTGGTCGGGATATTCGATATGCAGCAGGGTATCGCGCTCGGTCGACATCGCGAGCGCGACGCCGTTCTGGTCGACGAAAGCCACATCGCCTCGACCGATGCGCAAAAGCGCCGGCGCCGGCAGGCCGCCGTCGGAGGCGAGCGGATGCAGCCAGATGCCCGGCTTGCCGTCGGACGTTACCAGTTGCGCCACCGCGCCGCTGGTGAAGCCGGCGAGATCGAGCAGGGTGCGGCCGGAGCGGTCGTTGACCACGACACGGCCGCGATCGAAGCGGACATGCGGGTCCGAGCCGCTGGGTGGCTGCGTGCCCACCACCAGGAAGGGGGCGGCCGGCGCTGCCGCCGTGTCGTTGTCGGCGAAACGCACATTGATCGGCGACAGCTCGGGCGACAGATCGGAGACGATGTCCGACATCAGGCCGAGATATTTGTCGGGCCGGTCGGCGGCGGCCGACGGCGCCACCACTTCGATGCCATTGGCCCAACGCGCGGTGAGGTCGCCGAAGTCATGCACCGGTCCGACGGAGGTGAGGATCACGGCGCTCGAGCCGAGGATCTGTGCCGGATAGCCTTGCGGCTCGAAGCGGCAATCGCCCTGGGCGCTACGCCGCAGCACCACGGCCCGGATATTGGCGGCGGTTTCGATGAAGCCGTCCGGCAGCGCAATGTCGACATGGGTCGGGCCGTCGCGCTCCGCCACCGCATTGGCAAGCAGGCGGTCGTTGACGAAGACGCTGACCACCGCCTTTTCGCCGGTGCCGTCGGGCGCGACCATGATGTCGAGTAGGAGCCGCGCAATCCGCGTATCGGGCGGCAGGCGGCGGCTGTCGACGGAGACGCCGATCTCGGCGCGGCCGAACACTTCGACCGGGGCGGGCGCCAGGCCAAGCTGGTCGAAGGTGATGCGGTCGCCGTTGATTTTGGGCGGGCCCAGCGCGGCCACGGTCGCGCTGCTCATGCCGCGCGTAGCGCCCATCAGGCGCGCGCCGAGCAGGCGGGAGGCGCGCACGCCGGCGCCTTCGGAAATCAGCAAGGCGGGATAACCGCCGACGCGAATCGCATTGATGGCGCCGGCGTTGGGGTCGATGCCGGCCCGGTTCGCGAACGGCGGCGGCACCGCGCCGGTGACTTCCTCGGGCGTGCCGATCACCACCAGGCCGCGCGTCCAATGCTTGCGGCCATCAGCGTCGACGGTCTCGGGCGGACGCTCATAGCCGACATGGAATTGGGCGTGCCGTCCCGTATTGGCGAGCGAACGCGCGGCTGCCATCGCGGCGGCGAAATCGGGAGCGGCCAGACGCCGGCTCGGCAGCAGGACGGTGACCTCGCGCGGCATCAGCGCCGCGATGGTGGCGACATCGTTGAGCATCGCCGGATCGAATTCGAGATCGAGCCCGGACTCCGGCCGCACCGTGACGCTGTCGCCGACGAAGCGCACGTCGATGCAACGGTTCTGCGTCGCCGCGCCGTTATAGACGAAGGACAATTTGACGAAGCCGTCGCGCGGTTTGACGTTGGCGAGCGGCACGCGGATCACGCGCGCCATGCCCTTGCCGTCGAGCGCGATGGAGGCGGCGCTGCGCTCGTTGACCAGCACTTCGAGGCTGCGGCGCGCCTCATGCGCGGTGACGTCGTCGAGGACGAGGGTCAGCTCCTTGGGGACAACCGCGTCGGACTGCGGCACCGGAATGAAGATTTCGCGGCGGCCGCCCATGTTGGCGAAGCGCACGCCGTTGGTGTAGCCGATGTCGGCGAGCGTGACGGTGGCGACCACCATATTGGAGCGCGGCACGCTGGCCTGTTGCGGCGGTTGGGCTTGTGCCTGCGCCTGTGTCCCGGCGCGTTGCGGCGGCAGCCGCTCGGCCGACGGACGCGGACGCACGTGAGTTTGCGCGGCGGCGAGTGACGCGAACAGCGTCAGGCCGGCAAGTCCGGCCAATAACGGAATACGCATGATTTCATCCCCGACCCCTGATAATTCCCAATTCCGATTGCGCCGCCTCGCGCAGCGTTTCGATCGCCATCCGATAGGCGGCGACCTCCTGCGGCGTCAGCGGGCGCTTGGTTTTTGCCGGCTCGCGTAAAACGGTTTCGGCGGCGCGCGCGGCGGTGCCGGTCGCGGGAAATCCAACCGAAGGCGCGATGCCGCAGATTTCGTGCAAGCTGCGATGAGTGACGACGAGATTTTCGATGGCGTCGGCGTCGTCGTCGCCGAGGCGCGGCAGCGCCGTGAAACCACCGTCTATCTTTTGCGGTAGGGCTGCGGCGAAGCGCTGTCGAACGCGAGCGACACGTTCATTGAATTCGTCTTCGTTCAAAGCAGCGTTCCCCAACCACCCGCGCGACTGCATATCCGCAGGCTGGGAACTTTTTTGCTTGAAAATATCGAGCCGTAAAATCCGAAGTTGCGCTTACGTGCTTTTCTTTAGTGAAGTTTCGCGGCTGAATGGCGCATCGCGCGCGACGCGCAAGAGCATGCAATAACGACAGAATTCGCACCCGGCCCGACAATGCGAATGCGCGAGGGATGAAAATTGATGCGAGCGCCGGCAGGGCTGCCGACGCTCGATTGTCGCAGCGGATTCGAGTTCACACCTTGTCAACCGGCCACAGCGATAGCGGTCGGGCGGCTCGAACGGTCGCGTTAATCGAAGGTGAAGGCGTCGTGATAGGCGCCTTGCACGCTGCCGCCCGGAAGCGGGCCGCCGCCCGGCACGTGCACCATGTTACCGATCACCGCTGCGGTGGCGCCATGCAGGCCGTGACGCGGGATCGCCATCGGCGTGAGCTGCTCCCAACTGTCGGTGGTTGGATCGTAGGCTTCGTTGGTGCCGAACACGCGGCCGGTGGCCTCGCCGCCGAAAACCACGATCTTGCCATTGATGTAGACGGCGGAGACGCCGCTGCGCGCGGTCGGCAGCGGCGCGCGGAA
>DASZQT010000249.1:0-5692 GCA_035549515.1 Pseudolabrys sp. | reverse complement strand
ATCTTGCCGTCCCCAATCCGGCCGGTCTGCGCGGCACGCCGGATCGCATCGATCGCCTTTTCCACCATGTCGTCGCCGAGCACGACTTCGATCTTCACCTTGGGGAGAAAATCGACGACATATTCGGCGCCACGGTAGAGCTCGGTATGGCCTTTCTGCCGGCCGAAGCCCTTGGCTTCGGTCACGGTAATGCCCTGAAGGCCGACTTCCTGCAGCGCCTCCTTCACTTCGTCGAGTTTGAAGGGCTTGATGATGGCTTCTACTTTTTTCATTCCGATCCTTCCCCCAGCCCGCCGGAAAGGGAACTCCGGAGAACCGCGCTTTCGGTTAGCAGGTCTCGTGCCAAGCCCGGCAGACCGAGAATGAAGCAATTTGCCAAAGGCTTAGCCGGTAAGCCGGGCAGCTCTGTCATATCTGCCTAATCTTAAGCGCCTATAAATTATGCAATCTGATCAATAGTTGGACATTTTGCACCGCGCCGCTGCAAAACGCGATTTGACGCCGCCCATTTGTCGCCGTCCGGAACCCCCGCTACTGTCCCGACAATGATCGAAATACTCACGAACGCGGAGATGGCCGAAGCCGACCGCCTCACGATTGCGGGCGGAGTACCGGGCATTGTGTTGATGGAGAATGCCGGCCGCGCGGTGGCCGACGCGACTGCGCGTCTGGCGCCGGGGCGGCGTGTCGTCGTGGTGGCAGGGCCGGGCAATAATGGCGGCGACGGCTTTGTAGCCGCCCGCGATCTCGCCGCAGGCGGTTTCCGGGTTCGTGTTGTTCTCGTCGGCGAGCGCGCCCGGCTCAAGGGCGACGCCGCGGCGGCGGCGGAGCGCTGGACTGGCGCCATCGAGCTGGCCGACCCGGCGATGCTCGCCGACTGCGACATTATGGTCGACGCGTTGTTCGGCGCCGGGCTCGATCGCGAAGTGACCGGCCTGCCGCGCGCCATGATCGAGGCCATGAACCGGGCCGCTGCACCGGTCGTCGCGGTCGACCTGCCGAGCGGGATCAACGGCACAACGGGGGCCGTGATGGGCGTGGCAGTCAACGCGACCCACACGGTCACCTTTTTCCGGCGCAAGGCCGGGCACCTGCTGCTGCCGGGGCGGCTTCATTGCGGGCCCATCGAGGTTGCCGACATCGGCATTCCGGACAGCGTCCTCGACACGATCAAGCCTGCGACCTTCGCCAATGAGCCGGGCCTATGGCGGCGTCTATTTCCGTTACCGCGGGTCGATGGCCATAAATACGCGCGCGGCCATGCCGTGGTCGTGTCGGGCGCCGTGTGGAGTACGGGCGCGGCCCGGCTGGCCGCGCGCGGGGCGCTGCGGGCAGGGGCGGGGCTTGTCACGCTCGCCAGTCCGCGCGAGGCGCTCACGGTCAACGCGGCCGCCAGCCTGGCGGTCATGGTGCGGCCGGTCGATGGAGCGGGGGAGCTGGCAACGCTTCTTGCCGACCGGCGGCACAATGCCGTGGTGCTCGGGCCGGGGGCCGGAGTCGGCGCGGCCCTGCGCGAGCAAGTGCTTGCCACGCTCGCGAGCGGCGCGGCTACCGTGCTCGACGCCGATGCGCTCACCAGCTTTGCCGAGGAGCCGGCGGCGCTCGCCGCCGCCATCGCCACAAACCACAGGCGGGGTGTGGTGCTGACCCCCCACGAGGGCGAATTCAAAAGGTTATTCAAATCAATAGCGGAAGAAAATAACCTTAAATCGAAACTTGAGAAGGCGCGTGCCGCGGCCCGGCAGATCGGTGCCGTGGTGCTGTTCAAGGGTCCTGATACCGTGGTGGCCGCTCCCGACGGCCGTGCCGCGATTGCCAACAACGCGCCCCCCACGCTCGCCACCGCCGGCGCCGGCGACGTACTCGCCGGAATGATTGCCGGGCTCATGGCGCAGCATATGCCAGCCTTTGAGGCCGCGAGCGCCGCTGTCTGGCTGCACGGTGAGGCGGCCAATGCTTTTGGACCGGGTTTGATCTCAGAGGACCTGCCCGAGGCATTGCCGGGGGTCTATCGGCGGCTCTTTGGCCAACTGTCGCGTCGGCACGAGTAGCCGCCGGCTCGGCGCTTGCCTTAGCCCCGGCGCACCCCATTTTTCTCGTGCGCGCGCAACGCCGCATGATATAAGCCGCGCCGCCCCGCAAGGGCTGGCGCCGTCGCCGCGTGCGCCTTGCCTTGCGGGGTATTGCCGCGTAAAGCCTCCCAAGACTGCGTCCTTGTCTGCGTGGCAGGAGGAACCCTGCAACGGCCCTTTGCGGGCGTGGCGGAATTGGTAGACGCGCGGGATTTAGGTTCCCGTGACGAAAGTCGTGGGGGTTCGAGCCCCTCCGCCCGCACCAGGCCGAGGGCTCGGATCGAGTAGCAGGGGCGCGCGAGGCGCTCGAATTCCGACACGAGCGATGCTTTCGGCTCAATACGGAGCCGGTCGGTCGCGAGTGCAAGCCAAAGAAGTGTGTGACTCAATGCAAATTACTGAAACGCTCTCCGAAGGCCTCAAGCGCGAATACAAGGTGGTCGTGCCGGCCGCCGAGCTCGACGCTAAGGTCAATGCCCGGCTGGACGAGATGAAAGATCGCGTCCAAATCCGTGGCTTCCGTCCCGGCAAGGTGCCGGTCTCTCACCTCAAGCGCATGTATGGGCGCGCCACCATGGCCGAGGTGATCGAGGCGACCGTGCGCGACGCCAATAGCCAGATCGTGTCCGAGCGCGGCTTCAAGCTCGCGGCCGAGCCCAAGATCACCATGCCGACCGAGCAGAGCGCGGTCGAGGATCTGATCGCCGGCAAGAGCGACCTCGATTACACCATGGCGCTGGAGATCATCCCGCCGATCGCGCTGGCCAATTTCAAGGACGTCAAGCTCACCCGGCTCGTGAGCGACGTGAGCGATGCCGAGGTCGATGAGGCGCTCGGCCGCATCGCCGAGCAGAACAAGCCGTTCGCCCAGAAGGCTGCCGGTGAGACGGCCGCGCAAGGCGACCGGGTCACCATCTCCTATGCCGGCAGCATCGACGGCGTTGCCTTCGAGGGCGGCACCGGCGACGACACGCCGGTGGTGATCGGATCGAACACCTTCATCCCCGGGTTCGAGGATCAGCTCGTCGGTATCTCGCAAGGTGAGACTCGCACGCTGAAGGTGACGTTCCCGCAGCACTATCAGGCCGAGCATCTGGCCGGTAAGGACGCCGAGTTCGTGGTGACCGCGAAGTCGATCGAGACACCGGGCAGCGTCGAGGTCAACGACGAGTTCGCGAAAGGGCTCGGCCTCGAATCGCTGGCTAAGCTGCGCGACGCGGTGAAGGAGCGCATCGTGCAGGAGCATCAGGGCATGTCACGCCAAAAGCTCAAGCGCGCGCTGCTCGACGAGCTCGACCGGCTGCACAAATTCGATCCGCCGCCGACCCTGGTCGAGGAGGAATTCGACCGCGTGTGGAAATCCGTGCTCCAGGAAATGGAGACCGAGAAGAAGAGCTTCGAGGACGAGAACACCACCGAGGAGAAGGCCAAGGCCGAATACCGCGCCATCGCCGAGCGGCGGGTGCGGCTGGGCCTCGTGCTGGCCGAGATCGGCGAGAAGAACAATATCACGGTGACCGACGAGGAACTCAATCGGGCCGTGATGGAGCGGGTGCGCCAATTCCCCGGCCAGGAGCAGAAGGTCTACGAATATTTCCGCTCCAATCCGCAGGCGGTCGCCTCGCTGCGCGCGCCGATCTTCGAGGAGAAGGTCGTGGATTTCCTGGTCGAGCTTGCGACCGTGACGGAAAACAAGGTTTCGCGCGAGGAGCTCTACAAGGAAGACGAGTCCGCGGCGGTCTGAGCGCGGCCAATTCTGACGACGGGCCGCGCGGGGCGGCCCCGTCTTGCGGTGGGGCCGGCGCGGAAATAGATCATGCCGGCGCGAGGGGAGGCTAAAGTACCCTCAAGCCGTCCGATTCGCGTCAAGGAGCCGAAATGAAAGACCCCGTCGATACCTACATGCAACTGGTCCCCATGGTGGTCGAGCAGACCAACCGGGGCGAGCGCGCCTACGACATTTTCTCGCGGCTCCTGAAGGAACGCATCGTCTTCATCACCGGTCCGATCGAGGACGGAATGTCGACGCTCGTGGTGGCGCAGCTTTTGTTCCTGGAAGCGGAAAATCCCAAAAAAGAAATCTCAATGTACATCAATTCGCCGGGCGGGGTGGTGACCTCCGGCATGGCGATCTACGACACCATGCAGTTCATCCGTCCGCCGGTGTCGACGCTCTGCGTCGGGCAGGCGGCCTCGATGGGTTCGCTGCTTCTCGCCGCCGGCGCCAAGGACCAGCGCTTCGCGTTGCCCAATGCCCGCATCATGGTGCACCAGCCGTCCGGCGGGTTCCAGGGCCAGGCGACCGATATCATGTTGCACGCGCAAGAGATTTTGAATCTGAAGAAGCGGCTGAACGAGATCTATGTCCACCACACCGGGCAGTCGCTGAAAAAGATCGAGGATGCGCTCGAGCGCGACTATTTCCTCACCGCCGACGCCGCCAAGGAATTTGGCCTCGTCGACCAGGTGATCGAAAAGCGGCCCGAGGACATGCTCAAGCCGGCCTGATCGCGCAAGGATTACGCAATGATCGCGTGAGGGTTGCGAAGGCGGTCCCGCGGCGCTCAAGGGAGGACTTGGGTGCCAAGGGGTCTTGCCCCGGTGCCGCCGTTTTTGGCAGGCTGTTAGAGTCGCGTTATTGTTAATTAATTCTTGATTATCACGTCGTTAGCATGCTTCGCTTATGGTGTGGGGGAGAATATGGGCTTGCAGGCCTCCCCGGGTTACAAGGGCCGCCGTGTCGGGCTTCCGGCGCGTAACTTGCTTCGTTCGTTCAGTGTTGGGGCGAAACGTTTCGTCGACGACAAATCAGAGCGAATGCGTGTGACGGAGAAATGAATGAGCAAAGTCGGCGGCAGCGATTCGAAAAATACCCTTTACTGCTCGTTCTGCGGCAAGAGCCAGCACGAAGTGCGCAAGCTCATCGCGGGCCCGACCGTGTTCATCTGCGACGAATGCGTCGAACTCTGCATGGACATCATCCGCGAGGAGAACAAGTCCTCGCTGGTCAAGTCGCGCGACGGGATTCCGACGCCGAAGGAGATCCGCAAGGTTCTCGACGACTATGTCATCGGGCAGGACCACGCCAAGAAGGTGCTCTCGGTCGCCGTTCATAACCACTACAAGCGGCTCAACCACCAGACCAAGCACAACGACGTCGAACTGGCGAAGTCGAACATCCTTTTGATCGGGCCGACCGGCTCGGGCAAGACGCTGCTGGCGCAGACGCTGGCGCGCATTCTCGACGTGCCGTTCACCATGGCGGACGCCACCACGCTCACCGAGGCCGGCTATGTCGGCGAGGACGTCGAGAACATCATCCTCAAGCTGTTGCAGGCGGCCGACTACAATGTCGAGCGCGCGCAACGCGGCATCGTCTATATCGACGAAATCGACAAGATTTCGCGCAAGTCCGACAATCCGTCGATCACGCGCGACGTGTCGGGCGAAGGCGTGCAGCAGGCGCTGCTGAAGATCATGGAAGGCACCATCGCGTCGGTGCCTCCGCAGGGCGGCCGTAAGCATCCGCAGCAGGAGTTCCTGCAGGTCGACACCACGAACATCCTGTTCGTGTGCGGCGGCGCGTTCGCGGGCCTGGAGAAGATCATCTCCGCGCGCGG
>DASZQT010000248.1:0-2970 GCA_035549515.1 Pseudolabrys sp. | reverse complement strand
CCGCGCCATGAGGACTTTTCCAAAGTCGCGCATCGATGCGCTGACCGACGGCATCTTCGCTTTCGCAATGACGCTGCTGGTCTTGGACATCCGGCTTCCGTCGGATATGCCGATCCATGATGGTGGCGAATTGCTCGCGGCGCTGCGCGCGCTTGAGCCGCAATATATCGCCTATCTCATCAGCTTCTTCGTGCTGGCCGCCCAATGGCGCGCCCGCATCGATCTGCGCCGCCTCGAGGAAGTGTCCGAGCGCACATTAGGCTGGTCGCTGGTCTACCTGTTCCTAATTACCAGTGTTCCGTTCTCGACCAACATGGTCGGCCGCTATGGCCACCTCGCCCCGGCGATCTGGCTCTATGCCGCCAACCTGGTCGCGGTCGCGGTGCTGTCGCTTTATCTGCGCACGCAGGAGATCGTGCCCGAGCACCGGCGGCGTGCGAGGTTCGGACACGCGCGGCTCGTATTTTTCGTCGGCACGGCGGCATTGTCCGTGCTGATCGGCCAGGTGGCGCCGCGCTACGCCATGTACGCCTATCTGCTCAATATCTTCGCTGGTCCGCTGGCGGAAATGAAATATCCGACGACGAGCACCGATCAGCCGTAAGGCTTGATGCTTTCGGCGACCGAGTCGGCGATGTGCTCCTTCGAGATGACGCCGACCACATCGGAGGCGCGCGGGCGGCCCTTGGCCTTGGTCACCACCGCCATGTAGGCGCCGCGCCGCGTCATGCGGTTGACGATGTCGAACACGATATCTTCCTCGCGCGCCAGCGTGAAATTACGCCCCACGACCTCGCCGAGCGGCACGCCTTTGCGCACTTCCTCGACGCCCCGGCGCAGCGCCGTGTTCACGCGCAGCACGCCGAGGATGCGGTTGCCGCGCGTCACCACGATGTGCTTCATGCGCCCGCCATGGTCGCCCTGGCGCAGGAAGCTCTCGAGGTCGGCGTCTTCCGGCAGCAGCACGAAGTCACGCTCCATCACCTCGCCGGCGCGGCGCACCAGGAACATATTGGCGTGCATCGCCTTCGGCACGAAGTGGCGGCGGCCGACCAGCTTGACGGTATAGATGTTCTCCTGCGACAGCAGGCGCCGCACGCCGATCGCGAGCGCCACCGCGACAATGATCGGCATGACCAGATCGTAGTCGCGCGTCATTTCGAAGATCATGGTTACGGCGGTCATCGCCGCGCCGGTGCCGCCGCCGACCATCGCCGCCATGCCGACCATGGCGCAGGTCATCGCATTGATGCCGTCGACCGGATGGATCGCGGTCACCGCCGCGCCGAAGGCGCCGCCGATGGTGGCGCCCATGAACAGCGAGGGCGAGAAGATGCCGCCGGAGGCACCCGAGCCCAAGCTCACCGAAGTCGCGAACAATTTGCCGACGAACAGAAGCGTGAGCAGGGCCGGGAAGGCCAGGTTGCCGTTCAGGATGGCCTGGATCGTGGCGTAGCCGACGCCGTCGACATAATACTGCCCGGTCGTGCGCAGCAGCACATACATCAGCACGCCGATGATCGTCATGCCGATGGCGTGCCGCAGATAAGGATTGCGAATTTCCTCGAACACGTCCTCGGCCAGGCCGAGGCCGCGAATGAAAGCGGTGCCGGCCAGTCCCATGATGCCGCCGAGCAGCGCGAAGAGCAGCAGCGCGGTCAGCGACGCGGCCTGCGTCGAGGTCAGCAGGTCGGAAGGCACCTCGAAAGCCGGCTGCAGGCCGAAGAAGATGCGCCCGACGAAAGTCGCGGTGCCGGTCGAGAGCGCGACAGGCAGGAAGGTGCGCGCGCTCAGTTCCGGCATCAGCAGTTCGATCGCGAACATCACGCCGCCGATCGGCGTGTTGAAGGTCGCGGCGATGCCGGCGCCCGCCCCGGCGGCGACCAGGGTGATGCGCTGCCAGGGCGCCATCTTGATGAACTGGCCGAGCGAGGAACCGAGCGAGGCACCGATTTGGATGATCGGGCCTTCGCGGCCGACCGCGGCGCCGGTGCCGATCGAAACGGCGGAGGCGAGCGACTTCACCGCCGCCACGATCGGGCGGATCACGCCTTCCTTGTAATAGATGGCGTCCATCACTTCCGGCACGCCGTGCCCGCGTGCTTCCGGCGCGAAATTCACCACCAGGAAGGTGACGATCATGCCGCCCAGCACGGGAACCAGGATCACCAGCGCGCCCCACGGGCTCGCCGGCGTGAACTGGTTGGCGTCGTAGGCGAACGAGAACAGGCCGAGGAAGGCGACGTTATGGATCAGCCCGATCAGCGCGCGGAAAAAAACGGCGCCGATACCCGTGACCGATCCGACAACGATGGCGAGGAGCGACAGGCGGAACAGGCCGATGCGCGGCGGAAGTCGAAATCTCATTCTCAATTCGCTTCGTCAGGTGGGTCGCCGGCTCATTCGCCAAAAGGGGAATGGCCCGCACACGCGATTCGCTCGCCGGGACAGCCATGCCGCCGGCAGCTTGTCACCGAATTGTCGTCCCTGGGGGCACCCCTAGCAGCAATGGCTACCGTCGAAAAGGGGGAAAAGGCGCGCGCCGGAGCTTGCGTGCCTCAGCGCTCGGACGTGGTGAGCTCGGTCTTCTCGCACTTGGCGCCGGCGATCGCGCTCTTGGCCTTTTCGAGCAGGCCCGGTTCCGGCGCCAGCGCGCGGATCGCGATCAGACCGGTGACGGTCGGCGATTCCACGATCAGCCGGTCGGCGGCGGTAACGTCCTCTTCCTCCGGCATCTGATTGTGCTGGTCGGCCGTCATCAGATCGAGGTCGATGACGCGGCGGCCGGCGGCGCGGTCGTTGATGGCGTAATAGGCCACATCATAGCGTGTGTAGAACGACACCGAGGTATAGGCCGGCCCGACCGGCACCGTGAGCTTCATCGGGCCCTGCGAAAGATCGTAGCGGCAGACCGCGCTGACGAAGGCCGGGTCCATGAACGGCATCACGGTCTTGTCGGCGGTCGGCGCC
>DASZQT010000247.1:0-24761 GCA_035549515.1 Pseudolabrys sp. | reverse complement strand
CATATCGATCACAGCGGCCTGTTGCCCAAGCTCGTGCGCGAAGGCTTTCGCGGGCGCATCTGGGCGACGCGCGGCACCATCGATCTGTGCTCCTACATGCTGCCCGACGCCGGCAGCATCCAGGAGTCCGAAGTCGCGGCCCTGAACCGCCGTAGCGCCGCGCGCGGGCGCGCCGAAGTGTCGCCGATCTACACGCAGGCCGATGCGGTCGCCACGCTCGACTATTTCCACGCAGTCGAATACGAGTCCTGGGTGCCGGTCATGACCGGCGTGCGTGCGCGCTATTGGAACGCCGGCCATCTGCTCGGCTCGGCTTCCATCGAGCTCGAATTCGCCAATGAGGGCAGCGACGGCAAGCCTCTGCGTGTCCTGCTCTCCGGCGACATCGGCCCCGACGCCAAGCTGCTTCAGCCCGATCCGGAAGCGCCCACCGATCTCGATTACGTCGTGTGCGAATCGACCTATGGCGACCGCGACCGCCCGCCGGTGACGCGCGAGAGCCGACGCGAGGCGCTGGCGGCCGAGGTGCGCGACGCCCATGCCGCCGGCGGCGCGCTGCTCATTCCAGCCTTCGCGGTCGAGCGCACGCAGGAGCTGATTGTCGACATCGTCGATCTCATGGAGCGCGGCGACATCCCGACCGCGCCGATCTTTCTCGACTCGCCGCTCGCCATCCGCGCCACCGAAGTGTTTCGCGCGCACGCCGCCAGCCTGGGCGGCGATGTCGACGTCAACCGGCTCTTGTCGTCGCCGCATCTGCGCTGCACCGAGACGGTAGACGAGAGCAAGTCGATCGCGCGCTTCACCGGTTTCCACATCATCATCGCGGCGAGCGGCATGTGCGATGCCGGGCGCATCCGCCATCATCTCAAACATTGGCTGTGGCAAACGAACGCAACCGTGCTGCTCACCGGCTTCCAGGCGCAGGGCACGCTCGGCCGCTTCCTCGACGATGGCGCCAAGGCGGTGCGCATCCAGGGCGATGAGATCAAGGTCAGGGCGCGCATCCGCCGCATCGATGAATATTCCGGCCATGCCGACGGGCCGGAATTGGCGCGCTGGATCGCAGCGCGACGGCCGATCCGGCGCGGCGTGTTCCTGCAGCACGGCGAAGAGCCGGCACTCAAGGGGCTATCCGAACGCATTGCCGAACGCACGGTTCCGGCCGCGCAGGTGTTCATCCCGATCATGGACGATGTCTACGAACTGACCACCACGGCGCCCACGCCGCTCGACGTGACGCAGCGGCGGCGGCTGGAGCCTTCGGCCGTCGTCAATCTCGATTGGCACAACGACATGTCGAAGCTCATCCTCGACATTAACGCGGCGGTGGAAGCAGCCGCCGACGACCGCGCGCGCGGCGTCATCATCAGACGGCTCAAGCGCGCGCTGGAGGAACAGGAGCGGGTGTGAAGCGGGAAAGCGTTCCCCCGTCATGCCCGTCCTTGTGCCGGGCATCCACGCCTTAACGGCATTAATGCCAGGAAAGACGTGGATGGCCGGGACGAGCCCGGCCATGACGATTCGTTGATCCGCCGCGCGGGAAAAGCGCCGCCGCTCCGCTACTGCACCCTTACGGCGTTCGGGATCGGCATCGGCTTGTTCGGGCTGTCGAGAAATTCGACCGTCACGAAGACGAGATCGGTGTCGCCGATGTTTTCGAGATCGTGCACCTTGAACTCACCGGGACCGTAGGTCTCGTGCCGCGTCTCGCCCGCCGCATAGGTGTATTCGCGCGTCTCGCCATCGTTGAAGTGCTGGCGGCCGCGGCCCGCCGTTGCCGCCGACCAGAAATAATTGAGCACATGGCGATGGAAGCCGACCCGCTCGCCCGGCTTCAGGTGAATGCGCCACACGCGCACCGTGTCGGTCTCCGACAGCAATTGCTGGCCAACGCAGGGGTTCGGATGCTCGGCTTCCTCGGCGAACTCGGCACGGATCGCGGCGGGCCATTGTTCGCTGGTCCGCATGTTCGTCGGTTTATCAACCATCGTCAGGGCCATGTTTCTCTCCGAAATTTTGCGATTTCGCCTCGCGAAAGACAGCCCGCGCGGCGCAATCGGCTTTTTTCGTGCTGTCTCTCCCGATAGCGCCGTCCGTCGCGGATTTGCTTTGAGCTAGATCAAAGACACAGCCGCCCGGATGGCTCGGATTTCAGCCAATGGCGGACATCCGCGTGCTTCGCGCTTCGCCCGCGAATGAAAAGAGAAAGGGAGAAGCATGGCTGCGAAAACCGCAGGACGGGCGCTCATCATCGGCGGCTCACTGTCCGGATTGTTCACCGGCCTGCTGCTGCGCCGGCGCGGCTGGGAGGTCGACATCTATGAGCGGGTCGGCAACGAGCTTGCCGGGCGCGGCGCCGGTATCGTCACGCACCAGCCTTTGTGGGATGCGCTCGACGAGCTCGGCATCGAATGGCGCGAAAATCTCGGCGTCGCGGTCGAGACGCGGCGCATCTTCGGGCTCGATGGCAAGCTGGTGCTCGAACACGCGTGCCCGCAAATCCTCACCGCCTGGGACCGCATGTACGATTTGCTGCGTCAGGTCTATCCATCCGAGCGCTATCACCGCGGCAAGGAGCTGACGCAGATCGCGCAGGACGCAGATTCGGTCACCGCGAACTTCGCCGACGGCACGCGCGCCAGCGCCGATCTCTTGATCGGCTGCGACGGGTTGCGCTCGAGCGTGCGCAACATCGTCTTGCCGGAGGTGCGCCCGCAATATGCCGGCTATGTCGCCTGGCGCGGGCTGGTCCCCGAGAGCGCATTCTCACCCGATCTGCACGAGCAGATCTTCATGCATCTCGCCTTCTGCCTGCCGAAGGGCGAACAGATGCTGGGCTATCCGGTCGCCGGCCCGAATAACGACCTGCGTCCCGGCCATCGCCGCTACAATCTGGTCTGGTATCGGCCGGCCGACGACGAAGCGCTCAATAGCCTGCTCACCGACGATCATGGCACGCGTTACGACGTGTCGATCCCGCCGCCGACGGTATCGCGCGCCTCGATCGCGGGCATGCGCGACGCGGCGGAGCGCGTGCTCGCGCCGCAATTCCGCGAATGCTGGCGTCTGTCGGAACAGCCGTTCCTGCAGGCGATCTATGACGTGCTGTCGCCCAAGCTCGCCTTCGGGCGCGTGACCATCGTCGGCGACGCCTCTTACGTGGCGCGGCCGCATTGCGGCGCCGGCGTCACCAAGGCGGCGGACGACGCGATGGTGTTGTGCAATGCCTTGGCGGCGAAGCCGACGGTGGAAGAGGCCTTGCGCGACTACGAGGCCAACCGCGTCCCGTTCTGCGGCCGCGTGGTGGCGCATGCGCGCCGGCTCGGCTCTTACTTGCAGGCGCAGCTCAAAAGCGAGGACGAGCGTCGCGCCGCCGAGCGGCATTTCTCCGCCGAGGCGGTGCTGCGCGAAACCGCCACGCTCGATTTCCTGGCGGAGGCGGGGTAGCGGGCGCGTCGCGCCCGTCATGACCGCGCTATTTCGCCTTGCCCTCGCCTTCGCCCGCCGCGAACAGCGCGATCAGCGCGCGCTTGACGGCGGCCTGCCGCGTCGGCGAGGTGACCTGCGCGCCCAACAGATCGGTCACGTAGAACACGTCCACCACGCGTTCGCCGAACGTGGCGACATGCGCCGAGGCGATGTTGAGATTGAGCTTGGATAGCGTCGCGGTCAGCTCGTAAAGCAGGCCGGTGCGGTCGAGGCCGGTGACTTCCACCATCGTATAGCGGTGGGACCACTGGTTGTTGATCATCACCGTGGGCTCGAGCGCGAAGGCCTTGATGCGGCCCTTCGGCGGTACGCGCTTGCCCACCATCTCGGGCAGCCGCAATTCGCCGCGTAGCGCCTTCTCGATCGAATCGGCGATCCGGTTGGCGCGCCGCTGCTCGTCCTCGTCGCGCTCGAATTCACGCGAGAGCGAAATGGTATCGAGCGCGCGCCCGTCGGTCGTCGTGTAGATCTGCGCGTCGACGATATTGGCGCCGGCCATGGAACAGGCGCCGGCGATGATCGACAACAGCCAGGGATGATCGGGCGCCAGCACCGTGAGCTCGGTCACGTTGCCGCTGTCGAACCCGATCATGGTGGCGAGATCCTTGCCGGCATCCTCGGTCGCGCGCAGGAAGCGCGCATGCTCGATTTTGTGCGGCAGGTCGACCTTGAGCCAATAGGCGGGATAGTGCTTGGCGATATAGGCTTCGATCTGCTCCTTCGGCCAGTCGGCCAGCGCCGCGCGCAATTCGGTCTGCGCGGCCGCCACGCGCTGCGCGCGGTTGACCTCGGAGAAGCCGCCGGTCAGCACCGGCTCGGTTTCGTAATAGAGCGTGCGCAGAAGCTGCGCTTTCCAGCCGTTCCACACGCCGGGACCGACGGCCTTGATGTCGGCGGTGGTCAGGATCGTGAGCAGCTTCAGCCGCTCGGCCGACTGCACGGTGGCGGCGAAATTCTCGATGGTCTTGCGGTCGGACAGGTCGCGTGACTGCGCCACCGACGACATCACCAGGTGATGCTCGATCAGCCAGGCCACCGTCTCGGTGTCGGCGGCGGAGAAGCCGAGGCGCGGACAAAAGCGCCGCGCCACACGCGCGCCGGCGATCGAATGATCTTCCGGGCGCCCCTTGGCGATATCGTGCAGGAACATCGTGACATAAAGCAGCGCCCGGTGCCCCGGCTGGATCTTCTGGATCAGTTCGTTGGCGAAAGGCGTCTCGGAGCTGGCCCCGCGCTCGATCTCCGTCAGCACGCCGATGCAGCGCAGCAGATGCTCGTCCACCGTATAGTGGTGGTACATGTTGAACTGCATCATGGCGACGATCTTGCCGAAGGCCGGCACGAAGCGGCCGAGCACGCCGACCTCGTTCATCCGGCGCAGCACCGTTTCCGGATCGTTGCGTGAGGTGAGGATCTCCAGGAACAGGCGATTGGCTTCCTCGTCGTCGCGCAGCTTGGCGTCGATCAGGTTGAGCGAGCGCGTGAGCATGCGCATCGCGTCCGGGTGGAACGCCAGATTGTGCTTCTGCGCCAGATGGAAAATGCGGATCACATTGAGCGGATCGCGCTCGAACACATCGGCACGCGCAAGCTGGATGCGATTGTGCTCAACCACGAAATCGGCGCTCTCGCTCAGCGTCCGCCGCTTCACCGGGCGCAGGCGCGCCATCACGCGGCTCAAGACCGGCTCGCTCTTGGCATGGCTGTCTTCAAGATCCGCGCATACGATGGCGGTCAAATCGCCGACGTCCTTCGCGATCAGGAAGTAGTGCTTCATGAAGCGCTCGACATCCTTCAGGCCGGGATGCTCGGTGTAGCCGAGCCTGACCGCGATCTCGCGCTGGATGTCGAACGACAGCCGCTCCTCGGCGCGGCCGGCGATGAAATGCATGTGGCAGCGCACAGACCACAGGAACGACTCGCAGTGGCGGAAAAGTTGATATTCGCGCTTGTCGAACACGCCGCGTTCGATCAGCCCATCCGGCTCGCGCACGCGATAGACATATTTCGCGATCCAGAACAGCGTGTGCAGGTCGCGCAGGCCGCCCTTGCCGTCCTTCACATTGGGCTCGACCAGATAGCGTGATTGCCCGGCGCGCCGGATGCGGTCCTCGCGCTCGGCCAGCTTGGCGGCGACGAATTCAGGGCCGGTGTTGCGCACCACTTCGTTGTCGAAGCGGGTCTGCAACTGATCGAACAGATTGCGGTCGCCGAGCAGGAAGCGCGCTTCCAGGATGGCGGTGCGGATGGTCATGTCCGCCTTGGCCTGGCGGATGCACTCGTCGACCGAGCGCGTGGCATGGCCGACCTTCAGCCCGAGATCCCACAGGCAATAGAGGATTGCCTCGGCGATCGACTCGCCCCAGGCGGTCTGCTTGTAGGGCAGCAGGAACAAGAGATCGATGTCGGAGCCGGGCGCCTGCAAGCCGCGGCCATAGCCGCCGGTGGCGACCACCGCCATGTGCTCGGCTTCCGACGGGTTCTGCGATGGGTAAAGATGCTTGCGCGCGAACTCGTAGAGCAGCCGGATGATCTCGTCTTCCATCCGGCACAGCCGTTCGGCGCAGCGGCGGCCGTTGCGGTCTTTCAGCAGAAGCTGTTCCGCGCGCACGCGGCCTTCGATGAGCGCGGCCTTCAGCCGCACCGCCAGCGCGGTGCGCAATTCGCGCTCGCCGCCGCCATGCGTCTTGGCGAGCCGCTCCAAATCGGCGGCAATCGCCTGGGAATCGATCAGGTCGCCGGCGGTCCGCGATGCGGGTTCGGGCGTCCGTTGGGTGTCTTGTTCGAGCGCGAGCGAGGCCATGGGGTCACCGGGATAGCCGAGACGCGCGCACAAGTCACGGTCTCCATGCGTTGAGAGAACGCAGCACCGGCTATGGTTCCGGGCCGTGCCTGGGCTTAAGCTGGCGCGAAGCGCCGGCCCGACCGGCGCACCAAAGATAGGCGTCAAGGATAAACGCGGGAGAGA
This sequence comes from Pseudolabrys sp., assembly GCA_035549515.1. GTDB lineage: Bacteria > Pseudomonadota > Alphaproteobacteria > Rhizobiales > Xanthobacteraceae > Pseudolabrys. The sequence goes on along the minus strand of DASZQT010000247.1, from coordinate 18,301 downwards.
AACGCCATGCGCATGTTCCAGGTTTGCACCTGCGGTCAGCCGCTGCAGTGCAACGAAGGGCCGACCCCGGAGCCGAAGGGCAGCGAGGTACTGCTCAAAGTTTTGGCAGCCGGCGTCTGCCACAGCGACCTGCATCTTGCCGACGGCTGGTTTGACCTGGGCGGCGGCAAGCGCATGAGCCTGGCCGATCGCGGCATGAAGCTGCCGGTCACGCTCGGGCACGAAAATGTCGGCCAGGTGGTGGCGATGGGACCGGAGGCGACCGGCGTAAAGATCGGCGACCGGGTGGTGGCCGATCCCTGGATCGGCTGCGGCACCTGCGCGGCCTGTCTGCGTGGCGACGACAATCTCTGCCGTGCCATGCGCAGCCTCGGCGTGTTCTCGAACGGCGGCTATGCCGACTACCTGCTGGTGCCGCATCCGCGCTATCTGTTCGACATCGGCGACCTGCCGCCCGAGCGGGTGGCGCCACTCGCCTGTTCCGGCGTGACCACCTTCGGCGCCTTGAAGAAAGTGCCGACGCTCAAGACGGAGCCGCTGGTCATCATCGGCGCCGGCGGGCTCGGCCTGATGTGCCAGGCGCTGCACAAGGCCATGGGCGGGCACAGCGCGATCGTGGTCGACATCGATCCGATCAAGCGCGAGGCGGCCCGACAAGCCGGCGCGGCGGCGGTGATCGACGGCGCCGCGCCCGATGCCGCGCAGCAGATCGTCGACTTCACCAAGGGCGGCGCCTGGGCGGCGATCGACCTGGTCGGCTCGTCGGCGAGCGCGCGCGTCGGCTATGACAGCCTGATCAAGGGCGGCAAATACGTCATCGTCGGCCTTTACGGCGGCGAGTTCACGGTGTCGCTGCCGCCCATCGCGATGCGCGCGCTCACCATCCAGGGCTCTTACGTGGGCAGCCAGCACGAGATGCGCGAATTGATGGAACTGGTGCGCCGCACCGGCCTGCCGCCGGTGCCGGTCGCCACCCGCCCGCTCGATCAGGTCAATGCGGCGATGGACGACCTGCGCGCCGGCAAGATCGTCGGCCGCGTCGTGCTGACGCCGACAGACAATTGATGTAATACGCAACAACGAAGAGTTGTCATGGCCGGGCATAGCCCGTCGAAGACGGGCGTGAACGCCCTTATGTCCCGGCCATCTCGCTTAGAAAGGCGCGGCCGTGGCCATTTGAGCGGGATCGCCGGGACAAGCCCGGCGATGACAGCAGGAATACAATGTCCCCCGAGCTCTATTTCGCCCTCACCCTGATCGTCAAAATGGCCATCACCGCCGGCTTCGTGCTGGCGGCGACGGTGACGGCCGAGCGCGCCGGACCGCTGGTCGGCGGACTGGTGGCGACGCTGCCGCTCGGCGCCGGGCCGGTCTATGTCTTCCTCGCGCTCGATCACGGCGCGCATTTCATCGCGCAGAGCGCGATCAACAGCCTCGCCATCAACACCGTCAATGTGATCTTCGCGCTGGTCTATGCGCTGTTCGCGCAGAAACGCTCGCTCATCGTCAGCCAGCCCATCGCCCTCGTCGTATGGTTCGTGCTGGCCTGGGGCGTGCATGTGGTGCACTGGACGCTGCTGAGCGCGAGCCTGCTGAACGTCGTCGTCATCGGCACGGCTATCGCGCTGTCGCACCGGCTGCGCCACGTGCCGATCCCGCGCGTGCACGCGCGCTGGACCGATCTTGCCTTGCGCGCCACGCTGGTGGCCCTGCTGGTCGGCATCACGGTGACCGCCAGTTTCCATATCGGGCCGTCCAACAGCGGCATTCTCGCGGTGTTTCCGATCATCCTGATCAGCGTGCAAATCATTCTGCACCGCCGCGTCGGCGGCAAGGCTTCCGCCGCGGTGATGGCGAACGGCATTATCGGGCTGATCGGCTTTGCCTGCGCCTGCGTGGTGCTGCATTTCGCGGCCGAGCCGTTCGGCGCCGCTATCGGGCTTACGCTCGCGCTCGCCACCTCGGTCGCCTGGGGGCTTTTCGTCTTTGCCATGCGCAAGCGAGGCGTGGCGTTCTGACGCGCCTCTACTTCTCCCGCAGCTTTTCCTTCAGCCTATAGAGCGCTTCCATCGCCTCGCGCGGCGACATGTCGTCGGGATTGAGCGCGGCGAGCGCCATGATCAGCTTTTCATCGGTGGGTTCGTGCGGCTGCGCAGCTTTGTACGGCGCGGCAAACAACGGAAGGTCCTCGAATCCTTTCGGTGCGGCGCGGTCCTCCTGTTCGAGCTTGGCGAGCACCAGCTTGGCGCGTTCGATCACGCTCGCCGGCAGACCCGCGAGCTTGGCCACCTGGATGCCGTAGGAACGGTCGGTTGCGCCGGCTACGACCTCGTGCAGGAACACGACATCCCCCTTCCACTCCTTCACTTTCACCGTCGCATTGTGCAGGCGGCCAAGCCGCGCCGACAGCGCGGTCAATTCATGGAAGTGGGTCGCGAACAGCGCGCGGCATTTGTTGACATCGTGCAGGTGCTCGACCGTGGCCCAGGCAATCGACAGCCCGTCGAACGTCGCGGTGCCGCGGCCGATCTCGTCGAGGATCACGAGCGCGCGCTCACCTGCTTGATTCAGGATGGCGGCGGTCTCCACCATCTCCACCATAAAGGTCGAACGCCCCCGCGCGAGATCGTCGGCGGCGCCGACGCGCGAGAACAGGCGATCCACCACGCCGATATGCGCGCGCTTGGCCGGCACGAACGAGCCCATCTGCGCCAGTATCGCGATGAGCGCATTCTGGCGCAGGAAGGTCGATTTGCCGGCCATGTTGGGGCCGGTGATGAGCCAGATGCGGCCGGCCCCCTCCCTACCCTCCCCCGCATGCGGGGGAGGATAAGAAGAAGAGGGCGGCGACAAATCGCAATCGTTGGACACGAAGGGCGTGCCGTCGCGCGCGAGCGCCTGCTCGACCACCGGATGGCGGCCGCCTTCGATCTCGAAGGCGAGCGATTGGTCGACCTGCGGCCGCGCGTAGTCGCGCTCGCTCGCCAACTGCGCCAGCGCGCTCGCCACGTCGAGCCGCGCCAGGGCCTCGGCGCATTGCTTGATGGCGTCGCTTGCCTCGGTCACCGCCGCGCATAGGCGTTCGAAAATGTCGAGTTCAAGCCCGAGCGCGCGGTCGGCGGCGCTCGCGATCTTGGCTTCGAGTTCGCCCAGCTCGGTGGTGGTGAAACGCACCTGCCCCGCCAGCGTCTGGCGATGGATGAAGCTCGCATTGAGCGGGGCCGCCATCAGCCTTTCGCCGTGCTGCGCCGTGACCTCGACGAAATAACCGAGCACATTGTTGTGCCGGATCTTCAAGCCGCGCACGCCGGACTCGTCGGCATAGCGCGCCTGCAGCGCGGCGATCACACGGCGCGATTCGTCGCGCAGCGCGCGCGTCTCGTCGAGCGCGGGGTCGTAGCCTTCGCGCACGAAGCCGCCGTCGCGCTTGATCAGCGGCAATTCGTCGGCCAGCGCGCGCGCAAGCTCGGCCACCAGCATCGCATCCGGCCGGCGGCAGGCACCGAGCGCCTCGGCGATTTCCGCCGGCACATCCTTGAGCGAAGCCAACGATTGCGCGAGATCGGCCGCGGCGGTCAGCCCATCGCGGACAGCGGCAAGATCGCGGGGGCCGCCGCGCCCGAGCGCGAGTCGCGCCAGCGCACGCGCAAGATCGGGTGCCGCGGCCAGCCGCGAGCGGGCATCGGCGCGCGCCGCGATATTATCGGCGAAGACGCCGACCGCATCGAGGCGGCGCGCGATAGCGGCCGGGTCGGTGAGCGGCGCCGACAGGCGCTGCGCCAGCAGCCGCGAGCCGGCCGAGGTCACCGTGCGGTCGATGGCATCCAAGAGCGAGCCGCGCCGTTCGCCCGACAGCGTGCGGATCAGTTCGAGATTGCCGCGCGTCGCCTGGTCAATCGCCATGGTCGCGCCGGCGCTCTCGCGCATCGGCGGCGACAATGGCGGACGTGCTCCGAGCTGCGTGCGCTCGACATAGGTGACCACGGCGGCGGCGGCGGTCAATTCGAGCCGCGTGAGCGTGCCGAAGGCCTCGCTGGTGGCGACCGCGAAGAACGAGGTCAGCCGCCGCTCGGCGGTGGCGCCATCGAACACGTCGCGGGTGAGCGGGGTCACCGCCGGCAGCGAGCGCCAATAGGGGACCAGATCGGCATCGGAAAAGAGCGCGTCGGAGACCAGGATTTCGCCCGGCTCCAGCCGCGCGATTTCAGCCGCGAGCGAGCCACGATCGCACTCGGCGATGCGGAATTCGCCGGTCGAGATGTCGATCCAGGCCAGCGCGAAACGCGCCTCCTCGCCGACCGAGGAAAGCCGCGCGCGCGCCACCGCCAGCAGGTAATTGTTGCGGCGCGCATCGAGCAGCGTGTCTTCGGTGAGTGTCCCGGGCGTAACGAGACGCACCACGTCGCGGCGCACGACGCTCTTTGCCCCGCGCTTCTTGGCCTCGGCCGGGTCCTCGAGCTGCTCGCACACCGCCACGCGATGGCCGAGCGCGATCAGCCGGTGCAGATATTCGTCGGCGCGGTGGATCGGCACCCCGCACATCGGGATGTCGCGGCCATGATGCTTGCCGCGCTTGGTGAGCACGATGCCGAGCGCGCGGCTCGCCACCTCGGCATCCTCGAAGAACAATTCGTAGAAATCGCCCATCCGGTAGAACAGCAGGCAATCCGGATTGGCGGCCTTGATCTCTATGTACTGCGCCATCACCGGCGTGACTTGCCCGTTCTGCTCCGGCGCGGGCGGAGCAGGCGGCGTCTCGTCGGGTTCGTTGAGACCGTTTGGGTAGGTCAGCGCCATGCGGCGGAGGTTAGCAGATCGAGACTAGCCGTGCCACGAACGCGGCTTCCCTCTCCCCGTTCTTACGGGGAGAGGGTGGCAAGCGAAGCGAGCCGGGTGAGGGGCTGTGCATGGCCCCTCACCCGCCCTCGCGTTGCTCGGGCACCCTCTCCCCGCAAAGAGCGGGGAGAGGGAAGCGCAAGCGCTACTTCTTGAACGTCACGCCGCACATGCGCTCGAGATTGCCGTGCCAGACCTTGTCCTTGTCGGCCTTCGGCATGTCGCGCTCCTCGATGAAGCGCAGCGCGTCGCGGGTGTACATGGTGCCCTTCTCGGGATCGAACGGGCAGTCGGAGGCGAACACGATCTTGTCGAGATCGTAGAACGCGAAGCCCAAATCCAGCGCCGGCTTGGCCGAGAAAGTCGCGGTGTCGGCGTAGAACGAATGCTTGAAGTAGTCGAGCGGGCGCTTCTTGAGTTCCTTCAGCAGAACCGTGAGATCCTCGTCAGAGGTGCGCGCGCCGAGCTGGTCCCAGCCCGGGCCGATGCGGCCTTCCAGCATCGGCACGATGCCGCCGAAGTGGTGGGTGATGATCTTGAGGTTCGGGTATTTGTCCATCAGCTTCGAGAACACCAGCCGCGCCATCGCCGCCGCGGTCTCGTAGGACCAGCCGAAGGCCCACCAGATTTCGTATTTCGACTTTTTCTCGCTGGCGTAATCGGCGAAGCCGGCATTGCGCGCCGGATGCAGCCAGATCGGCTTGTCGAGCTTCTCCATCGCCGCGAAGAACGGCTCGAAAGCCGGATCGTCGAGCGGTTTTCCGGCGATGTTGGTATAGATCTGCACGCCGAGCGCGCCGTTCTTGATCGCGCGTTGCGCTTCGCCGACGCCGGCATCCGGCGCGTTCAGCGCGACCTGCGCCACCCAGCCGGGGAATTCATTCGGGTATTTGGCGCAGATTTCGACGAATTCGTCGTTGATGAGCTTTGCATATTCATTCGCCAAGGCGCCGTCGCCCTTGCTGAGCGCTTCCAGCGGCGGCATCGGATAGGACAGGATCTGCGCGTAATCCTTGAACAGGCCGACGACGCGCCGGCGCTCCTCGAGATCGTGGATGCAGGGCACTTCGCGCATGCGCTTGCCGATGTCGGGATAGCCGCTGTCGACCAGCGTCTTGAACATCCGGCTCGGCATGAAGTGGGTATAGGCGTCGATACGCATAGCGGTCTCCGTGGCTGACTTCTTGTTCTTCCGGGCTGAGCCCGATCAGTACTGCGCGATGACGTTGAGGAATGCCTGGCGCTTGTCCTTGACCACGGCGTCGCGCGCGCGGGCGAGCGCGTCGGGCAGCTCGGCCGGGTCCTCGACCCGTTCGGCATACGCGCCTTGCGCCTTCGCCATCTCGTCATAGGGCGGCGGCGGATCGAGATCGGCCAATTCGCGCCCATCGGTCTCGCCGGCCACCGCATCCTTGAACATCGACAGCGTGGCGTTGCGCACCGCGCCATAGCGGCTGTTGTTGAACACGATCGCCAGGATCGGCAGATTGTGCTTGGCCGCCACCCAATGCGCGACGGTCGGATTACCGAACATGTAGGCGCCGTCGCCGAGCGTGGCGACCACCAGCTTGTCGGGCGCGGCGAGCTTGGCGCCGAGCGCGGCGCCGAAGCCCCAGCCGAGGCCGCCGGCCGGGCCGAGGGCATAGAGCGTGCCCGGCTTCTCGCGCCGGCAATGCGCCGCGCGCAACGGGTACTCGTTGAAAATGACCGCATCCTCGCCGACGCATTCGCCGATGCAGCGCGACAGATATTCCGGCGTGATGTGCTTGGCCGGGGCGGAGTCCTTGGCCAATTGCGCGCGCCGCGCGGTCATGCGCTCGGCCAAGCGCGCGCGGCGAGCGGAAATGCGCGCCTCGGCGGCGCCGCGGCGCTGATCGAGCGCGGCGGAAAGCGCTTTCAGCGCGTTGACGGTGCCGGCCTGCACCGCGAGGTCGCTCGGGAAGGTGCGCATCGGATAGCGCACATAGAACGGGTCCTCGCCGACATGGGCGACGCGGCATCCGGCCGGCGGCGCCTGCAAGTGAGGAATCCACGGCACGTCGCAATCGAGCACGATGACAAGATCGGCATCGGCCAGCAGCGGGCCGGGCTCGTAGCCGAAATGCATCGGGTGGCTCGATGGCATGCAGACCGAACGCGGGTTCTGCGTGATGACCGGCACGGCGCACTTCTCGGCGAGTTCGGCCAGCACCGGGCTCGCCTCGGTCGGCAGGATGGAGCAGATGATGAGCGGCCGCTCGGCCGCCGCAATCCAATCCGCCAGCGTGGCGATGGCCGACGGGTCGGGATGGGCGTCGGCCGCCTGCGGCCGCGGCTGCACCGGCGCGACCGGCTCCGGCATCGGCGCCGACAAGGGCTCGCGCGGCAGCACGAGATAGGCCGGACCGCGCGGCCGCGCCATGGTCACCTCGACGGCGCGCGCCACCACGTCGGTCACCTGCTGCGGCACGCGCAGCTCGTAGTCCCACTTCACCAGTTCGCGCAGCATGCCGGCCTGGTCGAACATTTCCTGCGCCCAATGGATCGGGCGCGAGCGCGAGCCGAATTCGCCCTTCTCGGTGATCGGCGTGCGCCCGGCGGCCAGGATCAGCGGCACGCGGTCCCGGTTGAGATTGGTAATGTTGTTGATCGTATTGGCGGTGCCGACATTGACATGCACCATCACCGCCTGCGGGCGGCCATTCATCAGATAGGCGCCATGCGCCATCGCGACAGCGAGATTCTCGTGCGGCACAAGCACCGGCTGCGGAACCTTGGCATTGGTCTTCTTGGCGCGACTGAAGGCCTCGACAATCGGCGGAAAGTCGGTTCCCGGATTGGCGAAGAAATAGTCGATGCCGTGATCGGCAAGCGCGCGCAGAAAGGCTTCGGCCGCAATCGTCGGCCGTTCGCGCGTGGTGGATTCGACGGCCATGCTTTCTTTCCTTGAAATGGGCCCGCGCGGGAGAGTTAGGCGGACACCTTGTTATTGCGCGGTGTTTTACGCGACAGGCACACGGGTGGCAACCGTATCAGTGTCCCTGTTATTGTCCGGCCCGATGGGCGAGCCGCGAACGCTGCTTTCAGGCGCCCAGCCAATCTCTCACAACCGATTGTATTGTTCAAAGTCCGCTGCGATCATTCGGCCGCGATTGGAAGCGGCGCCTGAGCCTCGATCTCGGCCAGGCATTTGGCCAGGCCCTCGCCCTCCGGATCGACCAGGGCCGCGGTACGCGCGCTCATGACGGCGTCGGCGGCGCGTTCCAATGGGATGTGGCCCGCCAGCGCCGGCTGGATCGCCTTGGCTTCGATGCTGCGGTAGTTGGCGAGCCCACGCGCATAGGTGTCGCCATAACCTTTGATCAAGCGCGCGCATTCCGCGATCTCGAGCGCGAGATCGGGGGAGCGGCGCGCGGCCGCGATGATGTCGGCGAGCCAGCCCTCGATCTGCTCCTGCTCCTGCGCATAGCGATGCCCATAGGGACGAATGCCGCGCAGCTTGGCCAGGAACAAGAAGCGCAGATAGCCGGTGATCGACGTGGAGTTGATCTCCATGCCGAAATAGAGCCGGCCGAGCCAGCCCTTGCGCTCGGCGTAACGCAGGATCGGCCGCGCGAGCGGCGGGGGCAGCAGTTGCGTCATTTCCTCGATGCCGGGCTTGAGGAAGTCGTGCACCGAATAGGGCTCGTCCTTGGCGCGCAATTCCTCGCGTGCGATGCGGCGCATGCGCTCGGGCGCAATCTTGGCCTGCGCCACCCGCACCACGTCCTCATAGGACATGCGCAGGGCGAGCTGGCGCGCGACCGCTTGCAGCAATTTGCCTTGCACGCCGGCGGCTTCATCGGCCTCCGCGATCGGCGCCAGCCGGTCGAGATAAAGCCGCGCATAGGCAACGCTCTGATAGGGCGCCAGACGGCGAACCCCTTCGAGCACGATCGGCTGCGCCACCGCCGGAATGGTGTGCGCGACGTCGAGTTCGAGCGCTTCCAGCGTCGTCGGCGCGTTCTTCTTACGGTCCGGCACCTTGGCCGGCTGCGACTGCGCGCGCGCCGCCTGGTAGCCGGCGCGGAAACCGCGCAAATTCGATTCGACCGATTTTCCGTCGGCGCGGATGGCGGCCTCGCACTGCTCCGCGGTCAGCGGCAGGCGGCCCGACCCGGCAATGGCGCCGAACATGGCCGCATTGATGATCGAGCCGCTTTGCTTGGCCAGTTCGCCCATGTCGATGAGCAGGGCGTCTTTCGCATGCGCCTTGATGGTCGCGGTCAGCCTGTCCTGATCGAAGCGGCCGTCACCCATGGCGACCTTCTCGTCCATGGCATAGAAGCGGCTGGTCGACGCGATGACATGCGTGCGGTCCGGCGTGACAAATCCGCTGGCGACCGTGCGGCCGGCTTCCAAAAGCTCGCTTGCCACCGCGATGTCGATGTCGCCGACCCCTGGCGTGAGCGCCAGCACCGGGCGTTTGCCGCCGAGTTCGGCGATCTTCGCCGGCAGGATCTCGATGTAATAGGTGGTCGCGCCGGTGCGCTGCGCGACACCGGGAATCGAAGTCGACTGCACGGGAAAGCCGGCTTCGGCGGCAGCCGACACGATCCATTGGCTGAGCACGCCACCGCCTTCGCCGCCAAGCGCGGCAATCAGCAACGTGATGGGACGCGCTACGCTCATGCGGCGACCTTGTCGTTATAGCCGCCCAGCCAGCCGATCACGGTCCGCCGTAGCCGGAACAGCGCGCGGTCCCAGGTGGTTGGATTGCGCACGATCTCTGCGCGGTAGAACGAGGGGCACAGCACGGCCGCGTGCGCCACCTCGCCGCACAGGCCGCAGCCGACGCAGGATTCGATCACCGTCGTCACCGGATCGGTGCGTAGCGGATCGGACGATGGCTTCACGGTCAGCGACGGGCAGCCCGACAAGCGAATACAGGAATGGTCGCCGGTGCAGATTTCTTCGTCGACGCCGTAGCGGGCGCGCGCAACGCGCTCGCCGCGCTCGAGCTTGACGGCCTCTTCGGCGCGCAGGCGGCGCTGGCGCGCGAGCTGGCATTCGCCGTCGGCGATGATGACCTTAAGGCCGCGCTCGGCCGTGCGCATGGCTTCCTTTAGCGTCGAGACCATTTTCGATACGCCATAGGTGCGAACGGTGCGCAGCCATTTAACGCCCATCGAACGCAGCGTCTGCTCGATGTCCATGCCGGGCGCGGTGCCGTCTCGGCCGGTCTTGCTCGAGGGCATGTATTGCTGGCCGGTCGCCGAGGTGTAGCCGTTCTGCATCACGACCAGCACGCCGTCGCCCTTGTTGAACAGGTTCGAGGCCACGCCCGTGATCAAGCCGTTGTGCCAGAAGCCGCCGTCGCCCATCACGGCGATCGTGCGCTTTTCCATGTTGGGGCCGACCGCGGCGGCGCTCGCGAGCGACATGCCGTAGCCGAGGATGGAATTGCCGAACGAGAACGGCGCGAAGGTCGCGAAGGAATGGCAGCCGATATCGGCGCTGATATGGGTCGGCCCGATCTCGCGCTGCATCAGCTTGATCGCCGAAAACACCGGACGTTCCGGGCATCCCGTGCAGAAGGACGGCGGGCGTGGCGGCAGCGGGCCGAGCGCGGCGGCGGCCTTGGGCTTATGCGCGATGAGGCCGCGCGCTTTCTCGGCAATGGTGTCGGCGTCGATGCCGTTTGGCCGCGTGGCCTGCAGGAATGCCGCCAGGCCTTCCAGCAGCACGTCGGAGGCATATTCGCCGGCCTGCGGCAGCGGGCCCTTGCCGAACACCTTGGTTTGCAGATCGGCGCGGCGCAGTTCGACATTCACCGCCTGCTCGACGTAATCGGGGAAGCCTTCCTCGACGACGAGCACCGCGCGCTTTCCCGCGCAGAAACCGGTGATCTCTTCGGGCACCAGCGGATAGACCACATTGAGCACCAGCATCGGCACGCGCGAGACGCCGAAGACGTCCGCGAGCCCCATGCGCTCGAGCGCCCGCAGCACGCTGTTGGTCAGTCCGCCCATGACGATGATGCCGATGTCGGCAAGGTCGCCCTCGATGGTCTCGTTGAGCTTGTGCGCACGGATGAAGGCGCGCGCGGCCGGCAGCCGCTCCTCGACCTTCAGGCGCTCCTGGGTGAAGATCACCGGCGGATGCGCCAGCCGCGCATAATTGAAGCGCGGCGGCCCGGGGAGCTTGTCGAGGCCGGATTTTTCGCCCTTGCGATTGGTCTTGGCGGCGAATTCGCCGGTGGCATGGCAGGCGCGGATGCGCAATTCCAGCATCACCGGCGCGTGGCTCGCTTCCGACAGTTCGAAGCCCTTTTCCACCGTGCGCACGATCGACGGCAGATCGGGGCGCGGGTCGATCAGCCACATCGAGGATTTCATGGCATAGGCGTAGGAGCGCTCCTGGATGACGCTGGCGCCCTCGCCGTAGTCCTCGCCCAGGATGATCATGGCCCCGCCGATGACGCCGGGCGACGACAGGTTAGAGAGCGCGTCGGCCGCGACATTGGTGCCGACGATCGACTTCCAGGTCACCGCGCCGCGCAGGGGATAGTTGATCGAGGCCCCCAGCATGGCGGCGGCGGAAGCCTCGTTCGAGCAGGTTTCGACGTGCACGCCCAGCTCGGACAGGATGTCCTCGGCGTCCACCAGCACGTCGAGCAGATGCGACACCGGCGCGCCCTGGTAGCCGCCGACATAGGAGACGCCGGATTGCAGCAGCGCCTTGGTGACCGCGAGAATGCCTTCGCCGCGGAAGGTCTCGCCGTCGCCGAGCTTGAGCGCCTCTACTTCTTTCTTGAACGAGCGTTCCACCGAAGGCCCCCGGCCGATAGTTTGGACTTAAACGATTATAGCAATACCGGCTACATATGCGAAGGCAGCCAGGTCGCCAAAATCGGAAAGGCGATCAGGATGGCAAGGCGCAGGATATCGGTCAGCACGAAGGGCATGACGCCGTAGAATACCGTCGACAGCTTGACGTCCTTGATCACGCTCTTGATCACGAACACGTTCATGCCGACCGGCGGGTGGATCAGGCCGAGTTCCACCGTCATGACGATGATCACGCCGAACCAGATCGGATCGAAGCCGAGCGCCTTGACCACCGGAAATACGATCGGAATGGTGAGAATGATCATGGCCATGGCGTCCATGATGCAGCCGAGCACCAAATACATCATCATGATCAGCACCAGCACCCCGTACGCCCCGACCCCCAGGCCGGTAAGGAACTCGGTCAGCTTCTGCGGCGTCTGCGTGATGGTGAGGAAATAGCCGAATATCAATGCGCCGATCAGGATGGTGAACACCGACGCGGTGGTGCGCACGGATTCGATCAGGCTGCGCAAGAAGTCGGCCCGGCTGAGCTTGCGGCGGGCGACGGCGATGATGAAAGCGCCGGCGGCCCCCATACCCGCCGCCTCCGTGGCCGTGAACATGCCGGCATAGAGGCCGCCGATGATGAACAAGAACAACAACAACACCGCCCAGACGTCGCGCAGCGCCGCCCGCCGCTCGGCCCAGGAATGGCGCGGCGTCTTGGGCAGGTAGGCGGGCATGAGGAAGGCGATGATGTTGATGGTGATGATGTACATCGCCACCGCCAGCGCCCCCGGCACCACGCCGGCGATGAACAGCTTGCCGATGTCCTGCTCGGTGATCAGCCCGTAGACCGCGAACACGGTCGAGGGCGGGATCATGATGCCGAGCGAGCCGCCGGCCGCGATCACGCCGGTGGCGAAGCTCTGCGGATAGCCGTGCTGCCGCATCTCCGGATAGGCGACCTTCGAAAACGTGGCGGCGGTCGCGACCGACGACCCGCAGATCGCCGCGAAGCCGCCACAGGCCGCGATGGTGGCGATGCCGAGCCCGCCGCGCAGATGGCCGAGGAACGTATTGGAGGCGCGAAACAGCTCCCGGCTCATCCCCGACGACGACGCGAAGGCGCCCATCAGCAGGAACAGCGGGATGACCGCGAATTCGGCGTCGGTGGCGGTGCGGATCGGCGACTGCGCCAGGATCTTGAGCGCCGGCCCGATGTCGCCGATCAGGTAGCCGAAGCCGAGCACGCCCACGAGGCCCATGGCGATGCCGACCGGCACGCGCAGCAGCATCAGCACGAACAATGAAATAAAGCCGGTGGCGGCAACCGCGTCGGTGCTCATGGCTTCCCACGTTTTGCGCGCATGATCTTATCCGACCTTCCTTCGCCCGCCGAAGCGGGCTTCGCGAAGGCGGGAAACCGGTGCCCACTTTTCGGGACCATGCGCCTTACTCGATTTGCATTTCGTCGCGCGGCGCCAGCGTTTCCGGCCACAGCACCAGCCGAATTGTGCGCAGCGCCATCAGCAGCACGGAGGAAGCAAGCCCGACCCAGGCAACGAGGTAATAGATCCAGACCGGCTGGCGCAGGTCGAAGGTGCCGACATTGTCGGCGCGCGTGTCGATCACCTTCTCGGCGAACATCCAGGTGAGCGCGATCATGGCGACGAGCGTCACCAGCGCGGCGAACACGTCCATCGCGCGCTTGGCCCAGGGCGGCGCGGCGCCCCACAACAGGTCGACCGAGATATGGTCGCCGCGATAGCCGGCAACCGCGATGCCCCAGAAGATCACGATGCCGAGCAGGAGCCGCGTGAAGTCGTAGCTGTCGGGGATCGCCCAGGAGAAGAAATAGCGCAGGATCACGGACACGAACGTGAGCAAGGTGACGACGGCAAGAAACCCCGCCGCCGCCACCTCGATCAGGTCGATAAATCGATCGACGGGACTGCGTCCCCGCGCAGTGTCGTTCATCAGTAGGCCGCTTTGTACTTAACCAGGTCGGCCTTGAGCTCGCTCATGATCTGGTCCGGATTGCCGCCGGCCTTCTTCACATTGGCGGCCCAGGTCTGGTGCAGCGGCTCGGCCGATTTCTTCCATTCGGCGAGCTGGGCCGGCGTGAGCTCGTAGACGTCGTGGCCGGCTTCGGCCTTCAGCTTGGCGATGCCGGAATGCTCAAAATTCGCCCACGGCTCGGCGACCTTGCGCGCCCATTCGTTGGTGCAATGATTGTCGATCACCTGCTTCTGCTTGGCAGACATCTGGTTGTAGGTGGTCTTCGAGAACACGAAGGCGAAGGTGGTCACATAGAGCGGCGCGTCCATGTGATACTTGGTAACCTTGTCGATGCCGAACAGCGACACCGAGCCCCAGGGGAAGGTCACCGCGTCGGCCACGCCCTTGTCGAGGATTTCACGCACTTCCGGCGCGCTCGACTGCACATTGGTGCCGCCGAGCTGGGTGACCCAGGTCGCCATCGTGGCGTGCGCCGGACGGATCTTCATGCCCTTGATGTCGGAGGGCAGCACGATCTTCTTGGTCTTGGAGTGGAACGAGCCGGGGTCGTGCACGAAGGCGAGGCAGAACTTGACGTCCTTCATCTCCTTGTCGGCGTATTTGCGATACCAGGCATCGATCGCCTGCGAGCCGCCCACGCCATTCGCCATCAGGAACGGCAACTCGCCGGCGGCGATGATCGGGAAGCGGCCGGGCTGATAGCCGGGATTGATGTAAGTGAGGTCGGCGATGCCGTCGCGCGCCATGTCGTAATGATCGAAGGCCTTGCCGAGCTGCTGGGAGGGATAGACCTTGTAGTGAATGGTGCCGCCGGAATCCTTCTCGACCGAGGCGCCCCACTCTTCGAGCGCCTTTTGCAGCGGGTGGGACGGCGGGACCCAGTGGGACAGCTTGAGATTAAAGGTCTTTTCCTGCGCCAACGCGCCGGTTGCGCTTACGACGACTGCCGCCAGCGCGGCGGCATAGACATAGCCGGAGAAACGGGCTTTCATGATTATCCTCCCTGGGTGCGGTGTTAGTTACGTCGCCAACTTTTGCGACATTGAGCCGAAAATCGGGGCAATTGTAAAGTATAGTTTGATACCAAACTAAAATGGTGGGCGCCGGCAACGGCCGCTCTTGTGGGAGAGCATGGTGCGAGAGGGCAATATGAGCGCGGCATTGGATCGCCGCGCCCGCAACGGTGAAGGCTCAGCAAAACCGGTCAATTTCGGCCCGCTGGCGAACTGGATCGGCTTCAATCTGCGCATGGCCCAGGAAGCCACATTCCAGGCCTTTTCCCGGCTGTCGCTGGAAATCGGCGAAAACCCGGGGCGATTTGCCACGCTCACTTTGATCGGGCGCAATCCCGGCATCAGTCAGACCGAACTGTCGCACGCCAATGGGCGCGACAAGTCGAGCCTCACGCCGGTGGTCGAGGACCTGGTGCGGCGCGGCCTGGTGCAGCGCAAACGCTTGAGCAGCGACCGCCGCACTTATCGCCTGAGTCTGACGACCGACGGCAAAAAGGTGCTCACCCAACTCACGCGCTGCGCGCGCCGGCACGAGCGCAATCTCGACCGCATCATCGGCCTGCGCGACCGCAAGCGCTTTCTGCAGATTTTGAAGAAGATATCGGCGGAAGTGGAGTAGACGGGCGTCGTGTCCCGGGCGCGGCGCAGCATGAGCGTGAGCGAATGATGCGCTACAGGCCCGGGACCCGCACGATTTCCGAACCTGGAACGGTCCCGGATCAGCGAAGCAGCACTTCGCTTCGCCGCGTGCTGCATCGCATCCGGGACACGATGGTCTCAGTCCCCAAACTTCGCACGCACCTCATCCGGCACCGGCGACGATTTGAGCCCGCCTTCAGCGTCGCGCACCACCCACACCCGGCGTTCCGCGCATTCCACGCACAGGGCGCCGTCGAGGCTGAGCCTGTGCTCAATGTCGAAAGAGGAGCGGCCAAACGTGATCTTGCTCTCCACCGTCACATCGTCGCCGAAGCGCGTCGGCTTTATGAAGCGCGCCTGCGTGCGCACCAGCGGATAGCCGGCAAAGCCCAGGGTCTTGAGCTGCTGAAACTTGGTCAGACCGGTCGCGCGCTCGAACAGCATCGCGGTCGAGGCGTCAAAGATCGCGAAATAGCGCGGATAGAAGATGATCCCGGCGGGGTCGCAATCGCCCCATTCGATGCGGACTTTGCGGGTGTTGGTGAAGGTGGTCACAGTCGCTTTCTCTTCCTTAGCCTAGAGCGGTTTGGAAATGCGTCGACCCAGATTCCGTCCGTCCCCGCGAAAGCGGGACCCAGCTGTGAGTCGGTGCTGGATTCCCGCTTTCGCGGGAATGAGCGGTATCTGGGGCAACGCAAGAGGTCAAACTCAGCGCGGGGCCATGCGCAGCGCGCCGTCGAGACGGATCACTTCGCCATTGAGATAGCCGTTGTGGACGCAGTGCAGCACCATCGCGGCGAACTCGCTCGGTTTGCCCAGCCGCTTCGGGAACGGCACCGAGGCGCCAAGCGAATCCTGCGATTCCTGCGGCAGCGCCGTCAGCATCGGCGTCGCGAAGATGCCCGGCGCGACCGCCAGCACGCGGATGCCGAACTGCGCGAATTCGCGCGCCGCCGGCAGCGTCAGCGCGGCAACCCCGCCCTTGGACGAGGCATAGGCGGCCTGTCCGACCTGACCCTCGAAAGCGGCAACGGAAGCGGTCGAGACGATCACGCCGCGGTCGCCATCCGGCAGCGGCGGCAGCGCCTGCATGCCGGCGGCGGCGAGCCGCATCATGTTGAACGTGCCGATCAGATTGATGCGGATCACGCGCTCGAAATCGGCCAAGGGCATCGGCCCGTCCTTGCCGACGATGCGCTTGGCGGGCCCGACGCCGGCGCAATTGACCAGGATTCGCGCGGGGCCGTGATCGGCCGCCGCCTTCTTCACCGCCGCCTCGCCGCTGGCGGCATCCGACACGTCGCAGGCGACCGCGATCCCGTTGACGTCGATCGCGACCTCCGCCGCGGCTTTCTCGTTGATGTCGAACACCGCCACTCTGGCCCCGGCCGCCGCCAGCGCCCGCGCGGTGGCAGCGCCCAGGCCCGATGCGCCGCCGGTGACGATGGCTGACTGTCCTTTGATGTCCATAGTTGCGTTCCGCTCTTCAAGAACTCGGCAAAAAGGCGATTTCCCTGACCCCCTCCCCAGCCCTCCCCCTTTCAGGGGGAGGGAGGAGCGAGCCGCTCGCTCTTTCCTCCCCCTGAAAGGGGGAGGATTAAGGAGGGGGTCATCTTTTCTGAAGCGAGCCGCTTCATTCTTCAATGACTCGACCTGGCTTCCGCATTCTCGATCAACAGCGCGATGCCCTGGCCGCCACCGATGCAGGCGGAGGCGATACCATAGCGCAGGCCCTTGCGCTTGAGCTCGCGCGCCAGCGTCAGCGTCAGCCTGATGCCGGTGGCGCCGAGCGGGTGGCCAATGGCAATCGCGCCGCCATTGACGTTGAGCTTGTCCTCGTCGAGCTCGAGCGCGCGCGCGCAGGCCATCACCTGCGCGCCGAACGCCTCGTTGATCTCGATGCGGTCAACTTGATCGAGGCTGACGCCCGCGCGCTTAAGCACCGCCTGGATCGCCGGCACCGGCCCGATGCCCATGATCTCCGGCAGCACGCCGACCGCAGCCACCGCCAGGATGCGCGCGAGCGGCTTTTTGCCGAGCTTGCGCGCGTAGTCGCCGCTGCCCACCAGGATCGCCGCCGCGCCATCGACAATGGCCGACGAATTGCCGCCGGTCTGCACGCCGCCGAAGGCCGGCTTGATCTTGGCCAGCGCCTCGACCGGCGAGGGCCGGATATGGGTGTCGGCCTTCACTTCGTCCTTTACGCGGATGCCGCGCGCGTTCATGCCGTCGATCTCGAATTTCTCCGTGGCGACAGGCGCGATTTCGCCGGCCAGGAAGCCGCTCTGCTGCGCTTCCACCGCACGCGCGAAGGAGCGCGAAGCGAAAGCGTCCACCTCCGGCCGCGTGATCTGGTACTGCTTCGCCAGGTTTTCCGCCGTGTCTCCCATGGTGCAACTGACGCCGGGATCGAGCAGCGCTTCCCACAGGAAATCCTTGAACTCGACCTGTCCCATGCGGAAGCCGCCGCGATGGGTGTAAGCGGCGACCGGATTGCGGCTCATGCTCTCCGCGCCGACGCAGAGCGCGAGCTCGGCGCGCTTGAGCGAGACCGCATCCGACGCCTGCGCCAAAACCTCGATGCCGGTGCCGCACACGCGCTGCACCAGATGCGCCGGCGTTTCGACCGGCACGCCGGCATAGAGCCCGATATGGCGCGGCAGCATGTAGGCGTCGAAGCTGGCCTGCGCCATGTTGCCGGCGATCACCGTGTCGACATCGGCGGGCGAGGCGCCGGTTTTCTTGAACGCCTCGCGCGCGGCCTTGATGCCGAGATCGATCGGCGACACCAGGCCCAATGCGCCGTTGTAGTCGACGAACGGCGTACGCATGCCGTCGAGGAGCCAGGCGTCCTCGAATGTGGCGCCGATGCCGGCGGATTTGTCGTTGCTCACGGGCTTCACACCTTCATGCTGATGACGCGCGGCGAGACTTCGGCCGCATAGAGTTCCTCGACCAGCGCGGCGCGGTTCGCGAGCACGGCACGCTGGTTGATCGAGC
>DASZQT010000246.1:0-4309 GCA_035549515.1 Pseudolabrys sp. | reverse complement strand
GACGCGCCACTACAACGTGTTCGCCGGCGCCTTCGCCGATGTCGACGCGCTGGTCTGCTACGCCATGAAGGCGAATTCCAATCAGGCGGTGATCAAGACGCTAGGTAAGCTCGGCGCCGGCGCCGATGTGGTCTCCGGCGGCGAGCTCAAGCGCGCGCGGCAAGCCGGCATTCCGGCCAACAAGATCATGTTCTCCGGCGTGGGCAAGACCCCGGCCGAACTCGCGCTCGCGCTTGACGAAGGCATTCTCTGCGTCAATGTCGAGTCGGAGCCGGAGCTCGCGCTCCTCTCCGAGATCGCAACCGCCAAAGGCCGCCGCGCGCACATTTCGGTGCGCGTCAATCCCGATATCGACGCCAAGACCCATCACAAGATCGCGACCGGCAAGGCCGAGAACAAGTTCGGCATCCCGATCAGCCGCGCGCGCGAGGTTTACGCGCATGCCGCGAAGCTGCCCGGCATCGATGTCGCCGGCGTCGACATGCATATCGGCAGCCAGATCACCGACCTCGATCCGTTCGGCAATGCCTTCGCGCTGCTCGCCGACTTCGTGCGCGAATTGCGCGCCTACGGCCACACGATCAGCCATGTCGATCTCGGCGGCGGTTTGGGCATTCCCTATCACGACAACAACGAGCCGCCACCGCATCCGGAGGAATATGCCGCCGTGGTGAAGCGCGCCACCCGCGACCTTAACTGCCGGCTGATCTTCGAGCCGGGGCGGCTGATCGTCGGCAATGCCGGCATCCTGGTCACGCGCGTTTTGTTCGTGAAGCACGGCGAGGCGAGGAACTTCGTCGTGGTCGACGCCGGCATGAACGACCTCATCCGTCCGACGCTCTACGACGCCCATCACGAGATCTGGCCGGTGATGGAACCGGGCGCATCGGCCAGGCGCATGCGCGCCGATGTGGTGGGGCCGGTGTGCGAAAGCGGCGATTTCCTGGCCAAGGACCGCGAGATGGTCGAGCCCGCCGATGGCGCGCTGCTTGCCGTCATGTCGGCCGGCGCCTATGGCGCGGTGCAGGCGGGTACCTACAACACGCGGGCTTTGGTGCCGGAAGTTCTGGTCAATGGCGATGAATGGGCGCTGATTCGCCCGCGCGTCGAGGTGGAACAGCTCATCGCCCTCGACCGCCTGCCGGGGTGGTTGTGATTTACCCTCTCTCCGGCAATCACCCCGTCATCCTGAGGTGCGAGCGCAGCGAGCCTCGAAGGATGATCGGCCCCGGCCGTCGCCCTTCGAGGGCCGCGCTTTGCGCGGCCACCTCAGGGTGACGGGTCGAGTGCCGCGGACTGCCGGCGCGACGCCCGTCCCGCCCCGAAACCGACGCAAATGGCGCGCTCTGCTGGCATGCCGGATTGGCGTGAACCGCATAATTACGCACGTGGAATGGGAAATTTCCGCGTGCTAGCGTGTTGACGGAACAGATTCTGCGGCCAGCCGGGCGACGGAGCGGCCTTTGGACGGTGTGCACGGTGAGGCTCCCGGCCGGGAGCAAACGACACGAACCTTGCTGACGCGCGCGCTGCAACGCGCCCGGGGCAGCCTGCTGTGGGAACGGCTCTGGCCGGCGCTCGCCGCCCCGCTCACCGTCATTGCCTTTTTCCTCGCCGCCTCCTGGATCGGGCTGTGGCTGGTGCTGCCGCCGCTGGCGCGCGCCGGCGGACTGATCCTGTTTCTCATTCTGCTCGCCGCTTCGGCCATCCCGCTCATCCGCCTGCGACTGCCCGACCGCAACGACGCGCTGCGCCGGCTCGATCGCGGCAGCGGCGAGGCGCACCGGCCGGCCACCTCGATCGCCGACCGGATGGCCGCCAATGCGCACGATCCGGTGGCGCAGGCGCTCTGGCAGGCTCATGTCGAACGCGCGCTTCTGTCCGCGCGCAAGCTGAAAGCCGGCTGGCCCTCGCCGCAATTGTCGCTGCGCGATCCGGCCGCCGTGCGCGCGCTCGCGCTTATCCTGGTGGTGGCGAGTTTCTTTGCCGCGCCGGGCGAGCGGCTGCAACGCATCGCCGCCGCCTTCGACTGGCAGGGCGTGGTAGCGCCGGCCAATTTCCGCATCGATGCCTGGGTCAATCCGCCGGTCTATACCGGCCGTCCGCCGGTCATGCTGCCGGGCCTGCGGCCGGGCGAAGCCGTAAAGGCCGCCGAGGCCATGGCGGTCCCGGCCGGCAGCCAGCTCGTCGTGCGCTCGACCGGCCAGGTGAATTTCGAGCTCGTGCATCACGGCGGCGTTGACGTGGCACCGGCCGCCAACGCGCAGCTTCCCGCCGGCACCACGGAACACCGCTTCGTCATCAAGGGCGATGGCAGCGCCGGCGTGCGCGGCGTGCTCGGGCACGAGCTGAATTGGAATTTCTCCGCCATTCCCGACCGCGCGCCCACCATCGAATTCACCAAGGATCCGGAGCGGCAGGCGCGCGGCGCGCTGCGCCTCGATTACAAGGTGGAAGACGATTACGGCGTCACCGGCGCCAAGGCGCTGTTCGCGCTCAAGGACGCGGGCAAGGATAAGACCCGCCATCCGCTGTTCAAGGCGCCGGAGCTCGCGCTCGCGCTGCCGCAATTGCGCACGCGCGCCGGTGTCGGGCAGACCACGCACGATCTCACCGAGCACCCCTGGGCCGGCGCCGAAGTCACCGTCACGCTGGTCGCGAAGGACGAAGGCGGCAATGAGGGCCGCAGCGAGCCGCGCGAGGTCACGCTGCCGCAACGCATTTTCGTCAAGCCCTTGGCGCGCGCGCTGATCGAGCAGCGCCGCGATCTGGCGCTCGATGCCAATGCCAAGCCCGTCGTGCTCACCGCGCTCGATGCGCTCACCATCGCGCCCGAACGCTTCACGCCGGAAGCCGGCGTCTATCTCGGCCTGCGTTCGATCTATTTCGACCTCGAGCACGCGCGCACGGACGACCAGTTGCGCGACGTGGTGGCGCGGCTGTGGGACATGGCGCTGCAGATCGAGGACGGCAATGTCAGCCACGCCGAGCAGGCGCTGCGCCAGGCCGAGGACGCCTTGCGCCAGGCGCTCGAACGTGGCGCCAGCGACGAAGAACTCAAGAAGCTGATGGATAATCTGCGCGCGGCGATGGACAAGTTCCTGCAATCGCTGGCGGAGGAAATGCGCAAGAATCCGCAGCAGCTCTCGCGCCCGCTCGACCGCAACACGCGCACGCTCAGCCAGCAGGATTTGAAGAGCATGCTCGACCGGCTGGAGAACATGGCGCGCTCCGGCAACAAGGATGCCGCGCGGCAATTGCTCGAGCAGCTCCAGTCGATGCTGGAGAACCTGCAAATGGCGCGGCCGGGCGCTTCGCCGCAGGACGGTGAGGACGACATGAACGCCGCGCTCGACGAGCTCGGCGACATGATCCGCAAGCAGCAGCAGTTGCGCGACCGCACCTATAAGCAGGGCCAGGACCAGCGGCGCGACCGCCAGCTCGGCCGGCGCGGGCAGGGCGACCGCCAGATGGGCGATCTCAAGCAGGACCAGCAGGGCCTGAAGGACCGTCTCAGCAAGCTGTTGGAGCAGTTGCGCCAGCGCGGCCTCGGCAATCCGCAGCAGGGCCAGCGCGGCCAGCAGGGTCAGGAAGGACAAGAGGGCGAACAAGGCCAGCAGGGCGGCAATGAGATGGGCCAGCTCGGCGACGCCGGTGACGCCATGGGCGAGGCCGAGGGCAATCTCGGCCAGGGCGATGCCGATGGCGCGGTCGATGCGCAGGGCCGCGCGCTCGAGGCCATGCGCAAGGGCGCGCAGGGGCTCGCCCAACAGATGCAGCAGCAAGAGGGCAATAACGGTCCCGGTCCGAACGGCCGGCCCGGGCGCGGCCGTCAGCGCGCGCAGCAGGACACCGACCCGCTCGGCCGCCCCATGCGCGGGCGCGAATACGGCGACGACGTCACGGTGAAGGTGCCGGGCGAGATCGACGCGCAGCGCGCCCGCCGCATCCTGGAAGAACTGCGCAAGCGCTACGGCGAAAGCAACCGTCCGCAGCTCGAGCTCGATTATATCGAGCGGCTGCTGCAGGGGTTCTGAAGCGCTTCAATCACAGGGATGTAGGATGTAGCCCGGATGAGCGTTAGCGAAATCCGGGGCTGACGTGCGGCAAGGCACTGCCTATCCCGCATTGCGCTTCGCTTATGCGGGCTACTGGCTAAAATGCGAGGCTACTTCCCGGTCACGTCTTGCGCGGTGAAGAAGCGCACCATGACATCGTCGGCGTCGGCCGGCGGCGCGGCCAGCCGGCTGTGGAAACTCATGCTCTCGCCGGGGCCGAGCGCGCCGCGCTCGGGCTTGGCGGTCCAGCT
>DASZQT010000245.1:0-2303 GCA_035549515.1 Pseudolabrys sp. | reverse complement strand
CTCTTGCGGCACGTGCGGCTCCTTGGCGAACACGTCAAGGCCGGCCGAATAGATGGTGCGGCTCTTGAGCGCCTCGATCAAAGCCGGTTCGTCCACCACCGAGCCGCGCGCCATGTTGATCAGTACGCCATTGGGTCCCAGCGCCTTGAGCACCTCGGCATTGATCAGGTTTTGCGTCGAAGCGCCGCCCGGCACGATCACCATCAGCGTGTCGACGTCGCGCGCCATATCGATGAGATTGGGATAGTATTTGTAGTCGATCTCGGCCTGCGGGTTGCGGCTGTGATAGACCACCGACACGCCGAAGGCGTCCAGCCGGCGCGCGATCGCCTTGCCGATGCGGCCCATGCCGACCATGCCGACGGTACGGTTGCGCAGCGTCGCTTTCGAGAGCGGGTAGCCCTTCTCGGCCCATTCGCCCGCGCGCACATAGCGGTCGGCCTGCGGAAATTCGCGCAGCGTGCAGAGCAACAGGCCGAGCGCGGTGTCGGCCACTTCCTCGTTCAGCACATCGGGCGTGTGGGTGACGGTGATGCCGTGCGCGCCCGCCCATTTGGCGTCGATGTGGTCGTAGCCGACGCCGAAGCTCGAGATCAGCTCGAGCTTGGGGAAACGCTGCATGAAGGCGGCGTCGATCTTGTCGGCGGTATAGGCGACCGCGATGGCGCGAATCTTGTCGGCCATCGATTTGAGAAAGGCCTCGCGGTCGGGCGCGTCGAACAGGACATGCAGGTTCACCTTGCCCTCGAGCCCGCCGACGATGACGGGCTTGCGATTGCCGACCAGCAGGACGTCCGGTTTATCGCCCGCCATTTCGACCCCTCCGCTACGACTAGACCAGGAACGTGACCGGCGCTTCCACCAGGCGCTTGAACGCCGCCAGGAGTTCGGCGCCGAGCGCGCCGTCGACCACGCGATGGTCGCAGGACAACGTCACCGTCATCTGGCTTACAAATTTCATGCCACCGTCGGCGGTTTCGACCGGGACGCGGCGCGCTGCGCCCA
The DNA here is from genome assembly GCA_035549515.1 of Pseudolabrys sp. Lineage (GTDB taxonomy): Bacteria > Pseudomonadota > Alphaproteobacteria > Rhizobiales > Xanthobacteraceae > Pseudolabrys. The sequence continues at coordinate 1,298 of DASZQT010000245.1, read as the reverse complement.
CCGCCAGGATGGTGGCGTGGGGCGGATTGATGATGGCCGCGAATTCGCGCACGCCATACATGCCGAGATTGGAGATGGCGGAAGCGCCGCCCTGGTATTCATTGGGCTTGAGTTTCTTGGCGCGCGCGCGCTCGGCGAGATCGCGCATCTCGGCCGAGATCGCGCCCACCGATTTGGTGTCCGCGTTGCGCAGGACCGGCGTGATCAGGCCGCCGTCGAGCGCCACCGCCACGCCGATGTCGGCATGAGCGAAGCGCAAGGTTCGGTCTTCCGCCCACACCGCATTGGCCGCCGGCACGCGCGTGAGCGCCGCCGCCCAGGCCTTGATGATGAAATCGTTGAGCGAGAGCTTGAACGCCGGTTCGCCGTTGGCGCCCTTCGGCGCGGCGGCATTGGCTTCCTCGCGCATCGCCGTCAGCCGGCCGATCTCGATGTCGCCGGTCAGATAGAAATGCGGGATGGTCTGCTTGGCCTCGACCAGCCGCGTCGCGATGGTGCGGCGCATGGAATCGAGCGGCACTTCCTCGTAGGCGACACCCTCGAACAGCGCCTTGACTTGCGCCGCGCTGGCGCCTTGCGCCATGACAGCGCCGCGCGCGGGCTGCGCCTTTTCCACGTCGGCGGCAACGATGCGGCCGTGCGGGCCGGAGCCGTTGAGACGCGTGAGATCGATGCCGCGCTCGGAGGCGAGACGGCGGGCGAGCGGCGTCACCGCGCTGCTGCCGACGCGCGCCGGCCCAAAATTGCGCTCGGGCGTGCGCACCTCGCGGAACGGGTCCATGTTGGGATAGGCACGCGACGCCCCACTCCGCTCATTCCCGCGCAAGCGGGAATCCAGCGCGGCCGGAGTCTGGCCCCCCGCTGGAGCCTGCACTCGGGCCGCGCTTTGCGCGGACCCGGGTGCGGGCGTGACCGGAGGTTGGGGCGCGCTCGCTGGGCTTGCAGCGGCCGGACTTGCAGCAGCCGCGCTCGGCGCTGCCGCCGCACCGCCCTCGCCCGCGATCACCGCCACCACGGCACCGACCTTGGCCACTTCACCGACCTGAAACCGAATGTCGCTGAGCGTGCCGGCAAAGGTGGACGGTACTTCCATCGAGGTCTTGTCGGTCTCGATTTCGAACAGGTTCTCACCCGGCTTCACGGCATCGCCGGCCGACTTGAACCACTTCACGATCTTTCCTTCGGCGACCGTCTCGCCGAGCTGGGGCATCAGGACGTCCATCGCTTCCCTCGTGTCACTTGATGCGTTCCCAAGTGACTTCCAGTGTCGAATTGGGCGGCCGCAGCACCAGGCGGTC
>DASZQT010000244.1:0-11096 GCA_035549515.1 Pseudolabrys sp. | reverse complement strand
GCTGGCAGGCCGGGACGGCGCGGCTTGGACCGCCGGAAGGGGAAACTGCGCCGCATCTCCGACGCCCCCGCCCGGCCACCGCTCCCCGCCCCGCGTCTGGAGACGCTGATCAGACACCCCTCGCTACAAGGGGCGGGATGGAAGTGAATATAATCCTTTTTGAAGGCCAGGGCAATATTCCTATCCAGAAAAAACCCGGGCGAGCGCCGGCGCCCAATCGACCGGCGAAAGCCGGGCGCGCGTCCAATGGGCCGCTGTGAGCCGGCCGCCGGCAAAATGCCGCCCGCCCCTCCGAAATCGCCGGAATCCGCGATTGAAGGACTCCGGGCCACGGCGCCTATCGTCGCCCGCCGCCGGACGGCTCAAAAGCAGCCGATGTTACGGTCATGTGGTGCTTAGTAACGCGGCAGTAACCGTAACATGCTTGCCGGTTGCGGTCGCACTCACATGATTCGCGTCGGTATCAGCCCGTCGGCATCGGACGCGCTTTCGTCCGCGGCCCAGTCCAGAAGATAAGCCAGCACCTCGAGGCCGGCCCCACGCGCCAGCTCGGCAAGTACGCTGGCGTGCACGTGAATTTCCTTCGCCACGTTGCTCGCATTGTCGGTATTGTTCATCGGTTCCCCCTGACGCCCCCAGGTCAGACGCGAGGGGAGATAGCAAATGTTACCGGCCAAGGTGCGGCACGGTTTTACCAGCGCCGGCGGTAACGGCTTTTTCCCCAACTGTCGTTACCGCGATAGGGCGGGGTCTCGGACACCGTCCGGCGCCGGGTCCAGCCCGCGCGCCCCCGCTCGCCTCACCTCGTCGGCGGGATGAACTTGCTGTCGAAACTTCCCGGCGAGGGGATGAATTTGCGCAACAGGCCGGGCGTGATCGCGGTCACCGGATTGACCGTGATGCGCGGTGAATTCGGCGGACCCACCGCCTCATAGGTGATGCCGAGCAGGCCCTCATTGCTGCCGCCGCCGAGGAACAGCCCGACGATCGGGATCTGCCCGAACATGTTGTTGAGCCCGTAGAACGGCACGAAAGTGCCGCGCAGGTGCACGTCGTCGCGCACATAATCGATCTGGCCCTCGACCGTCACGCCGACCAGCGGCCCGCGCACCACGCCGTCGCGGATCGCCATCTTGCCGGTAAAGCGCGTGAAGTCGGCGCGCATCTCGGAGAAGTCGACGCTGCCGCGGCTCTCCCCGCCGGGCGCGCCCGCCACCACGCGTTCGAGCGCGGGCTCGCCGCGCACCGCGAAATTGCGGATATAGAGCGTGCCGATCTGCGGCGCCTGGTCCTGGCTCGGCGGGTCCATCGCCACCCACATCTGCCCGCCGAACATGCGCGGATACATGTCGGTGAAACGGAACAGCGCGCCGGCATCCTCGGTCTCGAAATAGACGACCTGGTGATTGTCGCGCGCGCGCAGGCGCAAGTCTCCGACCAGCGGGGAGTCGCGCCCGATGCGCGCATTCATCGTGAACGAGCGCACGTGGCCGGAGCGCCGCGACAGCTTGAGATCGAGCCCGCGCAGCGTCTCGCCATTGTGGCCGAGCACGGTGCCGAGCTTGATGTCGAGATCGAGATCGCCTTGCTTCTGCTTGGCCTTGTCGGGCGTGCCGGCCATCGCCGATTTCACGAATTTCTGCCCGTCATAGACATCGCCGCGCATCACGACCTTGAGCACACCGTCATTGGAGCGGTCCGCCTTGAGCGAGGCCTTGTCGCCGCCGGAGAGGCCGAACACCGGGAAATTCGCCGACACCAGCCCGCCCGCGGAGTCGAGCTCGATCGCGCCTTTCACCAGCGTCCCCGAGCCCTCGATGGTGAGATCGTCGAAGCGCACCGCCTTGGCGGTCTTGCCCAGCGTGTAGGTGGCGCGCGCGGGCGCGCCGGCCGCCTTCACCCAGCCGGGCAAGAGATTGTCGATCTTCACCGGCGTGAGATCGGCGTCCACGTTCACGCGGTCGTCGGCGCCGCCATAGCGGCCGGTCAGTTTGACCGGAATGGCGCCGGTGACGGCGGCGCCCAGGTCGATGCCGAAGCGCCGGCGCGCGGCCTCGTCGAGCAAAGCGCTCACGCGCAGATCGGCGTCGCCCTCGCCTTTCTTCTTGGTGAGCTCGATGGCGGCCGGCGTCGCATTGACCTTGACGTCGCCCTTGATCTGATAGCCGTCGTTCGAGGCCGTTACGCGCAAGGCCGAGGCTTCCACCTTCTGGCCGAACAGCAGTTTGTCGGCGGCGAAATTGGCGAGATCGGCGCTGACCGTATAGCTGGCCGAATTGGCCGGCACGTCCTTGCCGACCATGAAGTCGAGCGCGACCTTGGCCGAGACCGTGCCGCGCGTGGTGGCCGGATCGAGCGCGATGCCGACGCTGTCGCTCAAGGCCTTGCTGGCAAGCAAGGTCGCGGCCGCCGGCAGGGTGCCGTCGAGACGGAAGGTCGCGTTGGCCGGCGCGCGCGGCTTGAGATGGGTGTCGGGCACTTCGAAGGCGCCGCCGGTGATCGCGAGCTTGCGCTCGGGCGCCACCTCGACGGTGCCGCGGCCGAGATTGACGGTGGCATTGCCGCCGGTCACGTGCACGGTGAGATCGGCATCGCGGATCGCGGGCAGGTCGTCGATCGGGCGCAGCGTGGTGCCGCTGGTCTCGATGTCGACCGACAAGCCGTCGACCGGCATCGGCGGACCGTCCGGCTTGAATTGCGGCAACAGGGCATTGCCGGCGATCACCACGCGTTCGACCATGCCGCCCGACATGTGCTGCTCGACCCAGGCGCGCACGTCCGGCACGATAAAAAACGGCCATAGCCGCAGCATCGTCGACATCGGCATGCGGGTGCCGGCAACGCCGAAGGCTAGTCGCGGATCGGCGCCCGACCAGTCGAGGCTGCCGCTGAGCGCGATGCCGATATTGTGCGCGGGCCGGGTGTCGATGCGGCGGAAATCGGCCTGTTCGAGATCGAAGCGGCGGTTCGCCAGATCGATGCGCGCGCGCAGATTGGCCCGGTTGAGCGCCAGTCCCTCCGGGTCGGGGGTGCCGCCACCGGCCAGGATCACCGGATCGATCACCGGATCGTCGCGCGTGACATTGGCGATCCAGACGCCGTCGCGGCCGGCTTGCCGCTCGAAAGCAGCGCGCAGCGTGACCTGGTTACCGCCCGACTGCACCTGGAACGGCAGCAGCAACACATGGTTCTGCGCATCCCAGTTGAAGCGGGCGTCGGCGCGGTCGATCGGCACGGTGACGACCTTGCCGCCGTCGTGATCGATTATGTGGCCGGGATCGGCATGGATCTGGCCCTGCGCCGCCTGCACGGTGCCGTTGGCCGCGATCTCGGCGCGGATGCTGGCCGAGAGCGCGAGGTCGGTTTCGACATTGCCACCATCGAGCCGCAGCGCCAGCAGAATGTCGCGGATGGCGAGCTTGCGCGCCTCGATGCCGACCGCGCGCAGGCCGTCGGACAGCGGCCGCATCGCCGCGCTCAACACCCAGGGCCGCTCCGGATTGACCGACTCGAGCTTGAACAGCACGCCGCCCTGCGTCGGGCGCGTCAGGCTCACATTGATGCGATCGAAGGTCCAGTGCTTGCCGGTGCGCCGGTCGTCGACCGTGAGATTGCCGTTCTTAAGACCGATCTCGGTGAGATCGTGGCCATCGAGCCCGGAGGCGCCGATGCTGTCGATCCAGGCCAGCGCCCCGGCCATTTCCTCGACACTGTCGCGCTGCGGGGCGGCCGGCGTCGGCGCAATCGGGGTCACGGCGGTGGCGATCGGACGCTTGTCGGCGCCGGCGAAGATGGTGACGCGGCCGTCGCTCTCGATGCGCACCGACATTTCCGCGCCGACCAGATTGAGGCTCTGCGCGCGCAACTCGCCCGACAAGAGCGCGCGCGCCGAAATGCCGACCTCGGCCTTGGGCGCGCTCGCCACCACCGTGCCATCGGCGTCGCGCACCACGATGTCGCGCAGCCGCAAGGAGGTGCGGCCCTTTTCGTCGCGCTCGATCTGGGTGCCGCCGACCGACACGGTCTGCGTGCCGCCGAAATTCTGCTCGATGGCGGCCTTGAGCCAGGGCGTCGCGAGATCGAGTTCGATCGGCCCGGAGGCAAGCCGCCACCACAGGCCGAGCATGGCCACGACCACCAGCGCGCCGAGCACCGCGGCAGCGGCCACGAGGTGGCGGATGCGGGGGCGGCGCCACAGCCGGAGCGTGCCCCAGCGCAGCAGTTTCAGCGGCCGGGCATGCGGTGGCAGGCCGGCATGCGAGGCGTGCGCGTCGTGCGTCGCATGGGTGCTCTTGTGAGCACCCTCGCCCTCCACGTGCCGGTGAATCCGCTTGCTGCCCGTCATGCCCTCAGGGCGTCCCCTCGTTCCGCGTCCCGCGCGTCTGCCGGCCGGCACCGCAAAAGCCGGATGCCGCCGTCAGCCGATATTCGTGGAGCCGGTTGCGCCCGCCCGACGCAAGTGGCATTGCCGACATTGACCGGCGGAAAACGACGAAAGGAAGGCATATGGCCGAGAAACAGGGGAGCGGAGAACTTGTCGCGGGCATCAAGGCGCCCGCCTTCAGTCTGCCTTGCGACGGCGGCGGCACGGTCTCGCTGAAGGCGTTCAAGGGCCGCAAGCTCGTCCTCTATTTCTACCCGAAAGCCGACACCGCCGGCTGCACCAAGGAAGCCATCGACTTCTGCCGGCTGCGCAAGGCGTTCGATCAAGCCGGCACCGACATTCTCGGCGTCTCCGCCGATCCGGTCGCCGCGCTCGACAAGTTCAAGACCAAACACAAGCTCGCCATCCCGCTCGGCTCCGACGAGAGCCACGACATGCTGACAGCTTACGGCGCCTGGGGTGAGAAAACGATGTATGGGCGCAAATTCATGGGCGTCATCCGCAAGACCTTCCTGATCGGCGCCGACGGCCGCATCGTCCGGGTGTGGCCCAAGGTGCGCGTCGAAGGTCATGCCGAGGAAGTCCTGCAAGCCGCGCGCGGCCACTGAATACCCGCCTGCGCCCATATCGTACCGTAGCCGAATCGTTTTTTCGTTTTCTTAACCATATCCGATTGATATCGGCGGGCTGGTTCCGAGGGCTCAAGGGTCGAGTCCGGGCCGGCTTGGAGCGTCGATGTCGTATTCGTCCCATCCGGTTCCGCATCCACACGCCGTCTCGCACGCCCGTCAGGCTCATGGCCGCTCCGCTGCCGCGACCGCAGCGCAGGTCAATCGTTCGCGCGCATCCAATACCGACTACACCTTCGCGCATGGCGGCCGGCAGGTGCGCATCGGGCCCGTCGCGTTCTGGATCGTGGTCGGCACGCTGGTGGTGATGGCGGTCTGGTCGATTTTGACCGGCAGCTATTTCGCGTTCCGCAAGGACGTGCTGACGCGGCTGATCGGCCGCCAGGCGGAAATGCAATTCGCCTATGAGGACCGCATCGCCGAATTGCGCGCGCAGGTCGATCGCGTCACCAGCCGGCAACTACTCGACCAGGAACAGTTCGAGCAGAAGCTCAACACTCTGCTCAAGCGCCAGTCGGTGCTGGAGAGCCGCACCTCGGCGATCGCCGGCGACGTGCTCACCACCGGCTCGATCAAGCCGGCGCGGCTGTCGCCGCCGGGCGAGCCGGCGCGGCTGAAACCTTCGCCGATCAGCGACACCGTCATCTTCACCGCGCCGCCCGACCGCGAGGCGCGGCTTGAATCGCGCGAACTGCCGATGCAGGCGACGCAGGTGGCCGAGCGCGCGCGCAGCGGCGGGATGGACAATGTCCTCTCGCGCGTCTCACTCTCGCTCGACAAGATCGAGCAGCGCCAGACCGCGCTGCTCACCGACATGGAAGAAAAGGCGGACAGCAAGGCCAGCCGCATGCATGGCGTGCTGGCCGACCTCGGCATCAATCCCGGCAAGCCGGCCTATCGCGGCGGCGTCGGCGGGCCGTTCATTCCGCTCAAACCGCCGCGCCCGGGCGCGAGCGCCTTCGACAACCAGCTCTACCGCATCAATCTCGCGCGCGCGCAGATCGACCAATATAATCGCACGCTTACCGCGGTGCCGGTGCGCAAGCCGGTCTCCGGCGAGGTCGACATGAGCTCACCCTTCGGCGTGCGCACCGATCCGTTTCTCGGCCGGCCGGCCATGCACACCGGCATCGACCTGCGCGGCGAGATCGGCGAGCCGGTGCGCGCCACCGCCAACGGACGCGTGACCATCGCCGGCCGCGAAGGCGGCTACGGCAACATGGTCGAGCTCGACCACGGCAACGGCCTGCGCACGCGCTACGGCCATCTGTCGAAGATCGACGTGAAGGTCGGCCAGGTCGTGCGTATCGGACAGACGGTCGGCCTGATCGGGTCGACCGGCCGCTCGACCGGCCCGCATCTGCATTACGAAACGCGCATCAACGGCACGGCCGTCAATCCGCAGAAGTTCCTGCGCGCGGGGCTGAGACTGGGCGACAGCTAAACGCTATTTGACCTCGCTTCCTTTTGCCGCTGCATCAAATGACGCAAGGCGCGTCGCGAGCGTGCGGCGCAATTCGGCGAGTTCTTTTCCCTCCTGTTCGATCAGCGCGCGCTGCCGCGCAATCTCGGACCGCTGCGCCTTCCATTGCTGCAGCAACAGCGGGATGATCTCCTGGTACTGCACCGACTCCGGCCGGTTCTTCTCGTCGCGCACGACCAGTTCCGGCATCACCTTGTCCACTTCCTCCGCGATCAGTCCGTAATGCGTGGCGCCGGCCTCGGTTTTGTAGCGGAAGGAGACGGGGCGCAATTGCGCGAGCTTGTCCGCGCTGCCGGCGAGCGGTTCGATGTCCTTCTTGTAGCGCGCCGAGGACGCAACAACGCCGAGCTGCCCTGCGCTGTTGATGACCACCGTGGCGCCCGACAACGGAACCCCCTTGATGCCGGCGATGAACGTCTTGGTCTGCGCCCGGCCGATGCGCATGACATTGCTTTCGCTGCCTTTGAAGCCGGGATTGCCGATATAGATGTCGGTGCTGCCGCCGGTGTTCAGGGTACCGGCATGGAAACCGATCGCGATGTTGTCGTTGCCCGAGGTGAGCGCGCTCAGTGCATTGACGCCGGCGGCGGTATTGCTGTTCCCGCCCGTGTTCGACCAAAGCGCCTGGAAACCGAGCGCGGTGTTGTTACCCCCCGTGTTGTTGGAGTAGAGCGCAGAGACGCCGCTGGCGGTATTGGAATGTCCGGTGGTATTATTATGGAGCGTGGTATAGCCGCTGGCGAGGTTGTCGTAGCCGGTCATGTTGGTGAAGAGCGCGCCGACGCCGCTGGCGGTGTTGGAGTACCCGGTGGTGTTCGCGAAAAGCGCGCCGTCGCCGATCGCGGTGTTTGAGCCGCCGGTCGTCGTATTGTAGAGGGAGTCGACACCAACGGCGGTATTGCTGCTACCAGTCGTGTTTTGCTGGAGCGCCGAAAGGCCGACGCCCGTGTTACTGCCGCCGTTCGTATTATGGTCGAGCGCATTGTAGCCGTAGGCGGTGTTGTAGTTGCCGGCGCTCTCGCTGGCGAGCGCGCCCGTTCCATAGGCGGTGTCATAGACGTTCAACGCCGCCCAGGTGGCGGCCGGCGCGAGACAGACCGTCCCGGCCACCAGCCACAATGTCAGATACTTGGCCGAACGGGGCCTTCCTTTTTCCCTTTGCATGGCGGGTTCTTCCTGTGAATGCATGAATTGATGCCGAGCAGCGATGGCGATCACTATCGCGCTTGGCGGCCCGCGCCGCGTCCCCCGATCGGGGGAGATTCAATTTGCCGGGACACGGTCTGTCGCTACAATGTCGGCCCGTAGAGCAACACGATGTCCACGAATCAACGATCGGAATCGGCCGTCATCGGGTGCATTTACGATGCAGCGCTCGACCAGACGCTGTGGCCCGAGGTCCTGCCTTACGTCACGCAGTTTATCGGCGGACCTTCGGCCGGGCTCTGGTCCGAGGACTCCTCCGCCGCGAAACACATGGCGTTCTATCGGTCCTGCGGCTTCGAGCCCGATTATGTCGACGCCTATGTGAACCGCTACGGCAATTTCGATCCGAGCACGAGCGCGTTTGACCTGGCGCAAATCGGCGAGCCGTTTGCGCGCTCGCACGTCACATCCGACAATGAGTTGGCTCAAACCCGGTTTTTCAGGGAATGGTTGCGCCCACAGGGACTTAACGACTGCATCTACGTCGTGCTCGACCGACAAGGACCGCAAACAACGATGTTTGCGGTTTCGCAGCGCACGTCCGACCGGAACGCCGGCCGGCGGATGCGCCGCCGCATGCGCCTCGTCGCGCCGCATCTGCGGCGCGCGGCTCTGATCGGCCGCACGATGGAACTCGAGAGCTGCATTTCGGCCAGTATCGAAGATGCGTTCGAGCGGCTCGGTACGGCCATGTTCCTGCTCGATGCGGCGGGACGCTTCGTCCACGCCAGCGCGGGAGGTCGCGATCTTCTGTCAAGCGGCGATGTGCTCTCTGTGACGCACGGCCGGCTTTTTGCAGCCGATCTCGCGGCCGACAAGGCCCTGCAGGACGCTCTGGCCGCCGCCAGCGGCGGCGACCTTGCGGTCGGCACCAAGGGGATATCGCTGGTGCTGACCGCGCGTAGCGGCGCGGAATATGTGGCGCGTGTCCTGCCGCTCGCGGCGCGGACACGGCGCCGGCTCGGCCGGTCCGCCGCGGTGGCGCTGTTTATCCGCGAGGCCGACCTGCCTGCGCCATCGCAGCCGGCGCTGATCGCCCATCGGTATCGGCTGACACCGATGGAACTGCGCGTCCTTTTGGCGGTCGCCGGCACCGGCGGTGGCATCGCCAATATTGCCGAGGCGCTTGGCGTGTCGGGCGAGACGGTCAAGACCCACCTCAGCCACATCTACGAAAAGACCGGCGTCAACCGCCAGGTCGATCTCGTCAAGCTCGTCCTTCGCTTCTCGACCCGGGGCCTCGGCTAGCGGTAGGCCCTGCCCCGGCGCCGGCGCGGCGGCGTATTCGCAAGACGCATGGTGAGCATGCGGCGCAGGTCGGACAGCTCCGCTTCCTCTCGCGTGATCTCAGCCGAACTTGAATATGCGCTTCCAGTCGTCCTTCATGCTGACGACGGTCCAGTCGTTCAAACGGGCGGCATCCAGCGCCTTGTCGAGCCGACCGAACTGGCTGTTGCGGTCATAGGCGTATTCGCGCACGGCATCGGTGTGATGAACGATCAGGCCGAGCGCGCGGCGGCCCGCTTGCGTGGTCCACTGCAACATTTGCAGATCGCCATCGGAATTGCCGAAGGCGGCGACCGGCCGCCGGCCGATATGGGCGTTGATGCCGACCGGCTTGCCCGGACCGTCGTCGACGAAATCGACCTCCGGCAGCCGGAACAGTTCCGGTTGCCCGTGACGCGTTTGAAACCGTGTCTTGATGCTCGAGCCGACCACCTGTTCGGGCGGAACGCCATAAACGGGCTCGCTCCACGGCCGGATGAACGCGATGCCGCCGCCCGAGACGATGAAGGTCTTGAAGGCGCTGGCCCGCAGATAGGCCATGAGTTCAAGCATGGGCTGGTAGACCAATTCGGTATACGGCCGATGAAATCGCGGATGGCGCGCAGTCTTCAGCCATTCCGTGACGATGCTCGCGAACTGCTCGGTGGTCATGCCCGCGTGGGTGACCATGACCAAATCCAGGAGTCCGCGCTCGCCGGCTGCGGCGAGCGCTTCCGTGTCGCCATCGAGCGCGGCCTGGAACGGCTGCTTGTTCTTCCATTCGGGGTGCATCGGCGCCATCGCCTTCGCGCGGTCGATCGCAAAAGCAAGCTGAACATACATCGGCTGCTCGCACCAGAGCGTGCCGTCATCGTCGAAGGTGGCGATGCGTTGCGGCACCGGCACGAAGTCCGGAGCGCCCTCGCGCGTCACCGCGGCGACGAAATCCAGGATCGCGCGCTTGGCCTTGCCGTCGTTCCAGGACGGCAGCGGATCGTCGGCGGCCGCCTCAGCCGGCCGCGCGCGGAACGCGATGCCGGCGGCCGAGGCAGCAAGCACTCCGGCAACAAAGGCGCGCCTGTCGAACAGCGTCATGAGCAATAGGCCCTAGCGGTACACGCTTGGCCGACCTGACCGGCGCGACCGGCAAAGGCCGGCGCCGCGCAGCCTTCCATCAGTTGCCGGTGGGCAATCCGATGTGGAAGCCATTCTTGGCCAGTTCGTCCTGCAGGTATTTGAACGTCTCGTATTTGGAGAGCGTGATCGGACCGCTATACGACTCGCTCTGCGTCTTGCGCGGCGGGTACGTGATGTAGGTCGCCATCAGCTTCTCGATCGCATCGTTGAACGAGATCATCGTCCAGGTATGCTCCGTGTAGTTGTTCATGAAGACGTCGTAGCGCTCTTGCGGGTCCTGCCAGAGATCGAACACCTGCGGCACCGTGGCGACGTATTTATCGGCGCCTTTCCAGCCGAGATTGCTGTCGACCGCAAGACCGCCGGTCTTGGCGCCGTCGTCCCCTCGCAAGTTGAACACGGCCTTGTAGTGCCCGACGCGCACCGCGCCCGGCGTCAGTTCGTTCTCCGTGAAATAGAACCACGATTTGCGCGCGGGCTCGCCCTTCTTGAACAGGATCGGCGACATGTCGAAGCTGTCGAAAATGATCGGCTTGTTGTCGCGGTCGTTCTCCGGCAGCTTGGTCAGGCCGGCGAGATGGGCGAAGGTCGCCATGTAGTCGAGTCCGCCGACGATGTCGGAATTCTTCGAGCCGGGCGCGATGCCGGGACCCCAGGCGATCGAGGGAACGCGGTTGCCGCCCTCGCGCACGGTGCCCTTGGTGCCGCGGAACGGCGTATAGCCGGCGTCCGGATAGACGTCCTGCCAGGCGCCGTTGTCGGTGGTCCAGAACACATAGGTGTTCTTGTCGAGGCCAAGCGCACGGATCTTGTCCATGATGTGGCCGATGCGGGTGTCGGCCTCCACGACCGAGTCGGCGTATTTGGTTTTCGACAGCGACTTGAGTTTGAATTCCGGCGCCGGCAGGTTCGGCTGGTGCACCTTCATGAAATTGACGCTCATGAAGAACGGCTGCCCCGACTTTCCGTTGCGGTCGAGATAATCGATGGC
>DASZQT010000243.1:0-17737 GCA_035549515.1 Pseudolabrys sp. | reverse complement strand
GCTGGCAGGCCGGGACGGCGCGGCTTGGACCGCCGGAAGGGGAAACTGCGCCGCATCTCCGACGCCCCCGCCCGGCCACCGCTCCCCGCCCCGCGTCTGGAGACGCTGATCAGACACCCCTCGCTACAAGGGGCGGGATGGCGGAGAATATAATCCTTGATAGGAATAATGTCAACGGGCTGGTGAGACCGCCATTGCGGGGCGCGGCGTTTAATCCCTCCCCCGCTCGCGCGGGAGGGTGGACGCGAGCGCCAGCGAGCGGCCGGGTGGGGGCAGTCGCGATGGAGAGTAAACCCCACCCGACTCCGCGCTTCGCGCGGAGCCACCCTCCCCTTGCAGGGGAGGGATAAGCGAGATCGCGGCGCGCACGGCATCAGAAGCGCGTCACCGCCAACAAAAAAGCCCGGCATCGCTGCCGGGCTTTGCGTGACTTCTCGACTGCTGGCGCGATTGCTCGCGCTATTCGTCGCTGTCTTCGGGCTCGTCGGCCTCGCCGTCGGCCGACTTTCAGGCCGCCTCTTCCTCGACGCCTTCGTCGGAGCCGGCCTCGTCGGCGGGCTTGGGACCGCGGCGCGGACCCTTGGCAAGCGCGCCCTCGATTTCCTTGACCGCCTCGGTCTCGGTCACCTTCTGCACCGCCGCGATCTCGCGCGACAGCCGGTCGAGCGCGGCTTCATAAAGCTGCCGCTCGGAATAGGACTGCTCGGGCTGGGTGTCGGAGCGGTAGAGATCGCGCACCACCTCGGCGATGGCGACGATGTCGCCCGAATTGATCTTGGCTTCGTATTCCTGCGCGCGGCGCGACCACATGGTGCGCTTGATGCGGGCGCGACCCTTGAGCGTCTCCAGCGCCTTCTTGACCAGCGGCCCCTCGGCCAGCTTGCGCATGCCGACCGACACGATCTTGGCGGTGGGGACGCGCAGCGTCATCTTGTCCTTGATGAAGTTGATCACGAACAGTTCGAGCTTGGCGCCCGCGATTTCCTGCTCCTCGATCGCCATGATCTGGCCGACGCCATGCGCCGGGTACACGATGAATTCGCCAGTCTTGAAGCCTTGGCGTTGGGTCGTCTTCTTATTGGCGGCCATTCCGGGTACTGCTCCTTCGGCGGCCGCCGCCTTGCGGGGGGCAGCCACTTTTGCGGTGGTGGCCCCGCGGGCAGCGCCGCGCGAGACCTGCGAAGCCCGCCGAGCGTCGGCAGGCTTTTTCGTCCCCCGGCTGCCGCCGGCGGAGGATTTCTTCGATTTCTGACGCGATTTTCCTGCCACAGCTCGCGCGTGGATCTCACGCCCTCTGTCCAGACCCTTGGGACTCAGCCGCCGAAAAATAAGGCTCCCGGTGAGGGGAGCGCGTCGCGGGCGGCCTTTTGTTCGTCTTCATCGGACTTTTGCACTATATAGCACATTTTTAGGCGGAATCAAAGCGTTATGGCGACGCAAAAGCGCAATCCAGAAGTCACAAATCGGCAATTCGCCGCGACCGGTTAACGCCGGGGGCGGGACATGGTTCCCGAAAGGCCCAAGCCGGCCCCAAGCCGGACCCCAAGCACCCGCCTGGACCCGTCATCCTGAGGTGGCGCGGAACGCGCCCTCAAAGGATGAACGGCCGAGGCCTTACGTCGTCATCCGCCGATGTCGGGTTTACCCGACATCGGATCGAGAATGCCCAAGTCGGCTAAAGCCGACTTGGAATGGCTCGCCGCTAACGCGGCTCGCACCTCAGGATGACGGCACCCTTAATCCCCGCTGCCGGGCTCGGACGAGAACAGCTTGGCCTTGTCGGGCTTGCCGTCCCACTCCTTGGAGTCGGCCGGCGGCTCGCGCTTGACGGTAATATTCGGCCAGGACTTGGCGTATTCGGCGTTCAGCTCCAGCCACTTTTCCAGGCCCGGCTCGGTATCCGGCTTGATCGCCTCGGCCGGGCATTCCGGCTCGCAGACGCCGCAGTCGATGCATTCGTCGGGATGGATGACGAGCATGTTCTCGCCTTCGTAGAAGCAGTCCACCGGACAAACCTCCACGCAATCCATGTACTTGCACTTGATGCAGTTCTCGACGACGACGTAGGTCATCCAAGCACTCCGGAGCGGATCGTTCGGCGGTCAGGTAGCTTACCGACAGGTGGGCCGCAAGCCATGGCTTGCATGGCTCTCTTACGCTAATCGCGCGCGGGCGGCGAGACCTTAGGCGCTTCGCCGGACGCCGTTGCGGCCGCAAGGCCGGAACCGGCTGTCAATTCACGGTAAAGCGCGCGCGCCTCGGGGGCGCCGCCGCGCCGCTCGGCGAAACTTTCCACGCGCAACACTTTCACCGAACGGTCGAGCGCCAGCGTCACAACGTCGCCTGAGCGCACAAGCTGGCTGGCGGCCACGATGCGCTGGCCATTGAGGCGGACATGGCCGGCCTCGACCAGCGCGGCAGCGGCGGAACGGGTGCGCACCATGCGCGCATGCCACAGCCATTTGTCGATGCGCTGGCGGTCCAGGCCGGCGGCCAAGTTCCTTACGACCGCTCTTTGCCGGCCTCGAGCTGGGCCTTCAGCGCGGCCAGCTTGGCGAACGGCGAATTGGGGTCGGGCGCCTTCTCGCGGCGGTCGGAGCCGTGCGGCTTGGCGTAATATTTCTCGCGCTCGGCGCGGCCGGGGCCCTCGTCGCGGTCGCGGCGCGGACGGCGATGGCCGCCGTCGGGACGGTCGCGACGCTCACCGCCGTCACGCTGGCCTTCGCCTTGGCGCTGGCGGTCCATGCGCTGCTGGCGCTCGTGCCGGTCACGGCGGGCCTGGCGGTCGGGACCTTCGCGCCGCTCCGGCTGCGGCGCCTGCGCGGCTTCGGCCGGGGTAGGCGCGGCGACGGTATCGGCGGCAGCGGCTGCCCCTTCTGCCGGTTGCGGGGCGGCGGCCTGTTGCGGGCGCTGATGCGGACGGCGTGGCCGGTGTGGGCGGCGTTCGCCGCGCTCACCGCTGCGGCCGCCCGGCCGCCAGACGTCGATGAAGGCGGGCTCTTCGGGCTTTTTCGGCTCGGCGGCGGTGGTGCCTGCTTCCGCGTCCGCCGGCGCGGCGGCTTCGGCTTCCGGCGCGGCCGGCACAGTTTCGGCTTCGGCCGGCGCGGCTTCGGGCGAAGCGGCTTCAACCTGAGCGGCTTCAACCTGAGCGGTTTCGACCGCAGGGGTTTCGGCGGACGTTTCAACGGGCGCAGCGTCGACGGCCGCTTCAACAGGCGCAACGGTCTCGGCAGCCGGCGTTTCCGCCGCCGGCTCAGGTGTCGGCTCTGGCGGTTTCGGCCGGCGGTCGAGCCTGTAGCCGAGCGAGCGCAGAATGGAGGCGAAGTCCTCGCCCGAGGCGCCGGTGAGCGAAGTCATGGCGCCGGTGATCAGGAAGCCGCGGCCGTCGAAATAGCCGTCCGGCTTGCCGCCGGGCATGCCTTCGCGCCAGGACAGCGCCGGGCGGATCAGATCGGCCAGCCGCTCGAGAATGTCGACGCGCACCGCTCGCTCGCCGCACACGCGATAGCCGGAGGTCCGATAGAGCGGCTTCGGCGTCTCCTTGTCGACCGGGATCGATGTGCGCCCCGAGGCGGCAAGATGCAGCAATTCCGCGATGCCCTTGGCATCCGGGCTTTCATGCTTAAGCGCCCAGAGCTGGGTGGCGAGCGCACGCGGCGCCGGCTTCATCAATGCCGGCAGGTAAATGTGATAGGCGCCAAAGCGCACGCCGTATTTGCGTAACGTCGCGCGCGCCGGCTGATCGAGGCCCTTGACCTCCTCCGACACCTTCTGCCGCTCGAGCACCCCGAGCGCCTCCACAAGCTGGAAGGCGATGCCGCGCGCCATGCCCGTCACGTCCTCGGCCATGGAAAGCGTGAACAGCGGGGCCAATAGCTTCTCGATATGCGTCTTGAGCCAGAGGTCGAGCCGCGTCTGCACCAGTTCGCGCGCCGGCCCGCTCAGATGCTCGTCGGCGAGAATGCGCAGGCGCGGACGCAGCGGCTCCTCGCCCGCCAACAATTTACCGACCGCCGCGCCGAGCCAGCGCACGGCGCCGTCATTGGCGAGCACGATCTGATCGTTGGGCGCATGCGACAAGCGCGTGGCGCGATTCTCGATCTCGACCGCGAGCACTTTCTGCGCGGCCGCATTGAGCGCCTTGGCCTCCGAACCCGCGGCGGAAGCATCGGGCGCGAACATGAATCCGTCGAGCCGGCCGAGCACATGGCCTTCGACAGTGACCTCACCGGTCTTTCCAATTTCAGTTTCGAGCATTGCGTTCTCTCGCAGCCGTCGCATCAACACGCTGGTGCGGCGGTCCACGAAACGCTCGGCCAAGCGTTCGTGCAGCGCATCGGACAGCTTGTCCTCGATCGCGCGGGTGACCCCTTGCCAGTGCTCCGGATCGGCAAGCCAATCCGGCCGATTGGCAACGAAAGTCCAGGTTCTAACATGCGCGATCCGGTTGGAGAGAGTGTCGATGTCGCCGTCGGTTCGATCGGCCAGCGCGACCTGGCGAGCAAACCAATCGGTCGGGATGTTACCCTCTCGCGTGAGGAATCCATAGAGGGTCACTACCAATTCCGCATGGGTCGCCGGCGCGATCTTGCGATAGTCCGGAACCTGACAAACATCCCACAAACGCGCGACCGCTGCCGAGTTGCGGGCGAGCGCCTTCACATCTTCGTCGCGCGCGGCGTGATCGAGCACCAGAATGTCTTCGGCGGTCGGTGCGCGCGTAAGACCGGGCTCGGTGGGCACCATGGCGAGGGAAGCCTGCAGCGCGCCGATCGAAGAGAAATCGAGCGTGGAATTGCGCCATTGCAGCATGCGCACCGGCTCGAAGCTGTGACTCTCGAGCGCCTGCACCAGATCGGGCTCGAAAGGATCGCAACGGCCGGTGGTACCGAAGGTTCCGTCGCGCGTGGCGCGGCCGGCGCGGCCCGCGATCTGCGCCAATTCGGCCGGATTGAGCCGGCGGAATTGATAGCCGTCGAATTTGCGGTCGGAGGCGAAGGCGACGTGATCGACATCGAGATTGAGGCCCATGCCGATGGCATCGGTCGCCACCAGGTAATCCACGTCGCCGGACTGATATAGCGCGACCTGCGCATTACGCGTGCGCGGCGACAAGGCGCCGAGCACCACCGCGGCACCGCCGCGCTGGCGGCGGATCAATTCGGCGATGGCGTAGACCTCGTCGGCCGAGAACGCGACGATGGCGGAGCGGCGCGGCAGGCGCGTGAGTTTCTTCTCGCCGGCATAAGTGAGCATCGACAGCCGCGGCCGGCTGACGATGTTGGCGCCGGGCAAGAGCTTCTCCACCATCGGGCGCATGGTGGCGGCGCCCAGCACCAGCGTCTCCTCGCGCGCGCGCGCGTTCAGCATGCGGTCGGTGAAGACATGACCGCGCTCAAAATCGGCGCCCAATTGGATTTCGTCGATCGCCATGAAGGCGACGTCGAGATCGCGCGGCATGGCTTCCACGGTGGAGACCCAATAGCGCGCGTTCGGCGGCTTGATCTTTTCTTCGCCGGTGACGAGCGCGACATTGGCCTCGCCCACCTTGGCGACGTTCTTCGAATAGACCTCGCGCGCCAGAAGGCGCAGCGGCAACCCGATCACGCCGGAGGAATGCGCCAGCATGCGCTCGATGGCGAGATGGGTCTTGCCGGTATTGGTGGGACCGAGCACCGCGGTGACGCCGGCGCCGCGGGCTTGCGCCGGGCGGGCACGCGGCGGAGAGAAACTAATGGCCATTACGCATCCAGATTGCGGAGGACTTCTTGCCCCGCGCCGTCATGCCCGAGCCTGGGCCGCGCATCCATAACATTTCTTGCGGCCGCAAGCGCGAAGTGGGGCTTCCCTGTATCACAATGCGACGACAGTGGCGCGCACGGTTAAGATTTGGAACGGGGCTGGAACGAAGCACGCCCGAATCGCTGCAAAGCGGCCAGTCGGATTTCGTTCACTACGATATATAGGCCCGGGTGCGCTCGCCGCCACCAGACTTGTCGTTGCGCCGCGTTCCGGCCGCCCCGATTGCGTTGCCATTCGTTAACATTGACCGCGATGCGGACAAGCCGCGGCGGATTTGTCGCGCCATCGCCCATGGCGCGCATCGGGCCGCCCCAACGGCCGGCGACCGCCGCCCTGTACCACAATAAAACGGCGACGGGGCGCGGGATTAAGTTTCGGAACGAGTCTGGAACGAATCGCGCCCGAATCGCTGACTCCGGGCCTGTACGGCTTCGTTCACGGCGACATCTGGCAAGGCCGCCCAGGGAAGCCACCAGATCGAGTAGCGCAAAGCCGATTCAAGCCCCGGTCCGGCCGCTCAATCGTTAACGCGGGCTGGATTCCTGTTGCGCCCGAGAGTCAAGCCGGAGAAGCGCCAAGGCGAACAAGCGCACGAGGGCACAGCCACATCCGGGGCCTTGAGCGGCGGGCCCGGACCTGCCGTTTGCCCCCATTTGGGGGATGCGAGAACCGCCCTTTACGTTAATTTTATCCCCGTCGCGGAGGCGATAGGTATTTCATCCCTGGGGAGGCATTGCATGTTTCGTTTCACCATGACCGCGCTGGTGGCGCTGTTCGCCGCTAGCGTGAGCGCTTCGGCGCAAACCGCATTTCCCTATTGGCTCGGCTCGGCCGTGATCGACAGCGTGTCGTCGCAATGCGCGGGCGCTTTCATCGCCAAGAACGACGTGCTGGAGAGCGCCTACCGTGCCAAGACCGGCATTTCCGGCGAGCCGAATAATCCCGGCATCAACTTTTATCAGGCGCGTTCGACCATGTCGTATTTCCGAACCGCCGGAAACGCCACCACCATGAACGGCGCGGGCTCCGGCTCCGCCTATCTCATTCGCGGCAATGTGACGACAATTCCGAATCCGTCGCAGAACACCTTCCCCTTTACGTTCAATTTCAAAGTCACGCCGGCGACCATCACCAAGACGACGCAGACCGTCACGGTCGATGGCTGGATCAACAATTGGCGCGGCGTGACCAATTGCAAGGTGACGTTCCGCGCCGCCTATCGTCTGGGGAATTGGCAGTAGAGCGTGTTCGGACGGCATGGCGTTGGGCCGTCGTTGCGAGACCGGCTCGGCGCGTCGCGGCGATCCAGGCAAGGGCACGAACACTGGATTGCTTCGCGCGTCGCTCGCAATGACGGACAATTCTCACGAAAGCCGCGCGCAATGCCGCAGGTTTACTGCGCCTTGGCGCCGTTGAGCGAGGCGCGGCTGGGGACCGGCATGGCCACGAACTGCTTGGCTTCCACCATGGCGCGGCCGATCGGGGTCGGGCCCTGCGCGCGGAATGGAACCAGCACGCGCGTGCCGGCCATCGGCGCGAACCAGATTTCCATGTCGCGCAGCTTGGTGAGATAGCGGATGGCGGAGCGCGACGGAATGAAACCGGCGATGGGCGCGAAATAGACCGAGCAGACCACCACCGGCCCGGCATAGCCTTTGTCCGCCTTCACGTGGTCCATGCGCTTAAAGGCGAGCTTAAGATCGTAACGCAGCCGCCCGTCGAAGATCGGCAAATTGCGCTCGCAGGCCGCCGGCTTGAGCGGATCGTCGGTGCCCGGCATGCGCAGCAGCATCGCGCTCATCGGATCGATCACGCCATGGCGATGCGCATCGGTGATCGGCAGCCGCGCCGGATCTTTGTCGGTGGGCGGATCGACCTTGAAGTCCTTCACATTGCCGCCCGCGATCGAGAGTCGCACCTCGTCCGAGCTTTTGCGGGTCTTGATGGTGGCGGCGTAGACCGACGACAACAGCTTTCCGTTGCCGTTCGTGGTTCCATTGGCCGCGCTGGTGCCCTGCCCGCTGGTGAAGACCCGCATCAGGCCGGCCGTCGCCCCGCTGGCGGCGGCGGTGAAATGGGTGTCGCCAATATCGATGACCCAGCTTCCGGTGCCGATCGGGATGCCGGCGAGCGAGGCGGTATAACGCGCCTCGAGCTTGCCCTGCGCGAGCGCGGCGACGGGCATGCCGGCCAGCACGGCGAGGCAGGCGGCCGCGACCGTCCGACGGTATTGCCGCAATGTCCGCACCAAGCCTCCCGCGCCCCGCGTGACCGGCACGTTCCGTAGCCCAGTGTCCCGATTTTGGCCAGCAACCCGCATGGATACGCAAATACCTCCCGCCCGCCTCCAGCCCGGCGGCCGTTCGCCCTGCGCCTAGGACTGCGGCCAGGACTGCGGGATTCCGATCAAGGGCTGGCGCCGCCTATTAGGTCGGCGGGGATTGAGTCGAAACTTTGGTAAATCGGACCTTGCCGGCCGTTCGGGGATCGCAGCGCACGCCCATGCGTTGACCGAGGGAAGGATTCCATTGCCTAAAGCCACGAAGGGAACTGAAACAATGAATCATGAAATCGGCGGCTGGCTCTGGCTTGTCATCGACGTCGTCATGGTGGCCGTGCTGGGGGGCGCCCTCATTTACGGGACAATGCGCTGGCGGGCGTGGAAACGCCGGCCCGACGCGAGCGAGCAGCGCGATCGCGCCACGCGCGAACTGTTCGGCCGGCACTAAAGCCAGGCGGGTGCTCGACCGCGCAAAGCGGGCGGAAAATCCGCTACTTGACGCCCGTTTGCCCGCTCTCTATACGTCCGGCCTTCCTATCCTAAGACGATGACCGGATCGGCGCGGGCACTGGCGTCGGCGATTTTTGAGGACTTGAGAGCCATGTCGTGGCGTTGCGATCTCACGGGCAAGGGGCCGCTGGTCGGTCACAAAGTGAGCCATTCCAATATCAAGACCAAGCGGCGTTTCATGCCGAACTTGCAGAACGTCACGCTGATGTCGGACGCACTCGGCCGCAGTTTCCGCGTGCGGGTGTCGACCAATGCGCTCAAGAGCGTCGACCATCGCGGCGGCCTCGACGCCTTCCTGCTCAAGGCCAAGGACGAAGAGCTCGCGCCCAAGATGCGCGACGTGAAGCGCCAGGTCGAAAAGAAGCTGGAAGCCAAGGCGAGCGCTTAGCTGTCATGGGTTCGGCGCTTCGCGCCGCCCCGGAATGACGCTATTCCACCAACGTAAACTGCAAGAGCAGGCTGCGCTGCAGCACCGAAAAATTGTCGTCCGACACCAGCGTCAGCACGGTCTCGCCGGCTGAATTGCGGGTGACCGCGATGCCTTCCATGTTGTCGATCTGGTAGGCGAGATCGGCCGTGATCAGCGCCTGGCCGTCGACCAGCTTGCCCGGCGCGATAGCTTTGAGCGGCAGCCGGCGGATGCGCATGGCCACCCCGCGCGCGGGCGAATAATGCCGCTCCAAAATCAGCAGATCGCCGGGCGGCAGCACGGTGCAGTCGCTGACGTCGAAATCGTCGCTGCGCTTGACCGAGAAGCGCTCAACATCGCCGCCGTCGACCGGGAGTACAAAGGCGCGGTGGTTGCCGGCGGCATCGAGGCTTTCCTCGGTGACCGCGATCAGATCGCCGCCATGCGGCCCGCCTTTGGGCGCGGTGGCCAGGCATTCCAGGCTCTTGTTCCGCTTCAGCGTCTTGAAATCCGCCGGCACCGGGATCGGCTCGCCGCGCGCCTTGAGGCCGTCGCGGCGGATGTCGAAGCGCACGATGCGCTCGACCCGTTCGATGCCGATATAGAATAGGCCTTCGCGCTCGGTGAGCGACTCGACGTCGAACCAGCCGTGGGTGGCGAGCGGCTTGCCGTCGGCGCCCAGGATCGGCGCCAGCTCCGCATCGGCGATGCCGGCGGGCTTGCCGTCCTGGTAGACGATGCGGCCCTTCAGCCAGGAGCCGCGATCGGTGGCGGCGAGGAAATGCGAGCCGTCCGGCTCCATGTGAAGGGCGGAAATGCCGCCGAAGGCGTCGTGCTTCGCGGTCAATGAGAGCCCGCCGCGGAATTCCAGCGCGCCGAAACGCACGCGCGTGGGATCGCGGTTGTCGAACGAGGTAATCGTGGTGGCTTCGATGGCGATAGGCGTCGGCACCGCCGCGAAGCGCAGCGTTTCGCCGATCGCGAGCGTGGCAACCGCGACCGCGGCGGCCGCGAACAGCGATCCCGCGATCAGCCAGCGGCGGCGCGTCACCGCATCCTCCGCTCATTCCCGCGCAAGCGGGAATCCAGCCTTAACGGCATAAGAAGCATCTTGCGCTGGGTCCCCGCTTTCGCGGGGACGAGCGGATAACGGGTCAAGCGATGCGCCTCCGCATGCGCGGGCTCGGCCGCTCGGCGGCGGCGTGATGCTCTTCGAACAGTTCGGCGAGTTTCTCGGTCATGGCGCCGCCCAGTTCCTCGGCATCGACGATGGTGACCGCGCGGCGATAATAGCGCGTGACGTCGTGGCCAATGCCGATGGCGATCAGTTCGACCGGCGAGCGGGTCTCGATCTCCTCGATCACCCAGCGCAGATGGCGTTCGAGATAATTGCCGGGATTGACCGAGAGCGTGGAATCATCGACCGGCGCGCCGTCGGAGATCATCATCAGGATGCGGCGGCTCTCGGTGCGCGCCAGCAGCCGCTTGTGCGCCCAATCGAGCGCCTCGCCGTCGATGTTCTCCTTCAGGAGACCCTCGCGCATCATCAGGCCGAGATTCTTACGCGCGCGCCGCCACGGCGCATCGGCCGACTTGTAGATGATATGGCGCAGATCGTTGAGCCGGCCCGGATTGGCCGGCTTGCCCGCCGTGAGCCAATGCTCGCGCGATTGCCCGCCCTTCCAGGCGCGCGTCGTGAAGCCCAGGATCTCGACCTTGACGCCGCAGCGCTCGAGCGTGCGCGCGAGAATGTCGGCGCAAGTAGCGGCGACCGTGATCGGGCGTCCGCGCATCGAGCCGGAATTGTCGAGCAGCAAAGTGACGACGGTGTCGCGGAACTGGGTGTCCTTCTCCCATTTGAACGAGAGCGGATGCATCGGGTCGATGATGATGCGTTGCAGCCGCGCCGGATCGAGCAGGCCTTCCTCGAGGTCGAATTCCCAGGAGCGGTTCTGCTGCGCCATCAGGCGGCGCTGCAGGCGGTTGGCGAGGCGCGCCACCACGCCCTGCAAATTCGAAAGCTGCTTGTCGAGATAGCCGCGCAGCCGGTCGAGCTCTTCCGGCTCGCACAGGTCCTCGGCCGCGATGGTTTCGTCGAAGCGCAGCGTGAAGGCCCGATAGTCCGGCCCACGCGGCTCGTTGGCGCCGAATTGGCGCGGCCGCTGCGGCTCACCCGGCGTCTCGGCATCGCCCATGTCGGCGTCGTCCGCCATGTCGGAGCTCGGCGCCTCCACCGCCTCGGCGGCGGAATCGGGCATGTCTTCGGCGGACACTTGCGTGTCCTCCGTGCTCATGCGCTGCGTGTCCTCCGAGTCGGCGGCCTCGCCTTCCTCGCCGGATTGCTGCTTGCGCTGCTCGTCCTCGCCCTCCTCCTCTTCGTCCTCGGAATCGGACGAGCGGTCGTCGCCCATTTCGAGCGCGTCGAGCAGATCGTGGATGGCGTCGCTGAACAGGCGCTGGTTCTCGACCACGTCTTCCAGCCGGTCGAGATCCTCGCCGGCGCGCTCTTCGATCAGCGGGCGCCAGAGATCGACCATTTTCTTGGCCGCCGCCGGCGGCGCGAGCCCAGTGAGGCGCTCGCGCACCATCATGGCCAACGCCTCCTCGATCGGCGCGTCGGAGCGCTCCTTGATCTGGTCGAAGCGCGAACGCGTGCAGCGCTCGTCCAGCATGGCGGTGAGGTTCTGCGCGACGCCGTCCATGCGGCGCGCGCCGATCGCCTCGACGCGCGCTTGCTCGACCGCCTCGAATACCGCGCGCGCCTGCTGGCCCTGCGGTTGCAGGCGGCGATGCATGGCGGCATCGTGGCAGGCGAGACGGAGCGCGATCGAATCGGCATTGCCGCGCACGATTGCGGCTTCCGCGCGCGTGAGCTTGCGCGAGGGCTCCGGCAGCCGCGCCTTGCCGCCCATCAGGCCGGGGCGCTCGGCCGCGAAGGAGACTTCCAGCTCGGGCTTGCGGGCGAGCGCGCGCAGCGCCCCGGATACCGCGCGCTTGAACGGCTCGGTCGGGGCTTCCTTGGCTTGCGGCTTGGATTTGATGTTGGAGGCCATCGTTTCCCTCGGCGTCATTGCCGGGCTTGACCCGGCAATCCATCCTTCTTGCGAAACCGATGGATGCGCGGGTCAAGCCCGCGCATGACGGCTCTCGTCAGCTCAGCGCCACGTTCACGGCGCTTTCCGGCAATTCCATGCCGAAGCAGCGCTGATAGAACTCCGCCACGATCGGCCGTTCCAGCTCGTCGCACTTGTTCAGGAAGGTGAGCCGGAAGGCGAAGCCGACATCGTTGAAGATCTCGGAATTCTCCGCCCAGGTGATCACCGTGCGCGGGCTCATCACGGTCGAGATATCGCCGTTCATGAAGGCGTTGCGCGTCAGATCGGCGACCCGCACCATCTTACCGACGATGTCGCGGCCCTTTTCGTTCCGGTAGTGCTTGGCCTTGGCCAGCACGATCTCGACTTCGTTGTCGTGCGGCAGATAGTTCAGCGTGGTCACGATCGACCACCTGTCCATCTGCGCCTGGTTGATCTGCTGCGTGCCGTGATAGAGGCCCGAGGTATCGCCGAGGCCGACCGTGTTGGCGGTGGCGAACAGGCGGAAGGCCGGATGCGGCTTGATCACGCGGCTCTGGTCGAGCAGCGTGAGGCGGCCGGAGGATTCCAGCACGCGCTGGATCACGAACATCACGTCCGGGCGGCCGGCGTCGTATTCGTCGAAGCAGAGCGCGACATTGTGCTGATAGGCCCAGGGCAGAATGCCGTCGCGGAATTCGGTGACCTGCTGGCCTTCCTTGATGACAATGGCGTCCTTGCCGATCAAATCGATACGGCTGATGTGGCTGTCGAGATTGACACGCACCATCGGCCAATTGAGGCGGGCGGCGACCTGCTCGATATGGGTGGACTTGCCGGTGCCGTGATAGCCGGTGACCATGACGCGGCGGTTCTTGGCGAAGCCGGCGAGAATGGCGAGCGTGGTCGGGCGGTCGAACAGATAATCGGGGTCGACGTCGGGCACGTGTTGATCGGCCTGCGAATAGGCCGGCACTTCCATATCGCTATCGATGCCGAAAACCTGCCGGACCGACACTTTCATGTCGGGCAGATTGGCCGGCTGTTCTTGAACTGCGGCAGTCATTGATCCTCCGTGGGCTCCGAAACGGCGAAGCCCCTGCTGCGAACCTTGATCGAATGGTCCGGCTGATGGTGGCGGCAACTTAGCAGACGGCTCGCGGCCGAAAAACCCACGCCCGGCGAATAGCACCATCAATTATTTCAATTAGATAGGGCTGCCCACGTCCGCGCGGAAGGCGGGGCTGGGGTGAATTTTGGCGGCGTTATCCCTCCCCCGCTTGCAGCCGAACTCGGGTTTACCCGAGTTCGACCACCTAATTACTGGCCGAAGTCGGATATATCCGACTTCGGCTGGAGGGTGGCGAGCGAGGCGAGCCGGGCGGGGGCAGTGCCCGACGAAAGTCGACCCCACCCCGGCGCGCTGGCGCGCGCCGACCCTCCCCTTTCAGGGGAGGGATAAACAGCCTTACGCAAAACCGACGGATTTCAAATAGTTATAAGACTGGATGATCTCGACCAGGCGGTCCTCGGTCGAGCGGTCGCCGCCATTGGCGTCGGGATGGTGGCGCTTTACCAGTTCCTTAAAGCGGGCCTTCACCTCCGCGGTGCTGGCGCCCACTTCCAGCCCAAGCGTGTCGAGCGCCTTGCGCTCGGCATTGCGCACCGGACGGGCGGCCTCGGCGCGCTGGCGCTGCTCGGCGCGCGCGCCTTCCGAGAACAGCCCGAAGGGGTCGCCCGAGACGCCGAAATTCTGGAAATCGGCCCGAGTCCCGCCTTGCCCGGTTCCCATTTTCCAGGTCGGGCGATGGCCGGTGAGCGCGTCCTTCTGATAGGCCATCACGGCGGCGTCGTTCATGCCGGCGAAGAAATTATACGACTGATTGTATTCGCGCACATGATCGAGACAGAACGACCAGTATTCGTTCTCGCGGTTTCGCCCCTTGGGCGCGCGGTGCGTGCCCTTTTCCTGGCAGCCATGCCATTCGCAATTCGGGCCGCCGGTTTTCAAGCGGCGGTCCTGCGTCGGCTTGACGCGAATACGATCGAACAAGGGCGAGTCGAATTTCATGACCCAACACTATGCGCTCGCGCCCGTGTCACCTTCAAGACTTGACAGGGCGCTTTGGTCGCGATTCCGCCACGACAACGGCGTTGACGGGCACGCCGCCATTTCCTAAGGGGACAGCATGCGGACCGCCGACATTATCACCGAGAAGTTGACCGCGGCTTTCGCGCCGCAAAGCCTGACGGTGGAAGACGAATCCCACCGCCACGAAGGCCATGCCGGACACCGGGCGGGCGGGCAAACCCATTTCAGGGTCTATATCGTATCGGACGCGTTCAAAGGAAAGAGCCGGCTCGCGCGTCATCGCATGATTAACGAAATTCTTTCCGGCGAACTCGCTGGCGGCGTGCATGCGCTCGCTATTCATGCCGCCGCGCCCGGCGAAGGCGGCACCGCCTAACCCGCCGGCACCGCCGCGAAGTGCTTGCCGCGCCACTCGAAGCGGATCGAAACGCTGTCGCCCGGCTTGGTCGTCAATTCCGACGCAAAGGCGCAAAAATTCGTCCGCGCATAAAAGCCGTGCGGCGCCACGCCGGGCCGCGCCTCCAGTGCGCAGCCGGGCGCGAGCGTCAAGTTGAGCCAGACCGCGACGCCATTGACCATCCCGCCCTCGCTGATGAACGGCTGCACCACGCTGTCCTGTGAGGCCGGCAGAGGTCCCGCGAGCTCAACGCGCACGGGCCGCTCGGACGCGGAGCGCAATACCAGATCGGACTGATCGGAGATCGGCGTATGCATCGTTCCGATATCAGCCAGGGCGCTCAGGTCGAAGCCCGCGACCGTGCCCGGCACGAACCGCCGCCAGCGCCGGAAGTCGGCGAGCGCGGCGTGCAATGACACTTCCATCGGCACCACGATGGCGTCGTCGCGCAGCAGCGGACGCGCCGCGGCCAACGCCTTGAACGGCATGAAGCCGAACAAGAGGTCGGCGAAGAGATCGAGCATGACGGCATCCGCCGGCCGCGGCAGATCGCGACCGACGCGCAGGTTTTCGACCGGCTTGGCGACGATCTTGATGCGATCGGCGAGCCCGTTCGCCGCAATAATGTCCTCGGCGACGGCAGTGACGACGCTATCGTTGTCGCAACTGACCACCTCGGCGCCGGCGCGCGCGGCCAGCATCGCCAGAATGCCGCTGCCGGTGCCGATTTCGAGCACCAGCATGCCCGGCCGAATGCGCTGCGCAAGCGCCTGCTGCCAGGCGGCGAGGCGATCGGGGTCGGTCGAGATGTTGACGTGATAGCCCGCCGTCAGCATGCGCAATACGCGCGTAATCGCGGCCGGATCGTCGGTGCCGTGCCGGCGCGCCAAGGCGCGCGCGCGTAGCGCCTGCGCGATCGCGCCGTCGCGCTCGCCATGCGCCAGCATTTGCTGCGCGAGCCCGGCCAGGGAAGCGGCCTGCTTCGCGGGCGGCATGCGCTCGATGACGCTGGTGAAGACCGACCAATCCGCGTGCTTGCTCACGTCAAACCCTGTTTCCGTTGGCCGGCAGCCAGCTTAACGGGCGTTGCGACCGGATAAAAACGATTTCCGTTCGTCCCCGCGAAGGCAGGGACGGGAATGAGCGGTGGATTGGGCGATTCCACCAAAGCGCAACACGCTCTGGCAGACGCGCGCGCGGGCGGAGCTCGCATGCAATTCCGAAGGTCGCTGCGGCATGACGCCGGCGGCCACGCGAAACCGCGAACCGACCGCGCCTAAATTTAAATTGGCGTAGTTTTACCGCTTCCGGATGCAAGTGCGGTGATAGCGTTGCGCGGCAATCACGTCTGACATTCAGGTCGCGGGCTCGTCGATGAAAGAGCTCATCAGGAAAGTCAGGGCGAACCACGCTATCGCGAGCGCGCTCTATGCGGCGACCCGACCGCTGCATGGGCTCGCACGCCGTTTCGAATCCTGGACATCCACGCATGTGTTCAGGAACGGCGGCGCGGCCGTCTATGACGGTATCGACCTGCATTTTCCACGCAACGTCGGCATCGCATTATTGACCTCGATTTCGTGGCGCGGCGTCGATGGCTTCGAGCCCGAAACATGGGCGGCCCTTCGGCAGCTCATCCGAAGATCGCACACTTTTGTCGATATCGGCGCGCACGTCGGACTCTATTCGATCCTTGCCAAACGGATCGCTCCGGCAATCGACGTGATCTCTTTCGAACCGGTCCCGGAGCTCTACGATCAGAATCGAGCGTTTCATGCCGCGAACGGTTTGGCTCCGAACGCGCAGCAAATCGCGATAAGCGACCGGGACGGCGTGGCCACCTTGTTTCGACCGGAGGGCGGCGAAACGCCGAGCAGCAGCACGCTCGCTGTCGAATCTTGGCAGGCGCGCAAGCCTCATACGGCTTTGTCGGTCAGAACCGTTACGCTCGACAGTTTTCTGTCGGGACGCCCGCTCCGAGGCCCGGTGACCATCAAGATCGACGTCGAGGACCATGAGGCCGCTGTCCTGCGTGGCGGCGCAGACGTGATTCGGAAGTACAAGCCCGCGATTGTCTGCGAGATACTCCCTCGCCCCAGGCGCAAGAACGACCGCGTGGGGAACGAGATCATCTCGCGCGGCGAGCAGCACGAAAACGCGGAAACGCTCGCCATTCTCGCCGAACTCAATTACTCGGCCTTCGCCATAACCGCCGACGGCTATTTTCGCGTGGGGGCGAGGGACTTTCGCGAGGACCGTCCGTTTCTAAACTTTCTGCTACTGCCGACCGACGAGATTGACGCCAGCCGACACTACTTCCGAGACATTCCACCGCGGCTGCCGGCCTAATGTGTCGCGTCCCTCGGCGTGCGCGGCAGCGGCTGGATGCGCAACGCGGTAATGCGGTTGCGGGCGCGGCGCAGCACGCGGAAACGGAATCCGTGGAAGGTGAAGCTCTGCCCGACTTCCGGGATCGAACGCGCCTCGTGAATGACCAGGCCGGCGATGGTGGTGGCTTCCTCGTCCGGCAATTCCCAGCCCATGACGCGGTTCAAGTCGCGGATCGGCACCGCGCCATCGACATTGACCGAGCCGTCGGGCTGCTTGCGCACGCCCGGCATGGCGACGTCATGCTCGTCGGTGATGTCGCCGACGATCTCTTCCAGAATGTCCTCGAGCGTGACCAGGCCCTCGACCTCGCCATATTCGTCGACGACCAGCGCGAAAGGCGTCTTGCGCCGGCGAAAGGCCTTGAGCTGCTCGGATACGGGCCGGGTATCCGGCACGAACCAGGGCGGCGCCATCAGCGCATTGATGTCCACCTTGCTCGCCTCGCCGTCGACCGCATGCAGCGCGCGCAGCAGGTCCTTCACGTGCAGGATGCCGACGATGTTCTCCGGCTTCTCGCGCCACATCGGCAAGCGCGTCACCGGCGAGGCAATCACCGTGTTGACGATGTCCTCCGGCTTATCGTCGGCATTGATCGTGATCATGTTGGTGCGGTGGACCATCACGTCGGAGACTTCCAGCTCGCCGAAGCGGAAGACGTTCTGGATGTATTCGGCCTGGCCTTCCTGAATGCTGCCGTGCTCCGCCGACGCCTCGACCAGCCCCTCGATCTCCGGGCCGCTGAGAATTTCCTTGTGGGACGCTTCGCGCACGCGGAACAAGC
>DASZQT010000242.1:0-26290 GCA_035549515.1 Pseudolabrys sp. | reverse complement strand
GTGTCTGATCAGCGTCTCCAGACGCGGGGCGGGGAGCGGTGGCCGGGCGGGGGCGTCGGAGATGCGGCGTAGTTACCCCTTCCGGCGGTCCAAGCCGCGCCGTCCCGGCCTGCCAGCCGCAGACCACGGACCCCGCCGGTGATGACGTATTGCATCGGGTCGGCCGAGGCACTCGTCATCGCGGGTCCATAGCGGTGGAAAAGGCGTTCGCGCCCGAAAGGCGAAGCGCCTGAAAGGTACATCCACCGGGGGCGGCACGGAGCAAACCTCAAACACCGCGCGCGGGACGCCATGGGTTGGGCGGACTTGCGGATGCCCGTCTGAAGCGTCGAATCCGGCGTGGACGCGGGCCACTATCACTCGATGCTACCAAGCATCGAGGCCTGCGGGTCCGTTGGGGCCCACGGCGTCCCGCGCGCCCTCGCATCTTGTGAGGGCGGCGGCTTGTCCGCCGAAGCGCCGTGAGGCGCGAAGGCGGAGAAGCAATTCGGAATGCGGCCTGCCCGGGGCCGATAAAGAATGCGGGCGATGTTGCATGTCAGATTGAGATTTGAATCGGTGAGAGATCGTGCGCGCGCGTGGCGCGGATGCAGCCGATCGATAGTTCACGGTGTACTGGATCCCGGGTCTCGCAACGCTCCGCTTGCTTGCCCGGGATGACGGCTGAGAATGGGCACGTGTAATGCTTCGCTCGCTCGCACGGGATGACGGCCGACGGATGGAACGACCCGCGTGCGCGCGCGGAACACGGTGGGCCGGCGCTGCCCAACCTAAAATGCATTTCATTCGCAAAGGCAGCCGTCCATGCAACCGTGAACGCGGTCGCATACCAGCCGTCACCGCGCCGAACGTCCCGGTTGCCGGCTTCCCGCAAAAGACTAGAATGCGCGCCAATCAGCGAATTCACTGACATCTAGGGAGCAGGCCAATGACCGCCATCACGGGTCATGTCGCATCGAGCGCCAAGGAAGGCGATCTCGGCATTCACTCGCTCGACCAGTTCGTGCTGCAAGTGCCGGACGCCAGCGTCGCGCAGGATTTCTACGGCAGTTTCGGCCTCGACGCGCAGCGCGCGGGCGATGCCGTCGCGCTCAAGACCTTCGGGCACGAGCACCGCTGGGGTTCGGTGATCGAGGGAGCCAAGACGAAGGCGCTGCATCATCTCTCGTTCGGCTGCTACGCGCAGGACATCGACGCGCTCAAGAAGCGCATCGAAGAGCAGGGCATCAAGCTGACCGACGCACCGAAGGGCTTCGAGTCGAACGGCTTCTGGTTCCGCAATCACGAAGGCGTGCTGATGGAAGTCAAGGTCGCGCCCAAGGTCTCGCCCGACCATAAGGCCGTGAGCGAGTGGCCGACGGTCGGTCCCGGCGTCGCCGCCGCCACCACGCGCGAGAAGGCGCCGGCGGTGCGCCCGCGCCGGCTGTCGCATGTGCTGATCTTCACGCAGGACGTCGATGCCTCGATCAAGTTCTACGAGCGCACGCTCGGTCTGCGCCTGTCCGACCGCGCCTCCGATCTCGTCGCCTTCATGCACGGCATCCACGGCAGCGACCATCACCTGCTCGCGCTGGTGAAGTCGAGCGGCCCCGGCTTCCATCACTGCTCGTGGGATACCGCGAGCATTCAGGACATCGGGCTCGGCGCCATGCGCATGCACGACAAGGGCTGGCAGAAGGGCTGGGGCCTCGGGCGCCATGTGCTCGGCTCCAACTATTTCCACTACATCATGGACCCGTGGGGCAGCTTCTCGGAATATTCCTGCGACATCGACTACATCCCGAAGGACGACCGCTGGCCCGCCGCCGACCACAAGCCGGAGGACTCGTTCTATCTTTGGGGTCCGGAAGTGCCGCGCGAGTTCACGCTCAACTGCGAGATGGGCGAGAGCTGAGATCTTTCCCTCTCCCCGCAAAGCGGGGAGAGGGTGGCGAGCGCCAGAATGGCGCGAGCCGGGTGAGGGGCTTTTGATTTTGCACGGAGCTCAGCCCCTCACCCGCCCTCGCTCGGCTATCGCCTCCGCTCGGGCACCCTCTCCCCGCTTCGCGGGGCGAGGGAAGTAAGTTGCCTCACTCCACAATCACCTTCACCTCTTCGCCCGGCTTGAGCGTATCGCTCGGCGCAAGGCCGTTGAGCACGCGGAACGTCGCGAGCGGGTGATCGAACGCCGCCATGCGGTGCGCCAGTTTCTCCGGCGTGTCGCCGGCCGCCACCTTGACGATCTTCAAATGCAGCGGGCGGATTTCGCTCGCTTCCTTCAGGCTCATGCGGCGAAAGCTCATCACCGACTCGCTGAATGCACGATCGGTCGCGCCGCTT
Organism: Pseudolabrys sp.; assembly: GCA_035549515.1. Taxonomy (GTDB): domain Bacteria; phylum Pseudomonadota; class Alphaproteobacteria; order Rhizobiales; family Xanthobacteraceae; genus Pseudolabrys. The sequence continues at coordinate 23,971 of DASZQT010000242.1, read as the reverse complement.
GCTTTGCGCGTCGCGAAGATGAAGCGGTAAACGTCGCTGCCGTAGCGCAGCGCATAAAGCCGGAACGTCCATTGCTCGCCATTGGCGCGCGCGGTCGCCGCGGGGAAGCCATTGATCGTGATGGCTTGAATGCTCGCCGGATCGACCTTTTCGATCCAGCCCGATTTCAGGTAATCGGTCAGCGCCTGCTCGGCCGGCACATTCACGACATCGAGGCGCAGCGCTTCGCCGCCGTCTTCTTTCAGCCCGAGCACCGCCTGCGCGGTGTTGTCGAGCGAGAAGCCCGGCGGCGCGGTGAAGGTGAAGCCGAGCTTGGGATGCACGAAGCGGCGGCCGCGCACGAAGCCTTCGCTCGGGTCTTCGCCATAGACCAGCCCGTCGAGATCGCCGAGATATTCGGCGCGGTCGCGTTCGCCGGTGCCGGGTCCGCCGAAGTGGCGCGCGATGGCGAGCGCGTTCTTCACGCGTTCGGGCGTCGCCGGATGGCCGGCGAGGAAGTCGAGCGCGCGGCTGTCGGCCGCGGGGCTGCCGCCCGATTTCAGATCGGCGTTGCGCTGCATGTCGCCGAGGAAGCGTGAGGCGCCGAACGGATCGAAGCCGGCACGCGCGGCGATGCTGACGCCGATGCCGTCGGCCTCGAATTCCTGCGCGCGCGAGAAGGCGGCGAGCGTCAGCTTCGATTTGGCGAGCGCGAGCGCGCCGGCATTGGGATCGCTCAGCACGTCGCTCACCACATGCGCGATGATGGCGGCCTGCTTGGCCTGCTCCTCGCGGATGGCGGCGTGGCGCGCGATCACATGGCCCATCTCGTGCGCGAGCACGGAGGCAAGCTCGGACTTGTCGTTGGCCAGCGCGATCAGCCCGCGCGTGACATAGAGCTGGCCGTTCGGCAAGGCGAAGGCGTTGATCGCCGGCGAATTCAGGATGGTGATCTTATAGGTGAGGTCGGGCCGCTCGGAGGCTTTCACCAGCCGGTCGACGGTGTGCTCGACCAGTGCCTGCAAGCGCGCGTCCTCGTAGACGCCGCCATAGGAAGCCAGGATGCGTGCGTGCTCGCGCTCGGCTGCGGTCGGCGGCTTGGGTTCGGTCGGCGCCGCCGGCGTGGGCAGTGAGACCTGCTGGAAATCCGGCACGCTGGTGCAGCCGGCCAGCATGAGGCCGAGCGCCAGCGCGACGCCGCGCAGTCTATGGTTGGTCACCGCCGCCATTACTCGATCAGCCCGATCTGCTCCGGGTGCGAGACCTCGACGATGGGCCCGCGTCGCCGTTCGACGATGCCGCGCACGCGAATGCGCCGGCCTTGCAGCGCTTTCAAGTCGAGGCCGGCGCGCGTGAAGCCACGGCTCATGCGCCGCAACACCGTCACGGAAAAGCCCTCCCGGAATCGCCGCGCGAAGTTCAGGTAGATTGTCGCCCCGCTTTCGCGCACCGACAAGACTTTGCCTTCAACCAGCACGAAATTGCCGGCGTGCGCCAGTATCCGGGTAGGGTTTTCGGCCGGCAAAGGGGCAAAATTGGGATCGGCCCACAGTCCGAGCCGTTCGTCGCGGGCTTGCCGCTCGGCCGCCAGCAGGCTTTCGGCGCAGGCGCGGCCGCCGGCGCGCGCGGCGACCCGCGCCCGGCCTTGCGCGATCAGGGCCTGCTGCAAGGATTCCTTGGCCTCGCCAGCGAACCCGAAAGCGACCACGCGGCCGTAGCGGTCGCGTGCCTCGCCCAGCGTTTCCAGCCGCAAAGTCTTGTCGCCGGCCAGCGCCTGTAAGGCGGCGCGGCTTTCATCCGGCGCTTCGATGGCGGCGAGCCGCAACTCGCGCCCGTCGGCGAGCATGAGGGTGCGGCCATCGCGTGCGGCGACGACGCTTACGCTGCCGGCGGGCTTAAGCGGGCAGGTCGGTTCCGCCGCAAGCGCGGGCGCCGCGACAAGCGCCGAAAGGACGACGCCCGGCCAAATACTTTGTCGCAGCCGTCTCGCCGCGCCCGGCGCAATGACGCTGATCGCCCGCAAGGAACCCATAAGCAATGGGACCCAGGGGGAGACGCGATGTCAATGCAACGTCCGCCGCCAGGCCGCCGCGCCGTCCTGCAATCGGCTGCCATGGCTTGCGGCTTTGCTGTCACCGGCGCGCGCCGATGATGCCGCTGCGGCCCGTTTGGCAAACCGGCAGGGGCATGATGGCGTGTGAGGTGCCCTTCGCTCGTGCCGAATGTGGGACCTATTTGAGTTTGAGCCCCGTCTCGGCCGAGACGCGCTTCCACTGTTCGAACTCCGCCATCACCTTGGCCTTGTACTGCGCGGGCGAACTATGCACCGGAGCAAAGCCCAACGGCCGGATGCGCGCCGCTGTCGCCGGGTCATTGACCACCTCGCCGATGTCGCGCGCGATCTTGTCGACGATTTCTTTCGGCGTGCCGGCCGGCGCGATGAAACCTTGAATCGAATCCATCCCGGCGCCGGGCACCGTCTCGCCGATGGTCGGGAAATTGTAGCCGGGCATGCGTTCGGTATTGGCGAGCGCGATCACCTTGAGCTTGCCCGCGTCGACATAGGGCTTCACGGAAATCCAGACGTCGAACATCAGCGGCACGCGGCCGGCAAGAACGTCGATCAAGGCCGGCGCGCTGCCGTTATAGGGCACATGCTGCAATTGAGTGCCGGTTTCCCGCGCCAGCAACAGGCCCATCATATGGCCGTTGGTCCCGGGCCCGGGCGAGGCAAACATCAGCGGCGGCGAGGATTTTTTCGCAAGCGCGATCAGTTCGGGCAGCGTGTTGGCGGGAAAATTCGCGTTGGCTACCAGCGGGTAGCCGCTCACATAGGTGCATTGCGTAACGTATTCGAAGTCGCGGGTGAGGTCATACGGAACGCTCTCGCGGATGGCCTGATTGATGGTCAGCGCGCCGATTGCGTATCCGATGGTGTAGCCGTCCGGTTGGGCACGCGCGACGTAGCTGGTGCCGACCATGGTGCCGGCGCCCGGCTTGTTTTCGATGATGACCGTCTGCTTCCACTTGTCCTTCAGCTTGTCGACCATGATGCGAAGCAGCGAATCGGTGGGTCCGCCTGCCGCGAATGGAGAGATGATGCGTACCGTCCGGGTGGGAAAATTTGTTTCCGCCTGCGCGGCGATCGGTGCGCTCGACGAAACCACGGCCGCCAGACAAAGAGCGGTCCAAGAGAATGCACGGCGGTTCATTAGTTTTTCCTCCCCAAGGTTCTCCTGACCAAAGCCAACCAAATGGCGGCGTGTCCTGATAGGGGCAGTTGATCGCAAAAGCGACCAGTACAGATGCTTGGCGCCGCTCAGGGGCCGGAGGGGCGGCCGAGCAGTTCGCCTATGACGCGCAGTTTCTGCTCGCGTTCCGCCGTCCAGGGGACGGACAGGTTGAGCCCGATAAAGTTCCGGAACGACGAGGTGACCGAGAATATGGGGCCGGGCGCGAGCGCAATGCCGCGATGGAGCGCGCGCCGCGAGGCCGAAAGAGCGTCGAACTCCTTAGGGCCGCGGATCCAGCACATCGCGCCGCCGACGGGGCGCGAGGCGGCGCAATTGTGCGGGAAATACTCTGCCACGAGCGCCAAGCCACGCCGCATGCGGGCCGCCACGGTCTCGCGCACATGGCGCAATTGGCGGTCATAGCTGCGGCGGGTGAGATATTGCGCCAATGCCTGCTCGATCAGGCGTGGGGCGCCGTCGAGCCGATCGTCAAAGAAGGCGCGCCGCTCGAGCGCTTCCCGATGACGACCGCTGACCACCCATCCGACATCGCAGCCAGGACCAAGAGTCGTTTCGAAACTCCCGAATTGCAAAATATTGTCCGATGAATCGAGGCTCTTCATCGCGTTCGGCGGCACGCCCGAATAGGACAGTTCGGCATACATGTCGTTTTCGATGATCGGCACCTTGTGCTGGCGCGCCGTGGCGACGATCCGCGCCATGATGTCAGGCTGGTATGTCACGCCCGTCGGGTAGTGGCTGATCGGCATCAGCACGCAGGCGGTGACTTCGTTATGGCTGAGCAAATGGTCGAACTGATCGGGATCGATGCCGGTCTTCGGATGCGAATAGATTTCCAGGACCTTGAGATTGCGCTGTTCGAGCAGGCTCAGCAGCGGAAAAAAGGACGGGCTTTCAACCAGCACGAGGTCGCCGGCCCGCGTGACCACATCAAGACACAGATTTAGGGCGTGCAGTGCGCCGCGGGTGAGGACGACATTGGCCGGCGAAACCAAAGAACCGCGCTGCGTCAGCCGCCGCGCCACCGCCTCGCGCAGAATTGCATTGGGGTCGTTCGGCGCGGGTGAGGCCTGGTGCTTGCGCCGCAGCCGGGCGCGCAGGAACAGGTCGATTTCGGCCGCCGGGAAGAGATCGCCGCCCGGCAGCAGCGAACCGAAAGGTTCGAGTCCGCCGCGCGCCCAGCGCGACGGGATCTTGTAGGCGAGACTCGATGCCGCGACCGGCGAGAGATCGCCAACGCCTTCGTCTTTCGTGAGCGCGGCAAACTCGGCGAGCGGGCGGCTCGGCTGCGCGACGTAGAACCCGGAGCGTGGTTGCGACCGGATCAGCCCCTCGCCCTGGAGGATTTCGTAGGCGTGCTGCACCGTCACCATGCTGTAGCCGGTGGCCGCGCTGGTCTCGCGGATGGACGGCAGGCGTTCGCCGACTTTCAGCGCACCGGAATCGATCTGTTGCTGCAGCAGCCGCACGACCTGGTCATATCGCCGCACGTGTTCCTCGCCGATCGAACTGTACTGGTCGCTTTTTAATTATCTGTCTCTATGAGTACAACCCGTCTGTCGATCATTGTACTCGCGCGAGGACCGCCCAAAGGCGGGAACCGCTTCGGTGGCGAGGAAGGCAGCACGGCATGGGTTTTGTGGTGGTGGGGGCGGGCCTCGCTGGGCATCGGGCGGCCATCGAACTGCGGAAACTTGTGCCGGCCGCGGACATCGTGCTCCTCGGCGAAGAGCCCGGTCTTCCTTACGATCGTCCGCCTCTGTCGAAGGCCTTCCTGGTGGCGCCCGAGGCGCCGGCGCCGATGCTCGGCGACGCCAATCGATATAGCGAATTGGGAATCGACTATCGGCCGGAAACGCGCGCCGTCGCGATCGACCGGACAGGGAAGACGGTACGCACCGAGGCCGGGCAGGCAATTCCCTACGAGCGGCTCTTGTTGGCAACCGGCTCGCGCGTGCGGACGCTGGCGCCGGAACTGGTTGGCGATGCCCCGGTCCACGTTCTGCGGACGCTCGCCGATGCGGAACGCCTGCGAGCGGAGCTCACAGCGGGCCGCCGCGTGACGGTGATCGGCGGCGGCCTGATCGGGCTCGAGATCGCCGCCGCGGCGCGCATGAAAGGCTGCGTGGTCACCGTGGTCGAGCGCGAACGGCGTCTGCTGTCGCGAGGATTGCCGGCGTCGGTCGGCGACTGGGTGTGCAAGCTGCACCAGCGACAGGGCGCCAACATCATGTTGCCGGCCGAGATCACGTCGATTCGGCGCGCGGATGACGGTATCGACATCGGTGTCGGCGGCACGCGGCATATGACGGATGTCGTTGTTCTGGGCATCGGCATCACTCCAAATTGCGAACTCGCGGCATCGGCCGGACTCGATGTCGATGATGGCATCCGCGTCGATCGGTCGTGCCGGACCTCGGACCCGAACATCTTCGCGGCCGGCGAAGTAACGGCGCATCCCATTGCCGGCATTGGCCCGCAGCGCCGCATCGAGTCGTGGAAGGTTGCCTCCGAGCAGGCCGTGATCGCCGCACGCGCCATGGCGGGGGACGAGGCGACGTTCGAGGAGATTCCCTGGTTCTGGTCGGACCAGTATGACGTCAATATCCAGGCGCTCGGCCAGCCCGACGCGGGCGACCGACAAATAATTTGCGGCGAAATTGACGGCGCACGCTGGACATTGATTGGCCTTGATGATTGCGATCGTCCGGTCGGAGCCGTCGCGATCAACAATGGCCGCCATATCTCACAACTGCGTCGGGCTATGCGGCTGGGTCAGCCGGTTCCGGTTGAACTGATGCGGGATGCCGCCTCCGTACCAAGCTAGGCATGCGTGGCACAAACGAGTCTTTGCGAAATTGCGCGGTCTTGCGTGCGACTTGGCAAAAGAGCCATACGGAAAAGAAAGGGAGGCGGATGATGAACGGAACTTCAGTCGATATCGCTCGGCTCATCGATGATCGCCCGGAGGATGGCATTTTCCGCGTAAACCGGGACGTATTTACCGATCCGGCCGTCTTCGAATTGGAGATGGAGCGGATCTTCGAGGGCACCTGGGTGTTCATCGGTTTGGCCAGTCAGGTGGCCAAGCCGCACGACTTCGTGACCCTCCACATCGGACGGCAGCCGGTGCTGCTTACCCGCGACGGCGAAGGTCGCCTCGGCTGTTTCATGAACACATGCCGGCATCGCGGAACGATCGTTTGTCCCTTCAAGAACGGCAACACCAAGTTCCATGTGTGCCGCTACCACGGCTGGGCTTACGACAGCGGCGGCCGCAGCATCTCGATCACCGATCAAGACACCGGCCAATATCCCGCGGCCTTCAGCAACGAGAAGCACGATCTCGTGCCGGTTCCACGCTTCGCCGAATATCGCGGGCTGTTGTTCGCCAGCCTTTCGGCGGATGTGCCGAGCCTGGAAGAGCATCTGGGCGAGGCCCGCGCGCTGCTCGACTTGGTGCTCGATCAGAGCGAGCAAGGTTTTGAATTCGTGCCCGGCTCGATTTCCTACACGTTCGACGGCAATTGGAAGCTGCAGTTCGAGAACGGCCTCGACTACTATCATTTCGCCAGCACGCACAGTTCCTATGTGGACGTGCTGAAGAAGCGTCCGATGCCGGAAGAGCAAAGCCGCCGAATGCCGGATCAGGATTTCGAAACCGAACCGGAAGCGCAGGGCACGTTCAGTCTCCCGCGCGGCCATTCGGTCATGTGGTCGATCCAGAAGACGCAGCGCGCGCTGCGGCCGCTCGCCTACGACGCGGACCGGCTGCAGGTCCTGCGTCAGCGCGTCGGCCATACGCGGTGGAAATGGATGATGCGCAACCGCAACCTGACGATCTATCCGAACCTGCAGATCATCGATATCTGCTCGCTTCAGGTGCGCACCTGGCGTCCCTTGGCGCCCGGTAAGACCGAAATGACATCGCATTGCCTGGCGCCGATCGGAGAAAGCGCCGAAGCGCGCGCGTTGCGAATTCGGCAATACGAGGACTTCTTCAACCCGAGCGGCTTTGCGTCTTCGGACGACAACGTCATGTATGAATATTGTCAGAGCGGCTACGCGGCGCGCGATGCCGGTTGGACGCAGGGATATTCGCGTGGGCTGGGAGGTCCGCTACCCGACGGTGTCAATCTCGCGCAGGAGCTCGGCCTTGAGACGGCGACATGGACCTATGGCACGCGGGCCTTCGGCGATGAAACATGCTTCCACACCGGATACCGCGAGTGGTACCGCCTGCTGACGACGCCGCGACGAGCGGCCGTGTGAAAGCATGGTGGCAGGGCTGGGATGTGAGCACATGACGGCAAATCCGATTTCGGAGGGGCGCGTGAATCTGAACCTGGAAACGACAGCCATCGCGGCCGATCTCTTGGCGCGGGAAGGGCTTTATCTCGACCGCAAGGATTGGAAGTCCTGGCTCGCGCTGTTTTGTGAGGACGTGGAGTATTGGCTGCCGGCTTGGCGCGACGAATACGACACGACCGACGATCCGGCCCGGCAGGTTTCGCTGATCTATCACGCCTCGCGTCACGGCTTGGCCGAGCGTATCGCCCGCATCCAGACGCGGAAATCGGTGACCGCCATGCCGCTCCCGCGCACGGCCCATTTCATCAGCAACGTTCGCGCGTCGTCGTCGGCGGACGGCACGATCGACGCCACCGCCAGTTGGCAGGTGCATGCCCATGACGCGCGCACGCAAAAGAATCATCATCTGTTCGGCATCGGCGAATACCGGCTGCGCCGGGAGGCGGACGGTGCCTGGCGCCTGGCCGGCAAGAAGCTGATCCTGATGAACGACCAGACCCCGGCGGTCATCGACTTCTATACGCTGTGATGCCGTCGCGACGATTTGGGCAGGACGCATGGATCCGAACACAGTAGCGTGGCAAGCGGTCGGTCGCAGCGAGGACCTCGCCGAGGGCGGCATGCTGGCGGTTGAGATCGCCGGAACGAAGATTGCCGTATACCGTGTCGACGGTCAGCTCTTCGCGACCGACAATATTTGCAGCCACGCCTACGCCATGCTGACCGACGGCTGGCTCGACGGCGACGAGATCGAATGCCCGCTGCATGGCGGTCGCTTCAATGTCCGCACCGGCAAGGCCATGACCAGCCCGGTCGAATGCGATATCCGCACATTTCCCGTGCGCGAGGCCGACGGCATCATTGCGGTTCTGCCGCCGCAATCCTGAGCGCCCCGGTCAGCGGTGCACCTCAGCGTGCGACGACAAGACGGCCGCCAAAAGATCAGGTGCTCAAGGGGCGGCCGCCCGGACTCTGCCGTCGCCCTTACCGCCTTAGGCGGAGGAGCGGGGCCGGAACCTGTTGGCGGGCCGCGGGAGCGGATGCGCCGCCCGCGCGCCTGTGCTAAATCGCGGGCTGCGCGGTCCCGTAGCTCAGCTGGATAGAGCAGCGGTTTCCTAAACCGAAGGTCGGAGGTTCGAATCCTCTCGGGATCGCCAAGATTTCAAAATGCCAATTCAGAGCCAGGGCGTAGGGCGGAATAGCGAAGCGTAATCCGCCATTCTTCGTTAGGAAACGGCTGGGTTAGGCGTCAGGCTAACCCGCCTTACGAGTTGGAGGATTACGAGAGGCCCAAGCGCCGATAAGGAGGGCAGGGCAATGGCCTTTGATCGACAGTCCGGCGGACACAATTTCGCGTTCGGCGATGATGTTTGTACGAGGTGCGGAATGTCCCGCCCGAAATACGAGGACAGCGGCCATCCGCCCTGCACCGGCCAGCCACCTGAGAAGCGGGAGCCGATGGCTATTCCAGATGATGACGAGTGAGCAGCGGCGCGAGCTACTTGCCGCGAACGAGCCCGTCAGCAGTCAGCCGGAACGTGCCGTCATCCTCGCGACGCGCAAAGGACTGGCGTACGAAGTCATCTAGCATGTCGTCGGGTAAGCTGACGTGCCCTTGCCGGCCTTGCGCGTCCGTGCAGACCACCTCACGGCCGTCCGCTTCCCTCAGCACTAGGTTAGGAGACGCGCGGCTCAAATCCCGCTTGACGTAGCGACCCTCAACAGCCGCCCATTGGTTCAGCACCTCGCTTGAAAACATCGTGCGGTCCTCAGGTCAAAACAAACTTTTCGTAGGCTTACAAAATAGCTCGTAGCTGTACGTTGTCGCCTTTGTCATCGTTGTGGCCGACACAGCGCCAGTCACGCGGTCAAGGTCGCCCATGACGCTCATGTCCCCGACCGATATTGAATTGCCGCTCGCGCCCGGGGCGGTGAGCTGGCCTTGACCGCTGAATGACACGTACACAGCGTCGGCTTTGTCGATATGGGCGACGATGCCACCGAACCCGGCGACTGTCCGCTCTGTTAGGTTCACCACCACGCCCATCTTGCTTATGGGCTCGGGCTTCGCCTCGCTCCCCCGCGCATCCGTGATCTTGCCATCGCAGGACAGTGTGATGACGGTCGCTAGCGCATTGCCCTGAGCGTGTTCGACGGCCATGGCCGCGATCAGCGCAGCGACGATGATAGATGCCATCCGCATAGCCGCCTCCTATTCCGCTATCGGCCAAGAGCGCCGACTGCCGCTTGAACATCAGCGAATAGTTGATCCGTCATATCATCAAACTGGCCGATGAGCGCGACCGGTCTGACTTCAATTTGAGGATAGCGCGCGTAGTGGATTTTGTGCAGCTCACTGAGGTGAGGCAGGTCTTGTAGCACGAGGGCGTTGCTCTTTAAGCCCCGGCGCACAGCCTCCTCGTACAAGCTCATGAGGTCGTGAGTGTCCAGCTTTTTGCCGCCGCGTGTTCGTGGCCGGCCTAGCCCCTTTTCAAAACTGAGATAGGCATGGATTGCCAACTCAATTGCGTGGGTCATCAGAAAATATTTCGGCCAGTTCGGCTCACCATTTTCCATGTCCACAAGCCGTATGGCTTGCGCCCGGTACTGGCGCGCACGGATGAGGAAACGCTGCGCTTCAAGCGGGGCCGGCAGAACGCGGAATGGTGTCGGTTGCATCGGTGGGTGGCCTAGCCCGTAGGGCGGATTAGTGAAGCGTAATCCGCCTTTCTTCATTAAGAAACGGCGCGTTACGCGTCCGGCTAACCAGCCCTACGAGCTACGAGCTTATCCAGCACGAAACAAAAGAAAAGACGGCTTGGATCGGCGCGCGCCTTGGCCGGCCTCATTCGCCCCGCAACCGACTCAACGTCCTCTTGACCGCGTCGCGCCAGCCGGCGAATTTTCGGGAGCGCTCGGCCGCCGGCATGCGTGGCGTGAAGCGTTTGTCGAGCCGCCACGTGCGGGCGAAATCGGCGGGCGGCGGATAAATTCCCGCTTTCAGTCCGGCGAGATAGGCAGCGCCCAGCGCGGTCGTTTCCAAAATCTTCGGACGGTCGACCGGCGCATCGAGCATGTCGGCGAGAAACTGCATGGTCCAGTCGGACGCCACCATGCCGCCATCGACGCGCACCACGGCATGCGTGCGGCTCTGTCCGGCCCAGTCGCCGCGCATCGCCTCGATCAAGTCGCGCGTCTGGTAGCACACCGACTCGAGCGCGGCGCGCGCAAGTTCGGCGCGAGTCGTGCCGCGCGTGATGCCGAAAATTGCGCCGCGTGCGTCCGCGTCCCAATAAGGCGCGCCGAGACCGACCAACGCCGGCACGAAATACACCGCCTGCGCGGCGTCGGCCTTTCTTGCCAGCGCATCGCTCTCGTCGGCGCGCTTGATGATCTTGAGCCCGTCGCGCAGCCATTGCACCGCCGCGCCGGCGACGAAGATCGAGCCTTCCAATGCGTAGGTGCGCTTGCCGTCGAGCTGATAGGCGATGGTGGTGATGAGGCGGTTGCGCGAGCGCACGGCCTGCGCGCCGGTGTTCATGAGCGCGAAGCAGCCGGTGCCGTAAGTCGACTTCAGCATGCCGGGTTCGAAACAGGCCTGGCCGATGGTCGCGGCCTGCTGGTCGCCGGCGACGCCGAGGATCGGAATGGCGGCGCCGAGAATGCCCTTGTCGGTGACGCCGAATGTCGCCGCGCTGTCGCGCACCTCCGGCAGCATGACGCGCGGCACGCCGAACAGCGCGAGCAGCGCATCGCTCCAGTCGCCGGCGTGGATATCGAACAGCGCCGTGCGCGCCGCATTGGTGGCGTCCGTCGCATGGACGCGGCCGCCGGTCAGGCGCCAGATCAGGAAACTGTCGATAGTGCCTAAGCAGAGCTCGCCGCGATCGGCCTTGGCGCGCGCGCCCTTCGTGTGGTCGATAAGCCATGCGAGTTTGGTGGCCGAGAAATAGGGATCGAGCAGCAGCCCGGTGCGCGCGGCGACATCCGGCTCACGGCCCTCGGCGCGCAAGGCGGCGCAACGCTCGGCCGTGCGCCGGTCCTGCCAGACGATCGCGCGGTGGATCGGCTTGCCGGTCTTGCGGTCCCATACGACCACGGTCTCGCGCTGGTTGGTGATGCCGATGGCGGCGAGATCGGTGGACTTGATGCCGGCCTTGCGGATCGCGGCGCGGCAGGTTGCGACCACCGTCCTCCAGATCTCCTCCGGATCGTGCTCGACCCAGCCGGGCTTCGGGAAATGCTGCGCGAATTCTTTCTGCGCCGAGGCGATCTCGCGCAAGCGCCGGTCGAACACGATCGCGCGCGAGGAGGTCGTGCCTTGGTCGATTGCAAGGATATGGGCCGCCATCGGTCGCCGTCCTTATCGAGCGGGCCGCCGGATCGCGCGTCGCGCAAGACGGTATTCGATATAGCCCGCGCGCGCCGATTCGGCGACCGACGGCTCTATTTGCGAATTTGATATTGCCCATTGAGAAACAAAATTTGCTGATAGTCGTGTCCTGATGACAATTTCGCCCGGAACACAGAAACGACACTCCCGGAGGAACGGTCCGTGGCGGAACCCGCAAGCTTGGTCTTGGCCGACTTTCCGTCGGCCGGCGTTGCGCGGCTGCGGCTGAACCGCCCGGACGCGCGCAATGCCTTGAACACGCCGTTGCGCGCGGCGCTCGCCGACGCTTTCCGCAAACTCGAGGACGATGACAGCGTGCGTTGCGCCATCGTGTGCGGCGGCGATACCTATTTCGCGGCCGGCGCCGACCTCAAGGAGATCGTCGAACTCGGGCCGGCCGATGTGTACCGGCTCGGCGTGCAGCGGTTCTGGAAGGTGATTTCCGGCTTTTCCAAGCCGCTGATCGCGGCGGTCGCCGGTCCGGCGCTCGGCGGCGGCTGCGAACTGGCCTTGCATGCCGACATCATCGTTGCCGCGAAGAGCGCGCGCCTGGGCCAGCCCGAGGTGCGCGTCGGCGTGATGCCGGGCGGCGGCGCCACGCAACGCCTGATGCGATCCGTCGGCAAATACCGCGCGATGAAACTGATGATGACCGGTGATTTTGTCACCGGCGAGGAAGCCTTCGCCATGGGCATGGTGAGCGAGGTGGTCGAGGATTCAGCGCTCGAGGAGCGCGCCGTCGCGCTCGCCATCAAGATCGCGGCGCAGCCGCCGATGGCGATCCGGCTGATCAAGGAAGTCTCGCTCGCCGGCGCCGACGCGCCGCTCGCCACCGGCCTCCTGCTCGAACGGCGCTGCTTCGAACTCTTGTTCGACACCGCCGATCAGAAGGAAGGCATGACCGCCTTCGCCCAGCGCCGTCCGGCCGAATTCTCCGGAAAATGAGCGCCCGCCCTCAGCCCCAACTCATGAGAAACGCCTGATGTCTGCAGAAGTCGCCATCGTCGGAATCGGACGAACGCCCTATAGCCGCAACAAGCCGGGCGAGCGTTCCTACACGGTCGATGAATATCTCGCCTGGGCGGCCGAGCTCGCGCTCGAAAGCGCCGGCATGTCGAAGAACGATTTCGACGGCCAGGGGCTCGGCGTCGCGCATGCCGAAGTCGCGCATACCGTCAACTGGTCGGCCGCGGTTGCCGAAGTGCTCGGCATCAGCCCGCAAATTTTGCTGCGCGCCGACCAGGGCGGCTGCTCGGCCGGCTCGCTGCTGATCCGCGCCTCGGCCATGATCCGCGCCGGCATCGTCGACCGCGTGCTGGTGATGGGCGCCGATACGCCGCTCAGCATGCCATCGGTCGCGCCCGGCCTGCCGCTGTCGCCCGAGCGCACGCGCGGCGTGTTCTGGGATTTTCAGGGACCGTTCGGCGTGATGGGCGCCGGCGCGCAGTTCGCGCTGATCCAGAAGCGCTATATGCACGAGCATCCGGTGACCATTGAGCAACTGGGCAAGGTCGCGGTCACCGCGCGCTATCACGCCTCGCTCAATCCGGGCGCGATCTATCGCACGCCCTTCACGCTCGAAGAATATGTCAATTCACGCGTGCTGTCCGATCCGATCCGCCTGTTCGACTGCGTGCCGATCGTCAATGGCGGCCTCGCCTACATCGTCACCTCGGCCGAGAGCGCGCGCAAGATCACCGATCGCCCGGTCTATCTGCTCGGCTTCGGCGAGACCAATAACTACTATCGCGGCTCGCGCTCGCTGCCGGACGTCACTTACACAGGCTTCACCGAATCCGGTCCGCGCGCCTTCAAGATGGCCGGCGTGTCGCACAAGGACATCCAGTTCCTTGAGCCCTATGACGACTACCCGTTCATCGTGTCGCTGACCATCGAAGACCTCGGCTTCTGCAAGAAGGGCGAGGGCGGCAAGTTCATCGAGGAGCACGACCTGCGCTTCAATGGCGACTTCCCGCTGCTCACCGACGGCGGACAATTGTCGGGCGGCCAGCCCGGCGGCGCCATCGGCGGCTTCGCGCCGCTGATCGAAGCCGTGACGCAATTGCGCGGCGAAGCCGGCGTGCGCCAGGTGAAAGACGCCAGCATCGGCATGGCCTGCGGCTTCGGCGGCATTCCATACGGTCGCCCCGGCCGCACCTGCATCGCGATGATCCTCGGACAAGAGCCCTGAGCCATGAGCAACACCAAGAACAAGCCGCTGCCCGAAGTCACCGATCTCACGCTGCCGTTCTGGACCGGCGGCAAGCAAGGCAAGCTCATGCTGCAGAAATGCAGCAAGTGCGGCACCTTCAATTTCTTCCCGAAGCCGTGGTGCATCGAATGCGGCTGTCGCGACATGCCGTGGACCGAGGCGAAGCCGTTCGGCACCGTCTATACCTTCACGGTCTCGCGCAACGTGTCGATGAACTTCCCCGGCTGGGAAGGCGATCTGCCCGTGCTGATGTGCCTCATCGACCTCGACGACGGCGCGCGGATGTATGGCCAGGTGACCGGTTGCAGTCCCGAGGACATGAAAATCGGCATGCGCGTCGAAGCCTATTTCGAGGACATCAGCGAGAAACTGAGCATCCCGAAATTCCGCCCGGTTCAGTAGCAGGCACCTCGATTATGTCAGCGCAATACGAAGTCCCCGATGCCGACAGCCTGAACAAGGCCGCGATGCGCGACATCGCGTTCGACTGGCAGGATCCGTTGCGCTTCGACGACCTGCTGACGCCGGAAGAGATCATGATCCGCGATGTCGCCCGCTCCTACGCGCAGGAGCGGCTGATGCCGCGCATCCTCGATGCCAACCGCAACGAGACTTTCGACGTCGAGGTGATGCAGGAGATGGCCGAGCTCGGATTCCTCGGTGCGCCGATCCACGGTTTCGACTGCCCCGGCATCAGCTACGTCGCCTATGGGCTGATCGCGCGCGAATTCGAGCGCGTCGACACCTCGTTCCGCTCGGCGCTCGGCGTGCAGACCACGCTGAGCATGATGCCGATCTACCTGTTCGGCAGCCAGGAACAGCGTGAGCGCTATCTGCCGGCCATGGCGCGCGCCGAGAAGCTCGGCTGCTTCGGCCTGACCGAGCCCGATCACGGCTCCGACCCGGGCGGCATGAAGACGCGCGCCCGCAAGGTCGATGGCGGTTATCGGCTCACCGGCACCAAGACCTGGATCACCCATGCCCCGATCGCCGATCTCATGGTGGTCTGGGCCAAGGACGACGGCGGCGCCATTCGCGGCTTCATCCTCGAGCGCGGCATGGAAGGCCTCGCCACCAGCAAGATCGAGGGCAAGTTCTCGGTGCGCGCCTCGCCCACCGGGCAGATCCTGATGGACGATGTGTTCGTGCCGGACGAGCAGCGATTGCCCGAAGGAAACGGCCTCGCGGCACCCTTCGCTTGTCTCAACAATGCACGCTTCGGCATCTGCTGGGGCGCCATGGGCGCGGCCGAATTCTGCTGGCACGCGGCGCGGCAATACGCGCTCGACCGCCACCAGTTCGGCCGGCCGCTCGCCGCCAACCAGCTCATCCAGAAGAAGCTCGCCGACATGCAGACCGAGATCACGCTCGGCCTGCACGCCTGCCTGCATCTGAGCCGGCTGCGCGACGAAGGCCGCGCCAGCGCCGAGATGGTGTCGCTGCTCAAGCGCAATTGCGCCGGCAAGGCGTTGGATGTTGCGCGGCTGGCGCGCGACATCCACGGCGGCAACGGCATCGCCGACAGTTATCACGTGATCCGCCACATGCTGAACCTGGAAACCGTGAACACGCTGGAAGGCACGCACGACATTCACGCGCTGGTGCTCGGCCGCGCGCAAACCGGCATCTCGGCTTTCAAGAACTAGACGATGGATATGGTCTCGACCCGCGCTGAACTGATTTCCCGGCTGATCAACCCGCGTTCGGTCGCGATCGTCGGCGCGTCCGCGGATTTCCGTAAAGTAAACGGCCGCCCGCTCAAGCACCTCATCGAAAAGGGCTACAAAGGGCAGATCCTGCCGGTGAACCCGAAATATGCCGAGATCCAAGGCATCCCTTGCTATCCGTCGGTGGAGGCGCTGCCGGTGGCGGCCGACATGGCGGTCATCGCGGTGCCGGCCAAGGATGTGCTCGCCAATGTCGAGGCGCTCGGCCGGCGCGGCATCCGTTCAGTGGTGATCTTCAGTTCCGGTTTCGGCGAAATGGGCGACGCCGGCCGCGCGATGGAAGAGGCGCTGGTCGAGAAAGCGCGCGCGCTGAACATGGTGCTGTGCGGGCCGAACTGCCTCGGCTTCGTCAACGCCTTCGACAATCTCTACCCGACCTTCAGTCAATACGCCGACGGCGACGTCGGCGCCGGGCCAATCGCCTTCGTGACACAGTCGGGCGCCTTCGGCACCGCGATTGCCGCGCTCGCGCGTCAACGCGGCCTCGGGCTCGGCTATTTCATCAACACCGGCAACGAGGCCGACGTCACTTTCAGCGAGTTGATGATGGCGGTGATCGAGGATCCGCGCATCCGCGTCGCCGCCGGCTATCTCGAAGGATTGTCGGACGGCCGCGAGCTGATTGCGCTCGCGCAACGCTGCCAGGAGCTCGACAAGCCGCTGGTGATCACCAAGGTCGGCCGCATGCAATCCGGGCAGCGCGCCGCCGCTTCGCATACCGGGGCGCTGGCGGTGGCCGATACCGTGTTCGACGCCGCCATCCGGCAATACGGAATCCTGCGGGCGCGCAACGAAGAGCAGATGCTCGACATGCTGCAGGCGCTCGCCAATCCGCGCCGCGCCGGCGGCAACGGCATCGGCATCGCCACGCAATCGGGCGGCGCCGGCGTGATGATGGCCGACCGCGCCGAGGAAGTCGGCCTTGTGGTGCCGACTTTGTCGCGCGAGACGCAGACGCGCTTGGCGAGCGTGATGCCGGCCTTCGGCGCCTTCGGCAATCCGGTCGATGTCACCGGCGAGTTCGTCGCGCGGCCCGAACTGCTGCGCGAATCGGTGGTCGCCCTGATGGACGATCCGAACGTGCATATCGGCATCGTCTGGCTGCAATTGATGACCGCGCATGTCGATGCGCTGGTGCGCATCTTCTGCGAAATCCGCGACCGCACCACCAAGCCTCTGTTCGTGTGCTGGGTTGCCGCGCCGGCCGAAGCGCTGCGCCGGCTGCGTGAGGAAGGCATTGTCGTGTTCTCGGCGGGCGAACGCGCGGTCGAAGCGGCGGCGGCCCTGGCGCGCTACAGCGCCTTCCGCCAGCACGCGATCAAGGCGCAAGCGCCTGCGCTCATCGCGCCGCCGCGCCTGCCCGACGATATCAAGGACGGCGTGCAGCCGACCGAGCTGGCCGTGCAATGGTTGAGCGATGCCGGCATACCGATGGCGCCGGCGGCGCTCGCGCGCGACGCCGAGGCGGCGGTCGCGCTCTGGCGCCGCTTCGGCACGGCGGTCGCGCTGAAGATCGAGTCCGCCGACATCACGCACAAATCCGACATTGGCGGCGTGCTGCTCAATCTCAAGGGTGAGACGGCGGTGCGCGAAGGCTTTGCCACGCTCATGACCAAAGTCGCGCAAGCCGCGCCCAAGGCCAAACTTGACGGCGTCATCGTGCAGGCCATGGGCGGCGGTCACATCGAACTTGTGGTCGGCGTTCAGCGCGATCCGGTGTTCGGCATGGTGGTGATGGCCGGACTCGGCGGCGTGCTGGTCGAGGTGCTCAAGGATGTCGTGTTCCGCCTCGCGCCGTTCGATGTCGACGAAGGCGAACGCATGCTGCGCGAATTGCGCATGACCGCGCTGCTCGATGGCGTGCGTGGGCAGCCCGCGGTCGACCGCCACGCGATTGCGGAGATGCTGTCGCGTCTTTCGCATTGGGCTTCGGCGATGGAGAAGAGCCTGGCCGAGCTCGATCTCAATCCGGTTCTGGTCGGCAGCGCGGGTCCGGTCGCGGTCGACTGTGTCATGGTTCTGAAGAGTGAGGACGCTATCGACTGAAGTCACTAAGTCAACGCAAAGGGAGGAAGTGAAGATGCAAGGCAAAATAAGCCGAGAATATAAATCTGGATTGTTGAACAAGGCGGCGCTGACGGCCGCCGGTGTCGGCCTGCTGGCAACGCTCGGCCTGATCGGCTCGGCCTCCGCCGAGGACTATCCGAGCCGGACGATCACGCTGGTCTCGCCCTACAGCGCGGGCGGCGACGCGGACCTGGCCGCGCGCAACTTCGCGGCTGCGGCGCAAAAGGCGCTCAATCAAACCATGATCGTCGTCGACAAGACCGGCGCGAGCGGCGTGGTCGGCTCGGCCTTCGTGGTCGGCGCGGCGCCGGACGGTTACACGCTGCTGCTGGCGCGTACCGGCTCGCAGTCGATTCTGCCGGCGATCCAGCCGTCCAAGACGCGCTACACCTGGGACCAGTACACGTTCATCGGCACGCTCGAACTCAACCCCTACGGCTGCCTGGTCAATGCCGACTCGCCCTATCACACGTTCAAGGAACTGGTCGCCGCCATCAAGACCAAGGGCAAAGCGATGAACTATGGTACCGCCGGCGTGCTGACGACCAACGACATGGGCCCGCGGCTATTGTTCAAGATCCTGAACCTCACCGACCAGAAGCCGACGGAAATCCCCTATCGCGGCACCGGCGACACGGTGCAGTCGCTGCTCGCCAAGCAGACGGATTTCTCCTGCGGCAGCCTCGGTTCTTTCATTAGCTTCGTGCAGGCCGGAAAACTGCGGGCGCTGATCGTGACGACGCCCAAGCGCATCAAGGAAATGCCGGATGTGCCGACCGCGCGCGAGCTCGGTTTCGAAGGCATGGAAGGCGTGGTCGGCTGGAGCGGCGTGTTCGGCCCTCCGGGCATGCCGGCCGACGTGGTGAAGAAGCTGGCCAACGCGATGCAGGTGGTCGCCAAGGATCCGGCCTGGCAGGCCGGCACCGCGCGCACGGGCTCGGTGCCCTACGTGCTCTCGCCGGAAAAGACCAAGGAGTTCGCCCAAAAGCAGTATGAAGTGTACCGCTCGCTCGGCGAATCGCTCGGCATCATCGAAAAGAAGCCCTGAGCTAAACGTTTGCTCCAAGACCGGCCGCCCGTCCTTCGACGGGCGGCCGTTTTATTTTGCTCACAGCCTTTGGCAAAACTCGATCAGGCAATTGCGGAACCAGCGGTGGCCGACATCGGTATCGGCCAGTTCGTGCCAGATCAGGTAGATCGGAAAACGCGGGACGCGCAAAGGCACCGCATGGGCCTTGAGGCTGAAGTGATCGGCGTAGAGATGCGCCATGCGCTTGGGCAGCGTGCAGATTAAATCCGAGTTCTGCACGATCACCGGCATCGACAGAAAGTGCGGCACGATCACCGCGATCTGTCGCTTCAGCCCGCGCTTGGCGAGCGCGAGATCGATCATCGGCATGGAATCGGTGCGCGGGGCCAGCACGGCGTGGCGCAGCGCCAGATATTTGTCGAGGCTGAGCTTGCGCCCGACATCCGGGTGATTGCGCCGCGTCAGGCTGAGCAGCGTTTCGGTCATCACGCATTCGCTGCGATAGCCGGGCTCGCGCAGCGCGAAATAGTCGAGCACCAGGTCGACCTCGCCCTCGCGCAAGGCGGCCTTCAGGCTGGCGCTCGGCTCGGCGCGAATCCGGATGCGGATATGCGGCGCCAGCCGCGACAGGTTTTCCAAGAGGCGCGGCAGGATGATGGTTTCGCCGTAGTCCTCGACCGCGATGACGAACTCGCGGTCGGAATGGGTGAACTCGAAAGCGTCCTCGCCGCGCAGGCCGCGATCGAGCACGTCGAGCGCCTGCCGCACCGGCTTGTAGATCATCTTGGCGCGCGAGGTCGGCAGCATACCGTGCGCGGTGCGCTCGAACAGCGGATCGCGCAATGCCTCGCGCAGCCGCGCCAGCGAATTGCTCACCGTCGGCTGCGACAAATGCAGCTTGCGCGCCGCCTTGGAGATGCTGCGCTCCTGGAAGACGGCGTCGAACACCAGCAGCAAGTTCAGATCGAGCGAACGAAGATTCATGGGTAACAAAGCGCCTCCGCGCCGTCGGGGCGAACAGCCGGCGCGGTCCCGACGTCGCTACGGTCGAACGACGGTCGGCGCCGCGAGCCCCTCGATCATGACATTGAGGCAGGCCGGCAGGCCGGAGGCAAGCGCGCGCTCGGCCGCGGGGAGAAGCTCGGCCGCGCTCGTTACCAGCGCGCCGTGGCCGCCGAACGCGGCCGCCACATTGTCGTAGCGCGTCGGCAGCAATTCGCAGCTATGCAGCCGGTTGGACCCGTAGTCGCGCAACTGGATCTGATACTCCGCGTTCCAGCGCGCATCGTTGCCGACCACGCACAGGAACGGCAGCTTGTAGCGCACGGCGGTGTCCATTTCCGCCGGATGGAAGCCGAAGGTGCCGTCGCCCATCACCGCGATCACCGGCGCGCCCGGCTTGGCGAGGCTGGCGGCCACCGCGAAGGGCAAGCCCGCGCCGATCGAGCCGGCAACGCCGTTGATGACGCGGTTCGGCGCCGTGAGGCAGGCCTGCGCCCACTGGCCGATTTCGCCGCCGTCGGAGACGAACACCGACTCCGGATGACGGTCGAGCAGCGCCTGTAGCGGGCGCAGCGCTTGAACCGGATGCAGCCGGCCGGATTGGTTCGACGTCGCCGTGTCCCAGGCCGCCGGCCGATAGGCGATCGCCGATTTCACGTCGTTCAGCCAGCCGCTCTGCGCAGCGGGCCGCGCGTGTTGCGCCAGCGTTTGCGCGGCCGACGAAGGTTCGGCCAATGCGCTGGCAAGCAAGCGATCGCCCACGGCGCGGCGCGTGCGCGCGATCTCGTCGGCCTCGGCGTCGATCTGTAGAAACTCACACGTCGGCGCGAAAGCAGGCGGCTGTCCGAACTTGAGCGTGAAATCGAGCCGCTTGCCGAGCAGCAAAATGCAATCGGCCTGTGCCACCATCTGCGCAATGGCCCCGAGGCTGGGATCGCCCAGCCCGCGCGGGCTTTCCATGCCGACCACCGGGATTCCTGTCGCGGCTTGCAGCGCGGCCGCGATTTCCCGCCCCGTGCGAGTCACGAACACCGGACCGGCGAGAATGAGCGGACGCTTCGCATTCGTGAGCCGCTTGAGCAGATCCTCAGCCACGCCGCGCGCGAGCGGCATCGGTTCGGCGGCAAAAGCGGCGGCGTCCGGCGCTTGCGCCACATCGATCTCGCCCTCGAGGCAATCGACCGGCAGATTGAACTGCACCGGCCCGGGTCGGCCCGAGCGCGCCAGCCGCACCGCACGCGCGAAATCGCCCGCGAGATCCTCGGCCCGCGCGCTGGTGAGCGCCGCCTTCGAAAGCGGCGCGGCGATCTCTGCCTGTCTCATCTCCTGGAACGCGCCCGTGCCGAGCTGGTTGTTCGGCGCGTGGCCGGACAGGAGCAGCACCGGCGCTTCCGCCATCGCGGCGGTGTAGAGCGCGCCGACCGCATTGGCATGGCCGGGGCCGCCGGTGACCAGCGCGATGCCCGGCTCGCCGGTCAGCCGCGACCAGGCGTCGGCCATGTGCACGGCGGCGGCTTCGTGTCGCACATGGATCAGTCCGATGCCGGCGTCGAGCGCGGCATCGAACACCGGCATGATGTGATTGCCCGAGAGGGTGAAGATCCGGCGCACGCCGGCGCTTGCGATCGCCTGCATCAGCGCGCGCGCGCCGTTCTGTCGAGATGTCATCGGCTTGATCGTTTCCCAGCAAGAGGTGCTTCGCTCTTACCGGTTGCCGGCGGGCGCGGCAATGGCGCTCGCGGGAACCACCCATGCATGCAAGGCGCCGTCGCCGCCGCGTGATTTTGCGCTGCGGCGCCCGCCGTTTTTCAGGTCGGCGCGAGCACGAGGACGGCGACCGCAGGCAGTGTCACTCGTGGGCGAGACCGCGCCACAGGCCCGCATTTTTCGGGCGCAACTCGACGACTCGCGATCCAGCGTTCGCGCTTTGCTCCACGCCGAGCACGGCGGCGAAGGCGTTTCTGAGCCGCGCATCGTCAATGCGCGCGATATGCTGCCGGAGTAGGGCGTGGTTCGGCTCGGTCTCGTTCGCGAGAATGGCGGCGCACAGCTCGCGGCTGGTGCGCAGGAAAAAGCGCTGCGCGCTGCGCGGCCAGTGAAGGCCCGAAACGTCGAGCTCCGCCGCGAGCTGGCAGACGGCGGAGCGGTCGGCGGGTTCGCGGGTGATCGCGAAGCGCAGCAGCAACAGCAGCCACTCGCGCACCCGGCGCTCGTGCCAGTCCGGCGCGCTTCGCTCGACGGAGATCGCGTTGCGGCCGACGGTCATGATGTCCCGCTACTCCCAAGGCCGGATGTGAAGGCGACATGCTGCCACCGGTCACCGTCATGCCAGCGGGAAAACGCTACCGTGGGACAAATATTCCGTTGGAAACATTCCGCGGTCGCCATCGGCATTGCGGAATGGCCAGGCACGCCAAGGCTTTGATCGTGCCGTGCGGCTTTCCTGAGCGTGGCCCGGGCTCGGCCACGTCTTTATGGAATTCCTATAACGTCGCCGCGCCCTCCGTCTCGAAAACATATGCCGGCAATGGCAACTGATGGCGCGGAATTCGAGAGCACCCGCCCCGTCGGAAACTGGCGCACGTCAGCGTTGCACGGGGCGGCCGTGGTCGAGTACCGCCGCGGCGCTTCTCTCGCAAGGAGCACACATGCTGGACCTGATCCTGGTGGGTACCGCACTCGTCTTCTTCGCGGTCTCGATCGGCTACGCCTACGCCTGCGATCGGCTCTGAGGAGGCTTCCATGATCTTCGACTATTCGCTCGCCGCGCTCGTCAGCGTGGCGGTCGCCGTCTATCTGGTCTTCGCCTTGTTGCGACCGGAACGCTTCTGAGGAGCCCGTCATGACCGCCAATGGCTGGATTCAGATCGCGATTTATTTCGTGGTCCTCACCGCGCTGGTCGTTCCGCTCGGCCGCTACATGGCCCGCGTGTTCGAAGGCGAGCGCACATTCCTGTCGCCGCTGCTGCGACCGGTCGAGACGGCACTCTATGCCTTCGCCGGCGTCGATGCGAAGCGCGAGCAGCATTGGATCGCCTATACGGTGGCGATGCTTTTGTTCAATGCGGCCGGATTCCTGATCATCTATGGACTGCTGCGGCTGCAAGGGCTGCTGCCGCTCAATCCGGCCGATCAATCGGCGGTGCCCGCCGATCTGTCGTTCAACACGGCGGTCAGCTTCGCGACCAACACCAACTGGCAGAACTATGGCGGCGAAAGCACGCTCAGCTATCTGACGCAGATGGTCGGGCTGACCACGCAGAACTTCGTGTCGGCGGCCACCGGCATCGCGCTCGCCATCGCGCTCATCCGCGCCTTCGCGCGCGCTTCCGCCCGCACGGTCGGCAATTTCTGGGTCGATCTCACGCGCTGCACGCTTTACATCCTGCTGCCGCTGTCGATTGTCGCCGCGCTCTTTCTGGTTTGGCAGGGCGTGCCGCAAAATCTCGGCGCCTATGTCGACGCCGCGACGCTGGAAGGCGCCAAGCAGGTGCTGAGCCAGGGCCCGGCCGCCTCGCAAATCGCCATCAAGCAGCTCGGCACAAATGGCGGCGGCTTCTGGAATGCCAATTCGTCGGTGCCCTACGAGAACCCGACCGCGCTCAGCAATTTTGTCGAGCTCATCTATATCCTGCTGATCTCGGCCGCGCTCACGCACACCTTCGGCCGCATGGTGCGCGATGCGCGGCAGGGGTGGGCGATCTATGCCGCCATGTCGGTCATCTTCCTCGGCGCTCTTCTGGTTTGCTACTGGGCCGAGGCGCACGGCAATCCGAACTTCGCCGCGCTCGGGCTCGATCCCGCCAATATGGAGGGCAAGGAAGTCCGCTTCGGCATTGCCAATTCCAGCCTGTGGGCGACGGCGACGACAGCCGCCTCCAACGGCTCGGTCAACGCGATGCACGACAGCTTCACGCCGCTCGGCGGGCTGGTCCCTCTGGTCATGATCGCGCTCGGCGAAGTCATCTATGGCGGCGTCGGCTCCGGTCTCTACGG
>DASZQT010000241.1:0-38490 GCA_035549515.1 Pseudolabrys sp. | reverse complement strand
TTCGTTGTTTTCAACGCGCGCTCGTTGAATGAAATCGTCAGCCGGCATCATGCCGACCGCGTCGTGTTCCGCGACGGCGCGCGGCTCAGCGTGCAGGTGCCGGACTACGACGAACTGCTGGAAGACGATTCGCCGGCCGGGACGGCGCGTGTAGCCTGAGGTCGATCCCATGCTGATGCATCAGACGTTACGCGACGGCGCGGCGCGCTTTCCCGACAAGATCGCGTTGCGTTGGGTCGATCGCGATGTCGCGCTGACTTACGCGCAGGCCGTCGCGGCGACGGACGACTATGCCGGCGCGCTGCACGCGCTCGGCGTGCGCAAAGGCGACCGCGTCACCATCTTCGCGCACAACGGCATGGACTATGCGCTCGGTCTGTTCGCGTGCTGGCGTATCGGCGCCATCGCCGCGCTGGTCAACGTGAAATTTTCCGACGAACTCGATTATTATTTCGCCGATCACACGCCGAGCGTGGTGATCTACACCCACGATATGGGCGAGAAAGTGCGCGCGGCCGCGCAAAGGGCGCCAAGCATCAAGCATCTCCTTTGCATGGACGGGCCGCAGGACGGCGCCAAGAGCCTGCCGGAATTGCTTGGCGCCAGGCTCCCCGCCCCGCCCGATCCGGACGACGAGAGCGCCATTGCGCATCTCTCTTACACCTCAGGCACCACCGGCAAGCCGAAGGGCGCCTGCCTCGCGCACGAGCCGACCATGCGCGCCTGCGCCTGCATCGCCGAGCGGCTGCGGATCACACCGGATGACGTCTCGTTCGGGCCGACGGCGCTGTCGAGCTCCTATCAGCTCGTCGGCAATCTGCTGCCGCCTTTGATCCGCACCGCGACTGTGAACGTCATGGGCAAGTGGACGCAAACGACCGGGTTCGATGCCTTGGAGCAGACCGGCGCGACACTGTTCGTCGCCAATCCCACCTTGCTCACGGAAGTGCTGCTCGAGGCCCGCGCCCGCGGCGGCGCGCCGAAACGTTTGCGCGTCGCGCTATCCGGCGGCGGCCCGGTGCCGCCAAGCCTGAAGGCGGGCTGGCGCGACGAACTCAAGCTGCCGCTCGCCGAGAGCTACGGGCAAAGTGAGCTCGGCGGTTTCTTCGGCCTCGGCGAGCCGGCATTGCAACCGGATGAGAAGCTCGGCGCTGTCGGCCGGCCGCTGCCGGACAAGGAAGTGCGCATCCTGGATGCCGAGGGCCATGAAGTGCCGGTCGGCGAGGTCGGCGAAGTCTGCATGCGCGGCGGCTTCATGCACGGCTATTGGGAAAAGCCGGACAAGACCGCCGAGGCCTTGCGCGGCGGCTGGCTGCATTCAGGCGATGCCGGCATGCTCGATCGCGACGGCTATCTCACCATGCGCGGGCGCTTCGCCGAATTGATCAAGGTCGCAGGGCGCACCTGGTTTCCGCGCGATGTCGAAGAGGCGCTGTGCGCCGAACACGGCGTCAAGGAAGCCGCTGTGGTTGCGCTGCCCGACGCATCCTTAGGTCAACGGCCGGTCGGCTATGTCACCTTGTCCGAGAACGACGTCGACCTCGGCCGCGTGAAGCAGGCGATCGCCACGCGGCTGCCTTACGATCTCGCGCCGCTCACTTTGGTCCGCATCGGCGAATTTCCGATGACGCCGACCGGCAAGATTGCCAAGGCGGACCTGCGTGAGAGCGCGCTCGCCGGCATGTGATATCCGCCATGCGCATCCTCTACATCTACTGCCATCCGCTGCCCGAGAGCTTCCACGCCGCGATCCGCGTGAAAGCGCTGGACGCGCTCAACACCGCCGGCCACGAAATCGATCTGCTCGACCTTTACGCGGAAAAATTCGATCCCGTGCTGTCCGAAGACGGCCGCCGCCATTATCACGATCCGGCACGCAACCAAGGGGGTCTTGAATCTTACATCGCCCGGCTGACCGCGGCCGACGCCGTGGTCGTGCAATTCCCGACCTGGTGCTTCGGCATGCCGGCGATGCTGAAGGGCTTTCTCGACCGCATGTTCATGCCCGGCGTCGCCTTCGACATTTCCGATCCGGCGCAGGTCAAGCCGATGCTCGGCAACATCAAGCGCATCGTCGGCATCGTCACTTACGGGCGGCCGCGCTACATGGCGCTGTGGATGGGCGACCCGCCGCGCAAGATCGTGCGGCGATACATGCGCTGGTTCACCGGCGGCAAGGCGCGCACAGACTACCACGCGCTCTACCATCTCAATGTGGCGACGGAGGCGCAGCGCCTCGCTTTCATGGACAAAGTCGCCGGCGCCCTGCGGCGGCTGGCATAGCAACTGAAAGCCTGGCGGAGAGAGAAGAACTGTAAACGAACATTCTCCGCGTAGGCTAGCTTATACGATCGCAACGCAGCGTACGATTTGCCGGATCAACAACGGCCTCGCCGGGCTTAAAATTGGGAAGGCTGCTTTGCCTGCCAAACCCGCCATTGAAGCATGACGCGGGCATGTCGGTTTTGGGCCAAGAGCAGACGTCCGGGCACAACCATTTCGTCCGATGTCCCTATTTATCTTCAATCTCATCATGGATCAAATTACGTAGTTTGCGCTTCAGGCTGAGATATGACCGATCGTCCTCGTCACGCGGCCTCGGCAAGTCGACGTTGATAAATTCCTTTACGCGTCCGGGACGGCGCGTCATGACGGCGATGCAGTCTGACAATTTGATCGCCTCGTCGATGCTGTGCGTGACCAGCATCACCGTCTTCGGTTCTCGCTGCCAAATCCGAACGAGTTCGTCCTGCATGAAGTCGCGGTTCTGCGCGTCGAGCGCGGCGAAGGGCTCATCCATCAGCAGCAATTGCGGTTGGACGGCCAGCGCACGAGCAATGGCCACGCGCTGGCGCATGCCGCCGGAAAGCTGATGCGGATACTTGTTCTCGAACCCACCGAGGCCGACCAGTTCGATATAATGCTGCGTGGCGCCCGCGCGTTTGTGGCTGGCTAGTCCCTTCATTTCAAGGCCGAATACGACGTTCTGATAGACGCTCATCCACGGGAATAGCGCGTAATCCTGGAAAATCATGGTATTCTGCCATCCCGGCGCGCGGATCGGATCGCCATCCACCAAGATCGAACCTGATGTCGGTTTTTCGAAGCCGGCAGCGATGTTGAGCAGCGTGGTCTTGCCGCAGCCGCTGTGGCCCAGAATCGAGCAGAATTGGTTGTTAGCGATATCGAAACTCACGTCGGCAAGCGCCAGGACGTGGTCCGGGGCATCACGATCGCCGAAGAGTTTTGATACGCCTTTGACGGTGATCTGGCCCATCTTGCTGTCCTATTTGCTCAACGCCAAAGACCAGGGAAGCAGCCGGCGGCCCAAGAGCCGGATGAACGTGTCGATCAGAAGCCCGATAACGCCGATTGCGAGCATGCCGACAATGATCGTGTCCGTGCGCAGCATGCTGCGCGCATCGTTGATGAGAAAGCCCAGGCCGGAATTCGCGCCGACGAGCTCGGCCGCGACCAGCGCCATCCAGCCGACGCCAAGCCCGATGCGTATGCCGGTGATGATCTGCGGCAACGCGCCTTTGAAGACGATGCGCTCCAGCATTTTGCGCTCGGTCGCGCCGAGACTGCGCGCGGCGCGAATGAGATTCGGGTCGATGTTCTTCACGCCGACGATGGTGTTCACCAGGATCGGGAAAAAGATGCCGAGGAAAATGATGAACTCGTTCTGCGCATCGCCTAGTCCGAACCAGAGAATGCTGAGCGGAATCCAAGCCAGCGGCGGGATCGGGCGCAGGATTTCCATGATTGGATTGACTTGATTGTAGACGACGCGCCACCAGCCCATCGCCATGCCCAGCGGGATCGCGCTCGTGGCGTACAAGAAAGCGAAAGCTTCCCGTTTGAGGCTGGCGGCCAGGTGATAGAAGAGCTCGCCCGAGGCGATCATCCCGGCTGCGGAGGCCGCGATCGTTGTAGGCGCCGGCATCAGAATCGCCATTTGCGGGTCGATGCGCGGCAGCCAGAATTTCGAGGCGAACTGCCAGAGAAGGACCAAGACGAGCAGCAAGAGCAGATTTGGCAGGAAGGACAGCGTGCGAAACAGCCGGATGCGGAACCGCACCGCGAACGGCAGCGCTGCGCGCATCTTTGGCGCCGAGGCCATCCGTCCTTTGCCCGCCGCTATCTTTTCGGAGCCGCTCATCGTGACGTGCTCTTGCCGTTGTCGAAACGTGCGTCGGTCTCGTGCCTTTACGGCCGCGGGGCTCAACCCGCGGCCGTTTCGGCGGCATCGGTCGCGGTTACGGCTGATAAGTCTTGCCGTTGAACGTCCAAGCCCGCGTCAGGTCACCGTGTTCCGGCCAAGCTTGCGGCGCCTTGAGCGTAATCGCATTCGCGTAAGGCGGATAGGGAAGCTGACCGATCTTTCCGGGCCAGTTGGCCGGAATGAACGGCGGCTGGCTCGGCACTGTCCAGCCGAGTTTCGCATAGGTCTTGGTCATGAACCGAGTATCGAACGATGCCTCATAGTCCTGCGCGGACAGCGCCCTGGTCAGGCGATTGCGCTCCTTCAGCCATTTGGCGATACGTGCATCCTCTTCGCCCCACAGCTTGGCGAATGGAAAGCTGTAGGTCGGCTTGTAGAGATTGTTGTAAAGCGCGGTCTGCTGCAGCAGCAGATCCTTGCCATAGACCTTCAGCATCGGTTCCGCGGCGAGGAAGCCGGCGGCTTGATCCGGATGAAGCCTGATCCACAGCGTGGCCTCCATGAAGGCGTCGCTGATCGCTTGCACCACGTCGGGCACGTTGTCGATCAGCTCCTGCCGCACGTAGAAACGCCCCTCGTAGAAATTATACGGGAAGATCGTATCGACCTCGCGCCCTGTCTTACGAATATCGGTGAGGATCGTCACCGAGGGCTCCCAAGGCACGACACCGCCGATACCCTTCGCCATCAGGAGCTGCTCGCCTGGCGGCATATTCTTGAGGATCACGTCTTTGCCGATCTTCAGGCCAACCACTTCAGCGGCTTGGGTGAAATAGAATTCGGCCGACGAGCCGGTGACGATGCCGATCGTCGCCGGGGGGTTGCTGCCCTTGAAATCGGCAAGTTTCTTGATCGGCGAATCGAGCGGAACGACCGTCGAGTGCTTGAGGTTCGGCGCGACTACCGCGATCGCCTTGACCTGCACACCGCGATCGAGAAGCGACGTGAACGGGAAATTTCCACCATTGCCGACTTGGATGCGTGCGGATGCAACCGCCTCATTTACGTCCGGACCGGCGGCAAATACCTGGAACTTGGCGGCAAGACCACGCTTCTCCAGGAGGCCGGCCTTGTCCATCACCACATTAATGGTGTTCTGGCCGGAGAACGGCCCTTGCCAGCCGAAACCGAGTGGCCACCAGCCCTTCTGCTTCAGCCACGCGATCGATTTATCAGAGACTTTCTCGTAGGGCTGCGGCCAACCCCAATCGGTGAAGCCTTGCGCCGCCGCGGGAATCACACCACAGATCAATCCGGCGAAGGCCGCCGCCGCCAATATCGTGAACCTCGTGTGTCGCTTGTGCCGCATCGTTTCCCTCCCGTTTTATTATCTGATTGATCGTCATAGGAATTTGCATGTCGGAATCGATCGTCCTGCTCCGACACCTGCCGCATTGAATGCGTGAACGCCACTCCCCTCTTCAAACGGATTCGATAACGAACAGAGTGCCGCCGAACTCGACCAATTCGCCGTTCTTCGCAGCAATCTGGACGATGCGCCCGGCGACTTCGGCGTTGATGGTGGTGAACAGCTTCATCACCTCGATGATGCACAGCGGCTGACCGGGCTCAATGACGCTGCCGACCTCGACGAAGGCCGGCGCATCGGGCCTGGGCGCGCGATAGAATGTACCGACCATCGGCGCCACGACTTCGTGGAGTCCCCCGGGCCTCTCGATCGCCGGCGGAGCTTCCGGCACCGCCCGCTTGGCCGCCGGCTGCGCATCCGCAACGGGCGGCAAAGACACTGAGCGCCCGCCTGCCGCCGCGGCGTTGCCGGTCGCGCCATTCCGACGCACGACCAGCTTAACGTCGCCGGTTTCGACAATGAGCTCATCGCAAGAGCTGCCATCGATGATTTTCAGTATGTCGGCGATCTCATCATAACGCAGCGTCACGTCCGCTCCTTTTCAATGGGCGCGCCTGTTTCCGCATCGATTGTTGCCGCCAATTGTTCTGCTGCTGACTGCAATAGCGGAACGTGTTGCAGTCCCTGTTCCAGCGTCATGCGCGCGAGCGGCGCGGAGACCGCAAGTGCGGCGACCGGCCGCCCGCCACCATCGCGAACCGGGACGGCGACGCACACAACGCCGGCGAGGAACTCTTGGTTGTCGATCGAGACCTGCGACGACTGTATCTTGGAGAGATCGGCGTCCAGACGCTCCGCGTCGGTGATGGTGTATTCCGTATAGCGATAGAGCGGAATGGAGCGCAGCAGCAGGGCGCGCTTCTGCTCGGGCAACTGACTCAGGAACAGTTTGCCCATGGACGTGCAGTGCAGCGGGACGCGCGAGCCAGGTTCGAAGCGCAGACCCAACGGCCAAGCCGATTCGACGCGGTCGAGGTAGACGACATGGCTACCCGTCATGACTCCGAAGTTGCAGGTCTCCCCGATCTGCTGCGACAGCGCCTCGAGGATGGCATGGCGCGGCGCGCGCAACATTGCTGCTGCGACGATGCCGAGGCCGAGATGAACCATGCGAGCGCCGGGAACATAGCGGCGGCTGCTGGGCTCGCGCTGCAAAAGGCCCTCGCTTTCCAGCATGCGCACGATGCGGTGAGCCGTCGGCTTCGGCAGGCCGAGCAAGACGCCGATTTCGGACACACCGAGCGGACGGCGCGCCGTCGCCATGGCCTCGAGAATGGCGACCGCCTTGACCGTCGGAAACGTCTTGCCCGGCTGATCCGCCTCGACCGGCGCCAAAGCTGTCCGCTTGGGCGGTTCCTTACCCGTAAGGCGACTGTCGAGCGGCGTTTCCATAGGTCGTATCAAAAACCGGAACAAAACGTCTTGCAATATGAATCTGATCAATGCGACATTTAATGTGTAGGCGGGTCCACTCGCGTAGACGGGCGGCCCAAGGAAGTGGGAGTTCGGCGATGCGGCGCGTTTTGATCGCCAATCGCGGCGAAATCGCCCTGCGGGCGGTTCGGGCCTGCCGCCGGCTCGGGCTGGAGAGCCTCGCCGTCTACTCTTCCGCCGACGCCAATTCGCCGCACCGCTGGGCCGCCGATCACGCGGTCTGCATCGGCGCGCCGCCACCCAAAGCGAGCTATTTGAACGCGCCTGCGCTGCTCGAAACGGCACGCGCTTCGCAATGCGATGCCATCTATCCGGGCTACGGCTTTCTCGCCGAGAACAGCGCCTTCGCCGCGCGCTGCGCGGAGGAAGGCCTCACCTTCATCGGCCCCGATAGCGAATGCATCGCCCGCATGGGCGACAAGGTCGCCGCGCGCCAGGCCGCCGCCGCAATTGGAATACCGGTGGTGCCCGGCACCGAGGATGGTTTCACCTCGGCCTCGGCGGCGGAAGCGGTTGCGCGCGCCATCGGATTCCCGTTGCTGCTGAAGGCGAGCGGCGGCGGCGGCGGCCGCGGCATGCGCGTCGTCAACCGCGCCGAAGACTTTCGAGCCCAGTTCGAGCAGGCGTCGGCCGAGGCGCAAGCGGCATTCGGCAATCCGGAAGTCTATTGCGAGCGCTTTTTTCCACAGGTGCGTCACATTGAGATTCAGGTGTTCGGCGACAGCCACGGCAATTACGTGCATCTGGGCGAGCGCGATTGCAGCGTGCAGCGGCGCCATCAGAAGCTGGTCGAAGAGGCGCCCTCGCCCGTGCTCGATCCGGTTACGCGCCGGCGCATGGCCGAGGCGGCGGTCGCCCTCGTCGAGGCGCTCGGCTACGTCAATGCCGGAACGGTCGAGTTCATCTACGATCCGTCGAGCGGCCAATTCTTCTTCATCGAGATGAACACGCGCATCCAGGTCGAGCATCCCGTCACGGAATTGGTGACCGGCACCGATCTCGTGATCGAGCAGTTTCGCGTTGCCGCCGGCGAGCCGCTCTCGTTCAATTCGACCTTCGCCAATGGGCGCACGGCGATCGAATTCCGCATCAATGCCGAGGATGCCGCGCGCGATTTCCAGCCCTCGCCCGGCACATTGAAGCGCTGGTCGCCGCCGAGCGGCCCCGATATCCGTGTCGACAGCCACGCCTACGAGAACTACGCGGTGCCGCCTTACTATGATTCCATGCTGGCAAAGCTGATCGTCACCGGCAGCGACCGGGCGGCGGCCATCGACAATGCCCGGTCGGCGCTGGCGCGATTTCACGTGTCCGGCATTGTGACCACGGTCCCGTTCCACGCGCGCCTGCTTCAGCAGGACGAATTCATGCGCGCCGAGGTCCATACCCGCTGGGTCGAGGACCATTTCTCCATGGCGGTGAGATGATGGCCGGTCGACGCACAATCAAGCTCGTTGACGTTACCCTTCGCGACGCGCCGCAATGCCTGTGGGCGACGCGCATGACCACAGCGATGATGGCCGACATCGCCCCACGTCTCGATCGCGCGGGCTTTGAGGCGATCGATCTCGTCGGCGGTGCGGTGTTCGACGTCTGCGTGCGCTATCTGCGCGAGGACCCCTGGGAGCGTATGCGTATCCTCAGTGGCTGGGTCACGCAAACCCCGCTGATCGTGATGACGCGCGGCCAGAGCCTGTTCACTTTCGAATTCTTTCCCGACGATATCGTCGAACTGACGGCCGAGCGGATCTTCGCCAGCGGCATCCGTTACCACACGCCCTATGACGCGCTGAACGACATGCGCAACATGCAGATTCCGGTGCGGGCGGCCAAGCGCGTTGGCCTCTACACCGCCGGCGGCGTAGTCTATACGCTCAGCCCCGTCCATACCGACGACTACTACGCGCGCAAGACGCGCGAACTGGTCGGCCTCGGCGTCGATGCCGTCTATCTCAAGGACCCGAGCGGATTGTTGACGCCGGAGCGGGCGAAGACGCTCGTCCCCGCCATCAAGGCGGCGTGCGGGACACTGCCGCTGCATCTGCATTCGCACTGCCTGACGGGGCTGGCACCCTACACCGCCTGCCGCGCGGTGGAACTGGGCGTCGACGTGGTCCACACCGCGACCTCCACGCTCGCCAATGGCGCCTCGCACCCGGCCACCGAATGGGTCGTGTGCAACGTGCGGCGCGGCGGCTTCGACGTGCCGATCGATCTGGCGCCGGTCGGGGAAGTCGCCGAGCGACTGCGCTACATCGCCAAGCGTGAAGGCAAGCCGCTCGGCAACATCGTCGAATATGATGCGTTCCATTACGAACACCAGATGCCGGGCGGCATGATCTCAAATCTCAAGTCGCAGTTGACGCCGCTCGGCCTCGCCGACCGTCTGCCCGAGGTGTTGGAAGAGGCCGCGCGCGTGCGCTGCGAATTAGGCTATCCCATCATCGTCAGCCCCTTCGCGCAGTTCGTCATGACGCAGGCCGTGCTCAATGTTGTCGGCAAGGAGCGCTACGCGACGGTGCCGGACGAGGTGAGAAAATACGTGCTGGGCTATTACGGCGAGATCGCCGGCCCGATCGAGCCCAATCTCTACGACCGCATCACCAAGGGCGCCGAGCCTACCACGGCGCGGCCGGGCGACCTGTTGGAGCCGGCCATTCCGCGCATCCGGCGCGAACGCGGGCCGTTTGCCAACGACGATGACTTGCTGTTGGCGGCGTTCTATCCAGAGCGCGAATATAGCGCGCTCAAATCGGCCGGTCCGATCGATACCGACTATCCGCTGGCCTCCACGCCGCTGGTCACGCTCATCAAGGAAGTCGCGCAGCGGCGCGACATCCGTTCGTTCCATTTCGTCCACCGTGCCTAAGAAGAAAAATCAATGACGACGCCTGCCATCATCACCGTTGCTATCACCGGGGCCATTCCGCGCAAGGCCGACACGCCGGCCGTTCCTGTCACACCGATCGAGCAGATCGAGTCCACCCATGAGGCATTCGAGGCCGGCGCCACCGTCGCGCATATCCATGTGCGCGGGCCGGATGAAAGCCCGAGTTCCGATCCCGCTTTGTTTGCGCAGGTGCAGGAAGGTATCGTCAAGCACTGTCCCGGCATGATCGTCCAGTTCTCGACCGGCGGCCGCGGCCGCAGCCAGGACGAGCGCGGCAGCATGCTGTATCTCAAGCCGGACATGGCGTCGCTCGCCACCGGCTCGGTCAATTTCGCCAAGATCATTTACGAGAATCCGCCGCAGCTTGTCGAAGACCTGGCGCGCACGATGCTCACCTACGACGTCAAACCGGAGATTGAAGTGTTCGACGTCGCGATGCTCTACAATGCGCGCAACCTGGCCGACCGCGGCCTGCTCAAGCGCCCGTGCCAGGTACAGTTCGTCATGGGCATTCCCAACGCGCTGCCGCCGCGTCGCAATCTCTTGGAGTTCCTGGTCGGCGAGCTCAAAGAGCTGATGCCCGACGCGACCTGGTCGGCGGCCGGTATCGGACGATCGCAGCTCGAGATCAACAAGTGGTGCCTCGAACTCGGTGGCCATGTCCGCACCGGTCTCGAAGACAACATCAAGTTCGATAAAGACCGCCTTGCTCGCAGCAACGCCGAACTCGTTTCGCGGGTTGCCGAATTGTGCGGTGACTACGGCCGGCATGTTGCCGACGCCAAAACGGCGCGGCAGCTTCTCGGACTGCCGGCTGGCTAAGCGTGCTGGTTCAACAAAATATGGGGAGACGACAATGGCTCAAGGAAGAGCGCCGGGCGCCGACGGCGGCATGTCCATTGGCACGATTGCTTTCGCCAGCGCCATCGGCACGACCATCGAATGGTACGACTTCTTTCTCTTCGGCGTGGTAACGCCGATCGTTCTCAACAAGCTGTTTTTCCCGAATTACGACCCCTTGATCGGCACGCTGCTGGCCTACACGACCTTTTTCGTCGGTTTCATCTCGCGCCCGATCGGCGGCGTCATCTTCGGCCATTATGGCGACCGGATCGGCCGCAAGACCGTGCTTATCATGACGGTGCTTATCATGGGCATCGCCACCTTCCTGATCGGACTGCTACCGACCTACAGCTCGGTCGGCATCTGGGCGCCCATCCTGCTGCTCGCGCTGCGCGTTTTCCAGGGCATCGGCATCGGCGGCGAGTGGGGCGGCGCTGTCCTCATGGCGGTCGAGCATTCGCCCGAAGGCGAGCGTGGCTTCTATGGAAGCTGGCCGCAGATCGGCGTTCCCGCTGGCCTATTGCTGAGCGCCGGTGTCGTCTACCTGCTTTCGTTCTTGCCGGAAACCGACTTCCTGGCCTGGGGATGGCGCATCGCGTTTCTCGCCAGCGCCGTGCTTGTCGCGGTCGGACTCTACATCCGCCTCAAGATCATGGAAACGCCGGCCTTCAGCCGCATCCAGCGGACGCAGGGGATCGTGCAGGTGCCGGTCGTCGAACTGTTCAAGACGCATGGCAAGAATACGCTGCTCGGTCTCGGTGCCCGCTACATCGAAGGAGTGACCTTCAATATTTTCGGCGTGTTCCTCGTCGGCTATCTCACCGGCACGCTACATGTCTCGCGGCAAACGGCGCTGGCCGGCGTCATGATCTCGTCGGCACTCATGATCGTCATGCTGCCGATCTATGGAAACCTTTCCGACCGGGTCGGTCGGCGGCGCTTGTTCGGATTCGGCGGCGTCCTCATCGGTCTGCTGACCTTCGCATCGTTCTGGCTGATGGGAACGCAATCGCCGCTGCTGATCTGGATCGCGATCGCGATACCGTTCGCCTTCGTCTACCCGGCGGTCTACGGCCCGCAGGCCGCGCTGTTCTCAGAGCTGTTCGACACGCGGGTGCGCTATACCGGCATCTCGTTCGTCTATCAGTTCTCAGGCATCTTCGCGAGTGGCCTGACGCCGATTATCGCGACGGCATTGTTGCCGGCTGGCGGCGGCAAGCCGTGGCTGATCTGCCTTTACGTCCTTGTCGTCAGCCTGATCAGCGCGTTATCGGTCTACCTCATGAAAGAATCGCACAAGCGCGATATGGCGAAAGACGAAGTCCCTACGCTGGGGCTGCAACCGCTCGACGGCTGACGGCGCGCCGCGCGCAGACGACAACGGCAGGCTTCCGCCCGAACCTAAATGCGATCGCTATGAAATTGGAACTGAAAGATCGAGTTGCGATCGTCACGGGCGGCGCCTCGGGCATCGGCGAAGCTATTGCCCGCGCGCTGGCGAACGAAGGCTGCATGGTCTGTATTGCCGACCGCGACGGCACTGCTGCCGAGAAGGCGGCGGCAGCCCTTACGCAAGCAGGGCGGTCCGCGGCTTGGGCGGCCGTCGACGTCGGCGACACGGATGCGGTCGCAAACGCCTTCGCCATGATGGAAGAACGGCACGGACCTTTGGACATTCTGGTAAATGCCGCCGGCCTACTCTCGACCCGACCGATAGCCGATCTGCCCGCGGACGAATGGGAGCGCATCAGCCGCGTCAACGTCTTCGGAATTATGCAATGCGTCAAGGCAGCGATGCCGGCGATGATAACGCGAAGACGCGGGCGTATCATTAATATTGCGTCGGTTTCGGCAATGCGCGGCGGCGGCTCGGTCGGCAATGCGATCTATGGGGCGAGCAAGGCCGCTGTCGTCGCCTTGACGATGGGGCTGGCGCGCGAGCTTGGTCCGCACGACATCACCGTCAACGCCGTCGCGCCCGCCATTGCCGACACGGCGATGACGCGGGCGGCGCTCACGGAAGAAGCGAGACGCCGCATCCTGGCGCGCATCCCGCTCGGCCGGCTCGCCACGCCCTCCGACGTCGCCGATCTGGTGGTTTTTCTCGCATCGGCACGCGCGGCCTTCATTACCGGAGCCGTCATCCCCGTCGATGGCGGTATCCTTACGACATGACGCCGCGGAAATTGCCTCATGGACGCAACTGAGCTCGCCGCCGTGGCTATCGTTGTGCTGGCCGGTCTTGTGAGAGGGACCACCGGCTTCGGTGGCGCGATGTTGATGTCGCCACTGCTGTCGGCGCTGATCGGCCCGGTGCCCGCCGTGGTGACCGCACTCATTCTTGAAACCGCAGCCGCCCTCGTCATGTTCCCCGAAGCACTGCCGATCGTGCGGTGGAGGACATTGCTGTATTTGACGCTTCCGGCGGTCGTGACCGTGCCGATCGGCGGATATTTTCTTTTGACCCTTGATCCGGGCGCCGCCCGAAAGATGATAGCGGCCGTCGTTGTCGTCTTCAGTGCGATGCTATTGCTCGGCCTGCGCTACAGTGGGAAGCCGCGAACCGTGACATCGATCGCGCTTGGAAGCCTCGTTGGCGCCTTGCTGGGCGCAACAAGCGTCGGAGCGCCTCCCGTCATCCTTTATTTGCTTTCCGGCCCCGACCCCGTGGCAGTCACCCGCGCCAATCTGACGGTTTTCGTGACGGCCATCTCCGTCATCGGCGTCGTTATGCTGGCGTTCGCTGGCGCCGCGACCGTGCCGATGACGTTGTCGGCCGCAGCGCTGATTATCCCGTTTCTGCTGGCAACCTGGCTCGGAGGGAAACTATACGCGCGGCTGAGCGACACGGGTGTCCGGCGGCTGGCACTCGTGCTGATGTTGTGCGTCGGGGTCACCAGCCTCGCACTATAGCGCGGGGCGGTCGGCCGCGACCCGCAAATTACACGGCGGATCAAACGTCCGGGTCTGCCTTTTCTGCGGGTTGGGAACACGTCGATTGCGCGGCGTCCGGCAAAATGGACCAGCGTCGTCTAATCATCGCTAACCGCGCGCATGGGTTTTTCTCGCACCTTATAAACTCGGCCTACCATCGTCCTGCCAGAAAATGACCCAGTTGCGCGCCACGTGCGCGATGAAATTGAGAACGATACCGAGAACGCCGAGCACCACCAGAACCGCGAACATTCCGGCGACGTCGAGATTGTAGTTCATCTGCAGCAACAGATAACCGAGGCCGGTCTTGGAGCCGATGAACTCGCCGACAATGGCGCCAAGCACCGACATGACGATGCCAATATTGAGCCCGGCGAAGATGAAGGGCAAAGCCTCCGGCAGCAGGACATAGCGGAACAGCTTGAACCGGCTCGCCGAGAGGGAGTGCATCAATTCGACTTTTTCCGGCGACGCCGACTTCAATCCGACGATCGTGTTGACCAAGATCGGAAAGAACGCGACCATCGCCGCGATCACGATCTTGCTTTCGATGCCGAATCCCACCCAGACAAGGATGAGCGGCGCGACCGCGATCTTGGGCAGCGTCTGGATTGCAATGATGTAGGGGTACAGCAAGGTCTCGACGATGCGGACCTGGCTGATGACCGTGCCGAGCACGAAAGCCGAACTCGCCGCGAGCGCAAAACCGAGCAGGATTTCCGCGACGGTGGTGCCGAGCGCCTGGATGAACAGGCCAGTGCCAAACCCGTTGTAGAGCGCAACCGCGATCTGTGACGGCGTCGGCAGAACGAGGTCGCTCACACCCAGGAGCCGGCAAAACAGCTCCCAGGCCACGAGGATGCCGACACCAAACAGGACGACTCCGGCTCGCTCCAACAACAGACGCGACGGAAACCGGCGGCGCGGGCCAGCGAAAACGCGTGGGGCCGATCCGGCTGTCGAGTCAGCCGTCATTGGTCCTTGTACTCCTTGGCCTGCTTCACCACCGGCGCCGCATCGAACTTGTTGATCTGCGGTATCAATTCGTTGGTGTAGTAAGCGTGCGGATCGATCGCCTTCGGCAATTGCCCGGTCTCTACCAGATAGGTCTGGAATTTCTTGACGTGGTCTTCGGGCAAATCGCCATAGTGGCCCGTGCCGAAGGCGTTGCGCGACTGGATCGGCAATCGCACGCTCGCGACAGTGCCGGTCCTCTTGATGATTTCAGGTGTCTTGCCTTCGCGCGGCACCGACTGCGGATAGGCCTTCCAGTGCACGAGCACCGACGCCGTCGGATTGCTCTCCTGGAATAGCTGCCCTTTGGCGATGGCGCGCGCGAGCCCGATGAAGACCTGAGGCCGCTTCTTCAAATCCTCGCCGCGCACCACGATTGAGCCGGCGAACGAGGTTGCGGCGCGATCGTCCTTGTAGATCTTGGAAAATTTTATCCCGCTGAGCTCCATCTGCTTGTAGGCTTCGTCCCACAGTCCAAGCGCCTGCACCTGTCCCGACTTCAAGGCGCCAGCCGCGCGGGCTCCGACGCCGACCTCGACCACCGAAAATTCCGATGGTTTGAGACCGGATTTCTCCAACAGCGATTTGGTATAATTCGTGCCCGAGCTGGCGAAGCTCGACACCCCGATCGTGTGCCCCTTGAGGGCCTGCAGCGAGTCGATTTTCTGGCCCTCTGGAATGGCGACGCCGAAAATATCGCCGCGCAGTGTGGTGTAGATGATCTTGAGATCGACTCCCTTCTGGATCGCCAACATGGCGGTGACCGGGCTGGCGACGGCGGCGTCCGCCTTGCCACTGATCACGAGTTGAATGGCCGCCGAGGCGCCCGGCGTCGTGATGACGTCCACATCGAGCCCCTCCTGCTTCCAATATCCCATTTGGGCCGGGATCGAGCTGTCGATCGCGAAACTGGGTGTCAATTGCGGCAGGGCATGCGCAAGCGTGAGCTTGGTCTCAGCATGCCCGATCGAGGTCGAGGCGAGCAGTCCCAACGCCGCAGCGCCACCCAGTAGCGTTCGTCTGTTCATCATTTTCGCTCTCCCTGTTACCTGAGTTGCGTTCAGTCGAGGTGTCCGCTGACATTCAGCAAGCCGCGAATGCGAGTGACGATCTCGCCGAATTCTGGCGAGCCCATCGCCGCTAGCGAGCGCGGTCGCGGCAAGTCGATCGGCACGATCTCCGCGAGCTTGCCAGGCCGCGACGTCATCACGGCGACCCGGTCTCCCAAGAACACAGCCTCAGGAATCGAATGGGTGATCAACAACACCGTCTTGTTCGCCTCCATCCAGATGCGCTGCAATTCGAGATTCATCGTCTCGCGTGTTAGGGCATCGAGGGCTCCGAACGGCTCGTCCATCAACAGCAGGGCGGGATCATGCACCAGCGCCCGACTCAAGGATACGCGCTGCTGCATACCGCCGGACAATTCGCTCGGATATTTCGCTTCGAAGCCGGTCAATCCGACCATTTCGACGAGCATTTTCGCTCGTTCACGATAGGCGGCGCGACCGAGATCCAGCACGTCGATGGGCAGAAGCACGTTCTCGAATACTGTGCGCCACGGCAACAGCGTGGCGGACTGAAAGACAATGCCCACATCGCGTCGGGGCCCCACAATCGGCTGCCCGGCGAGCCGCAGCTCGCCGAAGCTGCGCGGGATGAGCCCACCCATGATCTTGAGAAGCGTGCTTTTGCCGCATCCGCTAGGACCCACGACGGTGATGAATTCGCCCGGCGCAATTGTCAGATCGACCGATTCGAGTGCGGAAATGCTCGCGCCGTCCTTCGTCTCGTAAATTTTCGACACGCCTTTACAGACGATCAGCGGCTCGGGGGCGATCGAAGGCTGAATTGCGGTGGTCGAAACGTTCAATACTTTCACCTCACTGTCTCGATCATATGACAGGCAACTTCCGCGCCAAGTGGAATTAACGAGGCTCTGCGCTAATCGAGCGGAACTTGGCGGCTGCAAATGTCCAATGCGGTCGCCAAATAAATCTTCGAAGCGGCAACCACATCATCAATCAAGACATGCTCGCCGAGCGCGTGCATCGCGCCGTTGCGCGCGTCGGGATGCATCCGTCCCCCAGGGCCGAATACCGCGCAGGGAACACCATAGCTCGTAAAATGGACGGCGTCCGCACCCGGGCGGCGAATGATCGAAGGAGGACGCACGCCAGCGACGGCAGTTTGCGCCGCGCCGAGTGCCTCCACAATTGGCAGCGACTCGTCGATCAGCATCGGTGGGTCGCTTATATAGACCGACAGCGCGGGCTCCGGCGTACCTGTCCGCTCCGCGAAGCGACGCAACACCGCGCGCAATTCCCTTTTGACCTCGTCGACCGTCTGTCCCGGCACGGTGCGGATATCGAGATAGAGGCTGCATTCATACGGATTGCGCGAGAGCCGCCAAGGCGCTCCGCCGCGTATGCAGGCGACGGTGACATTTGCGTGCTCGCCCATGAAGGCGTGCCGTGCGCTGTAGTCTACCGACCAGGCCTCGATGTCCTCCTGGAGCTTGCGCATCACCGTAATTGCGTTGACCGTGTCAGGCCGGTTGGCCAGTGCCGAATGAGCGACGGTGCCTTGCGTCGTAATGCGAGTCCAGAGCACGCCCATATTGGCAGTACAAATGCGCGAACCGGTCGGCTCGACCAGCAGCGCGTAATCGGCGGTGACGCCATGCGTCACCAAATGTTTGCTCCCAATTCCGTAGCCCGAATACTCGATGCCCTGAAACTCCTCGACCGCCGCCTTCTCGATCTCTCCGACGACGCCGCCGAATGAAATATCGCCATCGAGCTTTATGCCGGCCTTGACGATCGCCTCGATGGCGACGAGGGCCGCCGCGAGCCCGCTCTTCATATTGTTGGCGCCGAGGCCCCAGACCCACCCGTCTTTGCACACCGCCTTGGGTTTGAAGCCGGGACCGCTGAGGTGCTCCTCGTCGCCGCTGTACGAGGTATCCATGTGGCCGGTGAGCAGTAGATTCAATCCCGTGCCGCGGCCACGCAGATGACCGATGGCATTGGGCCGGTTCTCGTCAACCAGTTGAAATTCGGTTTCGAGTCCCATTCCTCGCATCCGCTCGACGAGATACTGCGCCATCCCGAGTTCGCGGCCGGTCGGACTCTGGATATCGACCATCGCACACAGCGTGTCGCGAATGACATCGTGCGTGATGTGCTGACTTAAGGCGGCGAAATTTGCGTGAGCCATTCTCCGGATTCCTAACTTTGGAATGGGCACGTGAGCAGCGTCCGCAGACTAATGCGCCCACATTTCATCTGCCAACTGTACAATCGTTCGATATGCGGCGGCCCGTTGATGCTAACCGGACGGCGGCGCGGCCCGCAAGGAGTTCGCGATGCGATTTCGGGCCGATCGCATGAGCTTCGCGGCGACCGGTCTCGATCGCTGAGACGAGGTGCCGGCTGAAAGCGCAGCGAGCCCAAAGCGTCTCGCTGCGCTTTTTTCGGGTGCTCATCTAGGTCCGGATGACCATGAGAGGCGCTCGCCTCAAAGGTGCTCGCGGAACCAATCTCCGATCAATGCGGTTGCGATCTGGACGGCGTCGACCTGACAGTGCTCGGCACCGCCTTCCTCGGGCGTGAAGATCTTGAGCTCCTTGTCCTTCGACGAAATATGTTCGAACAGCTTGCGCGCCAGCGGCGACGGGACAATCGAATCGCATTCGCCATGCATCACCAAGATCGGCATGGTGATCTTCTCGGCGACGTCTTTGAGCGTGAACGGCTCGAGCTTCTTCATGGCTTCATCCATCGTTTCCACGCCGAGCACCCAGGGCAGGTGGAAACGCGGGGCCGAAACCCGGTGGCCGCCGGCCTCCATGACCTTGCGCCGCTCGACCCAGAGGGCGTGATAGTCGTAATGCGCTCCCCATGAGACGCAGGCTTTGAAGCGCTTTTCGAAGGCGGCGCAACGCGGCGCATAGTAGCCGCCCATGCTGAGCGCCATGATGCCGAGTCGATTCGTGTCCACCTCAGTGCGCCCTTGCAGATAATCGATGCAGGCGCCGGCTGGTACTTCGTAATCGTGGCGCGATGGAATGCCCTGCACCCGCAGCGTCTCGCCCTGGCCGGGGCCGTCGGTGACGAGGCAACCGATGCCGCGACGCGTGAGCTCCTGCGCGTAATGCGCGGTGAATTCCTTGCAGATGTCCAACCCGTCGAAAAATACCACCACCGGGTAGGGTTTCTCCGCGCCATTGGTGGGCGGCATGAAGTAAGCCGACAGGTGGCTGCCTTCATACGGCACTTCGACCTTTTCAAGCCCTGGCATGCGCTCCTT
Source organism: Pseudolabrys sp. (assembly GCA_035549515.1). GTDB lineage: Bacteria > Pseudomonadota > Alphaproteobacteria > Rhizobiales > Xanthobacteraceae > Pseudolabrys. The sequence goes on along the minus strand of DASZQT010000241.1, from coordinate 19,470 downwards.
AGCCCCGCGCAGGAAGCATTCCATGCTCTTCTTGTAAGCGGCGAGTTTGCGGCCATCTTCGTGCGACAGGAAACGTTCGGCCATGAAATAGTAGGTGGCGGCCCGCAGGTCCGCCTCTGACGCTGTGATGCTGCGCCCCTTCGCCGCCGCATCACGGCCGCGCTGCTCGGCTTCCTTCGCCATGCGGTCCCATTCTTCGAACCACGCAATGTTGTTGTGTTCACGCTTGTTCAGACGCCGGCCGACCCTGTCGACATCGCCGAAATCGGCGGCCCGCCAGGCGGCGAAGCCGAAGCCGATGACCATCGCCTGGGACCACATGTAGTTGCCGGGGAAATATTCAAACCAATGCGTCTCCGGTGTCGTCTGAAGCATCTTTCTGTCTCCCTTGTGTACGGAATCGCTGGCTCAATCGACGAGGCACAAGCAACGTGCCGGGTCGATGCGCAGATAGGCCGAACTTTGTTCGGGAATATCGACGTCGCGGTCCGCGATCACGCAGACTTCGCGCGCGCCGATCAGCATGCGGTAGTCGAGATAACTGCCCATATTGATGCGGCGCGCGACTTTGACCGCGAGATTGTTTTGGCCGTCGGGCCGGGGCTCCTTGGTCAGCGTGCCGTTCTCCGGACGAAAACAGACGCTGATCTTGTCGCCGGCCCTTACTGGACGCGGCGCGCTGCAGGCAAGCTGGAACGGCGTGTCGTCCAATTCGACTGTGGCCGAAGATCCGGACGATGAACGGACAATCCCTCCAAGAATGTTGCTGCTGCCGATGAAGTCGGCCACGAAGCGATTGGCGGGGCGATCGTAGATCTCGATCGGCGCACCGATCTGTTGGATGCGGCCATGGTTAAGCACGATGACTCGATCGGACATCACCATGGCCTCTTCCTGATCGTGCGTGACGTAGATCGAGGTGATACCGAGCTCGGTCTGCAATCGTCTCAGCTCCAGGCGCATCCGTTCGCGCAGCTTGGCGTCGAGATTGCTGAGCGGCTCGTCGAACAGAAGGATCTTGGGCTGGTAGACGATGGCGCGGGCAAGCGCGACGCGCTGCTGCTGGCCGCCACTCAGTTGTGTGACGCCCTTGCCTGGCATTTCCGCAAGGCCAACCTGATGCAGCACCTTCGCGACGCGATCGGCAATTTCCGCTTTGGAGAAGCCGCGGTTACGCAGGCCATAGGCGACGTTTTCAGCCACCGTCATATGCGGCCACACCGCGTAAGATTGGAACACCATGCCGAATTGGCGGCGCTCCGGCGGAACGTCGAGGCCGGTCGCCGCGTTGCAGACATCCACTCCATCGAGCGTGATGCGTCCCTCGTCGGGGCTCTCGAAGCCGGCAACGCAGCGCAAGGTCGTGGTTTTGCCGCAGCCGCTCGGCCCGAGCAGGGTCAGGAATTCGCCGCGATAAACGACGAGCGACAAATCGTCGATGACCCGAGCCGAGCCGTACCGTTTGGTCAGGTTCGTGATCGTCAGGAAAACGGGTTTTCCCGCCACCGAATCGCTCTTCTCGCCATTCATCGTTGAACTCTCTCACCAGCGACGGTTCGATCGAACACCACCACAACCGCCAGAGCTATGGCCACCTGGATAATGGCGTAGGCGCCGGTCTGGCCGGCAGTCGCGTGCTCGAGGAGTTGGTAGAGCACCACGGACATGACTTCGTTGCCGGAGCTCCAAAGCAGAATCGAGATCGGCAGCTCGCGCACATAGATCGTGAACAGCAGAACCCAGGCGGCGGCCAGACCCGGCTTGAGCAGCGGCAGCGTGATGCGGCGCATAGTGTCGAACCAGCCGTGGCCGCAGGCGCGCGAGCTCTCCTCGAGCTCGGGCGACATCGCGAGCAGGCTGCCGGCGACGCTGCGCTGACCGACGGGGGTAAAGCGGATGATGTAAGCGATCATCAGCAAGGTCAGCGTGCCGTAGAGCGGCGTGCGGATGAACAGCACCAGCATGCCCATCGCCAGAACGATTCCGGGAATTCCGACCGGCAGCGACGACACCATATCGATCAAGCGGCGGCCGGGCAGGCGACTGCGGTAGATGGCCTGGCTGAGGATGAGGCTGATCGCGACCGCGACGGTGGCGCCGACAATCGCCAGGAATAGGCTGTTGAGGATGCCGCGCTGGGTCGCATCCTGGTTGACCAGCACTTCAATGTAGTTGTCGACGGTGAACTGGCTGACGTCGATCGAGCCGAGCCACACCTTATGGATCGACATGATTGCAAGGATCCCGATCGGCAGCACGACCGAGACGAGGATGTATGCGATATTCAGAAAAAGCGCCGCATAGCGCCATTGCCGCAGGTCGACGACGCGCGGCCGAAAGCCCTTGCCGGTAATCGTCACGAATTGCTTGGACGACACTAACATGCGGTGAATGACGACCAGGGCGACGGTGCTGACAAGCAGTACCGACCCGATCGCCGCGGCCAGGCTGTAGGCAGGATTCTCCCGTTGCAGCACCTCGAAAATCTGCGTGCTCAGCGTCTCGACGCCATGCGGCGAGCCGAGCGCGAGCGGCACGCCGAATTCCCCGGCGCTCGACACGAAAGTCAGAATCATGCCGGACAGGATCGACGGTGTGCTGAGCATCAAAGTGATTCGGAAGGTCGTCCGCCACATTCCTGCGCCGCACGAACGCGAACTTTCTTCGAGCGCCGGATCCATCTGACGCAGCGAACCGACCGTCATGAGATAAACGAGCGGCGTGAAAAAGATGCCCTGCACCCAAATAATCCCGCCGAGCCCGTAGATGTTCAGCAGGTCGGCGGGCAGGCCGAACAGGTCGGCGAGTTGCCGATTGAGATACCCTGCGCGTGGCGCCGCCAGCGCCATCCAGGCGATTGCACCCACGAAGGGCGACAGGAACATCGGGATCGGATTAGTAACGGCGAAGAAACGGCGGAACGGCATATTGGTGCGCGCCACCAGCCACGCCAGTGTGACTCCGCCGACCGTCGCGATCGCCGTGCAGCCGACGCTGGCTATGATGGTGTTTTCGATGGCGTGATAGAGGCGCGGCGCGGTCGCCGCCGTCACGTAGTTTGCGAGCGATAGCGTGAGCGGACCATTCCAGCTGCCGGTTTGAACGCTTTGCCAGAAAACGACGGCGATGGGCGCGAGCACGAGCAAGCACACCACCGCCGTCACGACGATGATTATCCATTCTTCGATGCGAATCGAAGCCGGACGTAGTGTCATTTTACTGGACCGGATCCGCGATCAGCGGGTGAAGATGGATTCGAATTCGGCCCGCGCCGCCTTCCGATCCTTCTCGGTCAGCTTGTCCCAATCGTATTTCACGATTTTGATCTTGGAGATCGAGGGGACGAATTTCTCGACTTCCGGATCAGGCGGAAGATCGCCGCGACCGGCGATGACGGCTTCGTTCTTGCGTAGGATCTCCATGCCGTCTTTGCTGAAGAAGAAGTCGGTCCACAGCTTGGCTGCATTGGGATGCGCGGCTTTCGCCATGATGCCGGCGAAGCTGCCGAGGACGACAGAGCCCTCTTTCGGGTAGGAGACGTCCAACTGGACGCTCTTGCGTACCTGATAGGCACGCGGGGCGTAGCCAAGCACGGCGATCGGATATTCGCCGGTCATCACCTTATCCCGGATGTCGGTGGAGCGGACCAGATAGAACGGATTCTGCGCGGCGATCTTCTTGAACCAGGAAACCGGTAGAATTGTCCGAAGCCCGATATAGGTGTCGAGGTAGACCGCACCTTTCAGCGGATCGGAGAAGATCATCTGCCCTTTGTATTTCGGGTCGGTGAGCTTTTCCCAGCTATCGATATTCTCCTTCACATATTTCGGATTCCACATCGGCGTGAATGCGACGCCCAGAGCGGCCTTGAAATGGCAGCCGCCGTCGGGAATGCCGGACTCCGCAAGCGCCGTGAAGGCCTTGTATTCGGGGGAGCAGTAGTTCATGAGCGCGCCGCTCTTTTCCAGCTCGCGCCAGAACGTCGCGACGTTCACCAGCACCCAATCGGCCGAGACCCGATCGGCCTTCAGTTCCTGACTGACTCGCGCGATGACTTCCGACGACTTCAGCAGGTAAGGCGTGAACTTGAAGTCTTTCAGCCCGTATTTCTTGACGAATGCCTCCTGCATGGCCTTGCGGCTTTCAGGCGCCATCAGGTTATCGATGTAGGCGAGTTGCCCTTCTTTTTGGGCGCCCTCGATCAACGCCTTGGTGTGGGCGTCGGGAGCGGATTGGGCGAAAGCGGCCGTCGAAGAAAGGCAGCTCGCGGCCAGTAGAGCGAGAAGCGTGGCTGTCGTCTTCGTGGATAAGAGTCTCATTGTTTCCTCCCGTGTTCCGGGTGGCAGAGCCACCTGCTTATCGAAACGTTAGGACACGGATGGGCCGAATGCGGGCCGAAAAACACGGCGTTGATGCGCGCAACCTTGAAGCCGCAGCCGGTGGTACCGTTTCCTCTCGGTCGAATTATTTTTTCGTTGGCCAGCCATCCTCGTGGACATCCTCCAATAAGAAAAATACATTGTTGACCTAAGAACGATGCCAAAAAGGCATAGGTGGCGCCTTGGATTTCAGGCAGTTGCGCTATTTCCTCGAGGTTGCCGCGCACCAAAACGTCAGCCGGGCCGCGGAAAAGCTGCACGTGGCACAGCCCGCCGTCAGCAGGCACATCCATCGTCTCGAGCGGGAACTCGGCGTGGAGCTCTTTTCCCGCGTCGGCCGAGGCGTCGTTCTGACCAAGGCCGGCATGCTTATGTCCGAGCAAGCAGCATCGATTCTGCGCCAGGTGGAGCGCGCGCGCGATGCGGTCGCGGCGGAAGGGCTGGTTCCGCAGGGGACGGTGTCGATCGGCGCGCCACCGTCGGTTGGCTACGTGCTCTTTCCGGTGCTGATCGAGGCCTATCAAGCACTATACCCCAACGTGACCGTGCGCCTGGTCGAGGGTATGACGCGCAATCTAATTGAATGTCTACAGGCTGATTCCATCGACATCGCTCTCGTTTCGACTGCCGCGTCGGCATCGGCGAACGAGAACGATCGTGATCTGGTCTACAACGCGATAGCCCGCGAAGACATGTATCTGTTCGGGGCTCGCGGCGGCCCGCCTTTGCCGCGCGAGATCAGCGTGACCAAGCTATCGGGTCTTCCATTGATATTGACCGGCAAGCCGAACGCCGCGCGCGAAGTGCTCGAACATGCCGCCAGCAGCGCCGGCGTGATACTCAAGGTCGCGGTCGAGATCGAAAGCCTCATGGTTATGAAAGAGCTTGTGCGCAATGGGAAGGGATACGCGGTCGCGCCTTATTCCGCATTGCATGGCGATATGGACAATTACGTGATTGCCCGCGTGAAGAACGTCTCAATCATCCGTATGCTGGTGCGGCGCTCGGATCGGCCGGCAACGCCGGCCATGAGCGAGCTGATGCGGATCGCGACCGAAAAGCTGGAGGAGTTGAAACGCGCCGGCATTTTTTGTCCAGTAGGCGCATCTGGCGCTCGCCGACGTTAAATCCACTTAAGATATGGTCCTTCGGAACGTGGGACTTACCTATCGTTTTCTGCTGCAGATGAGCGCCTTTCGATGCGGAGAGGTCCCGCCCTACAAACGAAACGGGCGGATCCGTTCTTTCGGCTTTGAGTTGGTCGAGCGAGAGGACCTCGAACTCGCGGGCTTGTTTGCCGCGGAAAGAGGCCGAAAACACTGACCGGCTAAATTCCGTACTCTTTTGCGAAGTGCAGAGCCCTAGAGAAAAATCGGCTCAAGAGAGCAAATCGGCCGCGCCCCGATACTTGCGAGGTTCGGACCCCGAGCGGCCGAATTCGGCAATTCAGGCCTTTAACAGGCGCCATGCCGCAAATTGAGAACCAACTCTTGAGGCAGCCTGGCGGAGAGAGAGGGATTCGAACCCTCGATACGGTTTCCCGTATACACGCTTTCCAAGCGTGCGCCTTCAGCCACTCGGCCACCTCTCCGTCGCCGGCTCTGTAAACGGCGCGGACCTTTTCAAGTCAAGATGCCCGCCCGGCGCTGATTGATGCCGCCGGGCCGGCCTGCCGCCGACTAGCCGCTAGCTCATGCGGGGGCTCGCCCGATTTTGCAAGCCCGCCGAGGTGCCCGCCCACGTCTACTCACACGAGCCGTTTGAGCGGCGATCCGGGCGCTGAAATTGAGCCTCGGCGCCGCGCCGGCTTTCACCCTTGTTCGTCGGCATTGCGCGCGCACCACAAAGCCAAGAATGAACCTGCGTATACTGTCTGTTTTTATGTTTCTGTCTCTGGCAGTTGACCATTTAGGCAATGCGCGCGCAATAATAACCCGGCCCGCCGGTGGTGTGTCCGGGCACGGGCAACCGTCCGCCACGCCCATCTCGGCCCAGCCGATTCGCGAGCCCGCCATGACCGGTGATGGAACCGCATTGCATCTGGTGCTCTCGGGCGATCCGGCGTTTTACGCCATCGTGCGGCTGTCGCTCATTGTCAGCCTGAGCGCGGTCCTGTTCGCGACCCTGATCGGCGTGCCGGTGGGCGCGGCGCTGGCTCTCACCCGCTTTCCCGGCCGCACGGCGGTCACGGTGCTGCTCAACGCCATGATGGGGTTGCCGCCGGTGGTCGTCGGCCTGGCGATCTTCCTCTTGCTCTCGCGCTCCGGCCCGCTCGGGTCCTGGGGCCTGCTGTTCACGCCGCAAGCCATGGTGATCGCGCAGACCGTGATGGTCACCCCGATCATCGCCGCGCTCACGCGGCAAACCGTCGAGGACCTGTGGGCCGAATATCGCGAGGAGCTCGCCGCCATGGGCGTCGGCCCGGTGCGCCGGGTGGCGACGCTGATCTGGGACGCGCGCTTTTCGCTGGTCACGGCGCTGCTGGCGGGCTTCGGACGGGCGGCGGCTGAGGTGGGCGCCATCATCATCGTGGGCGGCAATATCGACGGCTTCACCCGCACCATGACCACCGCGATCGCGCTCGAAACCTCCAAGGGCGACCTGCCGCTCGCCATCGGGCTCGGCCTGGTCCTGATCACCATCGTCATCGCAATCAACGGCCTGGCCTGGGGTGTGCGGCTGGCCGGCGAACGCTACGCGGGATGAGGCCGATGCGCGCACCCGCCACCGACCTGCCTGTGACGCTCGCGGACGTGACGATCGCCGCCGGCGCGGTAACGATCCTCGACGACATAACGATGACGATTTCGCCCGGCGGGCCGACTGTCCTGATCGGCCCCAACGGCTCGGGCAAGACCACACTGCTGCGCGTGGCCATGGGCCTGGTGTCGCCGACGCGCGGGCGCATCACCTGGGGCGGACGTGAAGCAGTGCCGCCGGTAAAGCGCGCCATCGTGTTCCAGCGTCCGACCATGTTGCGCCGCTCGGCCGCCGGCAATGTGCGCTATGCGCTCGCCGCCGCGAATGCGCCGCGCGCCACACGCGACGCCCGCGTCGCCGAACTGCTGGCGCTGGTCGGGCTTGCGCATCTCGGCCATAGGCCGGCGCGCCGCCTGTCGGGCGGCGAGCAGCAGCGGCTGGCGCTGGCGCGTGCGCTCGCGCGTGAGCCGGAATTGCTGTTGCTCGACGAGCCGACCGCGAGCCTCGACCCCGCCGCCACCAAGGCGATTGAGGACATTGTGCGCGCCATCGCCGCGCGCGGCGTCAAGGTGGTGATGTCGACGCACGATCTCGGCCAGGCGCGACGGCTGGCCGGCGACATCGCGCTGTTGCATCGCGGGCGCTTGATCGAGGCCGGTCCGGCGGAGGCGTTCTTCGCACAGCCGCAAACGCAGGAGGCCAGGACATTCATCGCCGGCGAGTTGCTGGTGTGAGCGGGGCGATAAAAGAGGCCTGAGAAAGCCACAAACCGGAGGATCACATATGTTCAATCGCCGCACACTCATCGCCGCCGCCGCGCTCGGCGCCACGCTGTTCGCAGCGCCCATCGCGCAGGCGCAAGACAAATCGATCGTGGTCGCCTCGACCACATCGACGCAGGATTCCGGCCTGTTCGAATATCTGCTGCCGCTGTTCAAGAAGAAGACCGGCATCACCGTGAAAGTGGTGGCGCAAGGCACCGGGCAGGCGCTCGACACCGGACGGCGCGGCGACGCCGACGTGGTGTTCGTGCACGCCAAATCGGCCGAATTGAAATTCCTCTCCGAAGGCCAGGGCGTGAAGCGCTATCCCGTGATGTATAACGACTTCGTGCTGATCGGGCCGAAGAGCGATCCGGCCGGCATCAAGGGCATGAAGGACGTCGCCAAGGCGTTCCAGACCATCAAGGACAAGCAGGCCTCGTTCATCTCGCGCGGCGATCGTTCCGGCACCAATATCGCCGAGCTGAAGCTCTGGAAGGATGCCGGCATCGACATCGCCAAGGATCATGGCCCCTGGTACAAGGCGATCGGCCAGGGCATGGGCGCCGCGCTCAACACCGCCGGCGCCAGCAATGCCTATGTGCTGTCCGACCGCGGCACCTGGATTCATTTCAAGAACAAAGGCGATCTGCAGATCCTGGTCCAAGGCGACAAGCGCATGTTCAACCAGTACGGCGTGATGCTGGTGAACCCGGCCAAGCACCCGAACGTGAAGAAGGATCTCGGCCAGCAGTTCATCGATTATCTGGTGTCGCCGGAAGGGCAGAAGGACATCGCCAATTACAAGATCAATGGCGAGCAACTGTTCTATCCGAACGCCAACGATCACAGCGCGTGAGGATTGTTCGTCTCACCAAGGCGCTGCGCCCGACCGGCGGCGAGGACAGCGTGCCGGCGCCGGCCGGCCGCAACCTCTACGGATGGCACATGGCGGAAGGCCACGCCGATATCGTCCTTACCTGCCGCACCAATGCGCTGGCCGCGCAGAAACAGTATCCGGCGCGAAAACCTGTTATATTGCCGCACGCGCTCGCGGTGGCAGCCGATTACGGGCTGACCGTGGTGAAAGCCGCTCCGGCGGGAGCAGAGGCTTTCGCGCAATATATCCTGTCGTCAACCGGCCAGAGCATTCTGGCGGAGCATGGCTTTGCACCCATCGCTTCGGAAGGAACCCGATCATGAAACTCAGCGCACGCAATCAGCTCAAGGGCAAAATCGTCGAGGTGAAGAAAGGCACGACCACCGCGCATGTCCTCATTGACGTCGGTGGCGGCACCATCGTCATGGCTTCGATCACCAACGAATCGGTGGATGGGATGAAGCTCGAAGTCGGCAAACCGGCCTATGCCGTCATCAAGGCGAGCAATGTGATGGTGGGCGTGGACTAGAGCCCCGCATTGCCGCCGTCCGCGAACGCCGGGGCGTGCACGATAGCAGCCATGCTGGACATATGAATCTCACCCGTCGCGCGTTCATCGCCGCCACTTCCACCGCGCTCGTCGCGCCGCGCATCGCGCGCGCGGCGGGCATCGCCGACGCCACCGGCCGCGTGCTGCAGGTGCCCGCGCGCGGCAAGCGCGTGTTCCCCGCCGGTCCGCCCGCCGCGATCCTGCTCTATACGCTGGCGCCCGAGCTCCTCATCGGCTGGCCACGCGCCAACCGCCCCGAGGAATGCGCCTATATGCTGCCCGATGTGTGCGCGCGACCCGAGGTCGGTCGCCTCACCGGCCGTGGCAATACGGCCAATCTGGAATCGGTGCTCGCGCTCAAGCCCGATCTCATCCTCGATGTCGGCTCGACGCGCGCCACCTTCGTCTCACTGGCCGACCGCGTGCAGGCGCAAACCGGCATTCCCTATGCGCTGCTCGACGGCCGCTTCGATGCTATCGCCGCCACCTATCGCACGCTTGGCGAGTTGGTCGATCGCCGCGACGACGCCGAGAAATTCGCGCGCTATGCGGACGATACGTTGAAGACCATCGAGACCCGCATCGCGGCTGTCGCGCCGGACAGGCGCCCACGCGTCTATTACGCGCGCGGGCCGCGCGGCCTCACCACCGGCCTCGGCGGTTCGATCAATGTGGAGACCATCGAGCTGCTGGCGCAGAACGTCGCCGGCGGCAACAAAGGCGGGCTCGCCAATGTTTCGATCGAGCAGGTGCTGTTGTGGAATCCCGACACCATCGTCACCATCGATCGGGAATTCGCGGCCGGTGTGAAAAACGATCCGGCCTGGGCTTCCGTCGCCGCGGTGAAGAGCGGCCGCGTTTATCTCTCGCCCAAGATGCCGTTCGGCTGGGTCGACTTTCCGCCCTCGGTCAATCGGCTGATCGGGCTGTGGTGGCTTGCGAAGATTCTCTATCCGGAGAAGTTTCCGGAGGACATGCGCAAGCTCACGCGCGATTTCTACACGATGTTCTATCACGTCGCGCCGAGCGACAGGCAGATCGACGATGTGCTGGCGGGAAGGGATTAGATAGTCGGTCGTTCCCGGGCGCGCCCAACGGGTCCGCGCGAAGCGCGGCCCATGGCAGGCTCCGGCGCCAACCCGGAATGACGAGGACGTCATGACCCGCTCCGCCCTGCCCGGTCTTGCCATCGCGACTGTCGTCTTGCTCGTCGGCCTGCTGCTCGCCTTCACGGTCGGCCGATATCCGGTTTCGCTCGGCGACCTCGTCCATGTGCTGGGCGCGAAGCTGCTCGGTCACCCAAGCGGCGTATCGCCGGCGGTCGAAAGCGTGGTCCTGCAAGTGCGTGGACCGCGCGTGCTCGCCGCCGTGCTGGTGGGCGCGGCGCTGGCGGTGGCCGGCACGGCGTTCCAGGGCCTTTTCCGCAATCCGCTGGTGTCGCCGGACATTCTTGGCGCCTCGTCGGGCGCCGCGCTCGGCGCGGTCATCGGCATCTATTTCTCGCTCGGCGTATTGGCCATCCAGTTCTTCGCTTTCGTGGGCGGGCTGGCGGCGGTCGCCGCCGTCTACCTGATCGGCTCGGCCGTGCGCGCGCGCGATCCGATCCTGGTGCTGGTGCTGACCGGCGTGGTGGTCGGCGCGCTGCTGGGCGCCGGCGTCGGGCTCGTGAAATATCTCGCCGATCCCTACAACCAGCTTCCCGCCATGACCTTCTGGCTGCTCGGCAGCCTCGCGGCCGCGAATGTGTCCGACCTGTTGCCGCTATTCGGGCCGGTCGCGCTCGGCACCGTCGTGCTGATCGCGCTGCGCTGGCGCATGAACGCGATGTCGCTGCCGGAGGAGGAAGCGCGCGCGCTCGGCGTGCCCACCGGTCCGTTGCGCGTCGCCATCGTCGCGGCGGCGACGCTGACGACCTCGGCCAGTGTGGCCACCGCCGGCATCATCGGCTGGGTCGGTCTGGTGGTGCCGCATCTCGCGCGCGCGCTGGTCGGTCCCGACTTCGCGCGACTCCTCCCGGCGGCCGCGATCCTCGGCGGCGGCTATCTCCTGCTGATCGACACGCTCGCGCGCACCGCGGCGGAAGTGGAAATCCCGCTCGGCATTCTCACCGCCGTGGTCGGCACGCCGTTCTTCATCTGGCTGCTCGCAAGCATGCAGAGGAACTGGTCGTGAAGCTCTCCGGCCACACGCTCACCATCGGCTATCACGACCACACGGTCGGCCGTGGGCTCGATGTCGCGCTCGCGACCGGGGAGGTGCTCGCGCTGCTCGGGCCCAATGGCGGCGGCAAGACCACGCTCCTGAAGACGCTGCTCGGCCTGCTGCGGCCGCTCGCCGGCGAAGTGCGGCTTGGCGAGCGCCGGCTCGCCGACTATTCGATGCAGGAGCGCGCGCGCATCCTCGCCTATGTGCCGCAGGTGCATGTCGGCACTTTTGCTTTCACGGTGGAGACGGTCGTGCTGATGGGCCGCACCGCGCACGGCAATCTGTTCAGCCGGCCGAGCGCGCGTGACCGCGACGTCGCGCATGGCGCGCTCGCGCGCTTCGGCATCGAGCGCCTGGCGGAGCGCCCTTACACCATGATTTCCGGCGGCGAGCGCCAGCTCGTGCTGCTGGCGCGCGCGCTGGCGCAGGAACCGCAATTCGTGGTGCTGGACGAGCCGACGGCCAGCCTCGACTTCGGCAACCAGGGCAAAGTGATGAGCGAAATTCGCGCACTGGCGAAATCGGGCCACGGCGTGCTGTTCACCACGCACGACCCCAACCATGCGCTGCGCGCGGCCGACCGCGCCTTTCTGCTGCGCGACGGCACGCGCATCGGTGAGGGGCCCGTCGCCGAGGTGCTCGACCGCACGCGGCTGGAGGCGCTCTACGGCGCGCCGGTGGAACGGCTGGTCGATCCGGAAACCGGCGCGGTGGCATTCCTGCCTGGCTAAAACGTCGATTTTGTCGCCACCGGGCTTGTCCCGGTGGCCTCGCTTAGGAGGGCATTGTGCTCACCTAAGCGAGATGGGCGGAACAAGTCCGGCCATGACAGGGAAGGATGACCCCTCACAATTTTTTCTCGATGCTATACATTACGTCCATGACCGCCAGTTCCTACATCATCCGCCCCGACCCGAACGATCCACGGCTCACCGAGCGCGTCACCGGCATCGACCAGACCGGGGCCCGCATCGAGACCGCCGTCACCGTCGAGCGCGCGCTGACGATCTTCCTCAATGGGCAGGAAATCGTCACCGCGATGACGATCAACGACTATCCGGAATATCTGGCCATCGGCTATCTGCTCAATCAGAACATGCTGAAGCCGGACGACGAGGTGACCGGCGTCGACTACGATCCTGAAATCTCGGTCGTGGTGGTGCGCACCAGGCGCAAGACCAATTACGAAGAGAAGCTCAAGAAGAAGGTGCAGACTTCCGGATGCGCCCAGGGCACCGTGTTCGGCGATCTGATGGAGGCGCTGGAGACCGTCGCGCTGCCGCGCGCGGAGTTGCGCACGTCCTGGCTCTACCGCCTCACCAACACGATCAACACCACGCCGTCACTTTACCTCGAAGCCGGCGCGATCCATGGCTGCGTGCTGGCGCGCGAGGATAAGCCGCTGGTCTATATGGAGGACGTCGGCCGTCACAACGCGGTCGACAAGATCGCCGGCTGGATGTTCAAGGAAAAGGTGCCGGCCGCCGACAAGATCTTCTACACCACCGGCCGTCTGACCTCGGAAATGGTGATCAAGACCGTGCGCATGGGCATTCCGATCCTGATCTCGCGCTCGGGCTTCACCGCCTGGGGTGTCGAACTGGCGCGCAAGGCCAACCTGACGCTGATCGGCCGCGCGCGCGGCAAGCGCTTCGTCGCGCTCGCGGGCGAGGATCGCATCGTGTTCGACCAGGACTTGGCCTTTGTCGAAGAGGAAAGCGCCAAGCACCGGCGCAAGGCGGCGGTGGGAGATGAGTGAATTGCTTTTCCGGCGTGGATTTGTCGCTCAAGGTGCGCCGCAGACTCGTTTTCCCTCTCCCCCGAGAAGAGAGGGCGGCGAGCGCGCAGCGATAGCGAGCGCGAGCCGGGTGCGCGGCACATCCCCGGCATGAACCTCCCCCCACCCCCTACCCTCGGCCTCGTGCTGGCCGGCGGCTTGGCGCGCCGCATGGGCGGCGGCGACAAGGCCCGCCTGCAGATCGGCGGCATCACCATCCTCGACCGCGTGCTCGGCACATTGTCCGGGCAATGCGTCGATATCCTCATCAATGCCAATGGCGACCCGGCGCGTTTCGCCGACACCGGCTGCACTGTCGTCCCGGACAATGTCGAGGGCTATCCCGGCCCGCTCGCCGGCATCCTGGCCGGGCTTGACTGGCTGGCGGCCGAAAACAACGGCATCGAATGGATGGTGAGCGTGCCGGGCGACTGTCCGTTCCTGCCGGACGACCTGGTCGAGCGCCTGCACGAGGCACGGCGCGCCAAGGGCACCGCGCTTGCCTGCGCCCGCTCAGGCGAATGGCGCCATCCGGTGATCGGCCTATGGCCGCTGGCGCTGCGCGCGGACCTGCGCAAGGCGCTGGTCACGGAGGGCTTGCGCAAGATCGAGGTATGGACCGCCCGCCACGGCATCGCCATTGCCGACTGGCCGACCGAGCCGGTCGATCCCTTTTTCAACGTCAATACCCGCGAAGACGCCGCCGAAGCCGAGCGCATTGCGCTGCACAATAGCTGACGCCCGCGCGAGCGGCGGAATTACGCCGTTGACCGCCGCCGCCCCGGTTTCCATATTTGTCATAGTTCCAAGCTATGGCCATGCAGAGGGAGCCGGACCCATGAAGACCTTCATCATCGCCTGCGTTGCGGCCGTCCTGATCGCCGTCGTCGGCGCCGTCGTGCTGAGCAAATATCAGGAGCCGGTGGACGAGGCTTTCGCCAACACGACAACCGTGCGGCTGTAAGCATCGCTGCGGATGCCGGGCCCGAATCCGCCTAAGTTGGATCGTCACTGCGAGCCAACGGGTCCGGCCCGAAGGGGCCGGCCCGATGAGAGGCTCCGCGAAGCAATCCAGAGGCCGAATGCTCGACGCTGGTTTGCTTCCGCCTAGGCGCTCCGCGCTTCGGCGGACCAAGGAACCGGCCGAAGCTCGTGTTCGCGAGCGAAGGCGGGTCGTCGCCCATTCAGGGCTCCTCGCAATGACGGGGCAGATTACGCCCTACGCCATCAGTGCCGCGTATGAGAGGAAGCCCATGCGCGCGCCGGGCTCGATCGCGGTCACGTCCTCGGGGAATTCCAGCAGCCCGTCGGTTTCCGTGAGCGAGGAAATCACGCCGGCGCCGTCCTGCGGATGCTTGATGGCTTCCAATTCGCCGTCGGCGCCGCGGCGCAGCGCGACGCGCACATATTCGCGGCGGTCTTTCTTCTTTTTATAGGCGAAAGCGACCCGCACCGGCAGCGGCGTCACCTTCTCGGGCAGCGCACCAGCGAGGCGCCGCAGCAGCACCTTCACCACCCGCACGAAAGTCACGAACACCGCCACCGGATTGCCCGGCAAGCCGATGAAGGCAGCAGCGTGGCCGTCCGCCGCGCGGATGACGCCGAGCGCCACCGGCCGACCCGGCTTGATGGCCACGCGCCAGAACACCAGGCTGCCGATTTGGTCGACCGCGCTACGCACGTAATCGGCTTCGCCGGTCGATACGCCACCGGAGGTGACGATGAGATCGTGATCGGAAGCCGCCGCCTGCAGCGCGCGCGCGAGCGGCTCGGGGTCGTCCGGGAGAATGCCGAGATCGGTCACTTGCACGCCGAGCCGCTGCAACAGCTCGGCCAGCAGATAGCGGTTGGCATCGTAGATGGCGGCGGGCGCGAGCGGCGCGCCCGGCTCCACCACTTCGTCGCCGGTGGAGAAGATCGCCACCTTGAGCCGGCGTCGCACATCGAGCGTGGTCAGCCCGAGCGCGGCGGCGAGCGCGATATGCTGCGGCTCCAGCACGATGCCGGCCGGCAGCGCGACCGATCCGGCCCGTACATCCTCGCCCGCGAGCCTGCGGTTGGCGCCGCGCTTGAGCCCCTTCGGCACGGTCACATGATCGCCTTCGACGGTGACGTCCTCTTGCATGAACACGGTGTCGGCGCCGGCCGGCATGGCCGCGCCCGTGAAGATGCGGATAGCCTCGCCCGACTTGGTGGTCGTGGCCGCCCGCGCTCCGGCCATCAGCCGTCCGGCAATCACGAGCTTCGTGTCGCCATTCGGGTCGAGATCGGCATGACGCACCGCGTAGCCGTCGACCGCCGAATTATCGAACGGCGGCAGGCTCACCGGCGCGACCACGTCAGCGGCCAAAACGCGCCCACGCGCGCCGGAAAGCGGCACGCGTTCGGTCTCGGCCACGGGTGTAATGCGTTCGCCGATCAGCCGCTCCATGTCGTCGAGCCGCAGCAGCGGACCGGAAAACGCGAAGCAGTCGTCGGTGAGCTGCGCCATCAACCCAAACTCCGCTCATTCCCGCGCAAGCGGGAATCCAGCGCTGGGTCCCCGCTTTCGCGGGGACGAACGGAAAAGCTGGCGCAGCCATCGACAAAAGTCATGATCA
Organism: Pseudolabrys sp.; assembly: GCA_035549515.1. Taxonomy (GTDB): domain Bacteria; phylum Pseudomonadota; class Alphaproteobacteria; order Rhizobiales; family Xanthobacteraceae; genus Pseudolabrys. Next base: position 3,618 of record DASZQT010000241.1, on the reverse strand, counting down.
GGCCCTCCGCGTCGCGGATGCCTCGGACACGGGCACCGCCGCCTTGAGCAGGAAGTCGGCGATCGCCTCGACGTCGTCGAGATCGATCACCGGCACTTGCGCTTGCGGCAGCGCGACGTTCGAGGCGATGGCAACGATATAGGGGTCGTCCGGCTGAATGAGCGGTTTGCCGTTCTCGGCGCGATGAATTTCGAGCTTGGGGAAGGCGTCGCGCTTATAGCCCTCGACCAGCACCAGATCGACCGGCGACATCTTGGCGACGAGGTCGCGCAGGTCCCATTCGCCCTCCTCGCGCAATTCATGCAGGATCGCCCAGCGCCGCGCCGAGGAGATGATCACCTCGGTGGCGCCGGCGGCGCGGTGCATGAAGGAGTCCTTGCCCGGCTGGTCGAGATCGAAGCCGTGATGCGCGTGCTTGAGCGTGGACACGCGCAACCCGCGCGCGATCAGGCACGGGACGAGCTTCGTGACCAGTGTCGTTTTGCCGGAACCGCTCCAGCCGGCGAGACCGATGATGCGCATGTCAGGCTCTATAGACCAAATTGCTGAGGATTTCCCCAGGCATATAACACTGCATGGTCATCCCCGCGGAAGCGGGGGGCATGCGTGACAGTCGAAATTGCGGCGAAGGCCCGGTCAAGCCTGGCCACGACGAGCCTACTCCGGCGCATTACGGGATTGCCAGTTCGGCACGGCGCGGGCAGGCTCGCGGCCTCGAATGGCAGAGCAGGAGAGCGACGATGGCGCAGGGCTTCGCATGGACGCGGCGGGAAGTGTGGACGCGCAAGCTCATCTATCCCGGCCATACGTTCCCGACCGCGATCGCGCCGATTGTCGTCTCCATCGGGCTTGCCTGGCATGACCGCGTATTCGCCGCCGTGCCCGTGCTGCTCGCCTTCCTGGCGGGCTGGCTGATCCAGTTCGGCGGCGTGGTCACCGACAATTACACCAATCTCGTGCGCTCGCCGAAGGACCGCGAACATCCGGAACTGGTGGAAGCCGTCGAGAGCGGCCTGCTCTCGATCGCCGACCTGAAGGCGACCATCATCGCCAGTTTCGCGCTTGCCGTGGTGTTCGGCCTCGCGCTCTATGCCATGGCGGGCTGGCCGGTGATCGCCATCGGGCTCGCCAGCATTCTGGCGAGCTGGGCCTATTCGGCCGGCCCGTTTCCATTTGGACGGCACGGCTTCGCCGATCCGTTGTTCTTCTTATTCTTCGGCATCATCTCCGTCCTCGGCGGCTATTTCGTGCAGGCGGCGGTGACGCTCGGCCCCGAGCACTGGCGCGAGGCGATGCCGCTTACGGCAGTCGCGGTCAGCCTGCCGATCGGCGCACTGATCACCGACATCCTCATCATCGATGACATCCGCGATTGGGAATTCGATCGCGTGAAGGGCAAGAACACGGTCGCGGTGCGCTTCGGCCGGATCTACAGCCGCTGCGAATTCGTCGCGCTGATGGGCTTCGCTTATCTGGCACCGTTCTGGCTGTGGCGTTCTTACGATTTCAGCGCCTGGGTGCTGCTGCCGCTGTTGACGCTGCCGCTCGCGGTCATGATCGCGCGCCTGGTGTGGACCAAGGATCGCTACATCGACCTGTTGCCGATGACGCCGCGGTTGGCGATGCTGACGGTCGGCTATTCGATCTGTCTCGCGATCGGATTGGCGGTTTAATGCCCTTGCCATGGTGTTGATCGAATTCAGCAGCGCCAACGCATCGCTTTTTTGAACAAAATGTGACGGCTTACAATTTTGCGTTCACGCATGCGGCGCCCGCTGCGAAGGGAGCGTTTTCAGCGCCGGAAGAATTGTTTACGGAATTACCGTCATGCAAATGAACGCAAATGGACGAAAGCGCGCCGGTGTTGCACGATTGCCATTGAAGAGAAGGCGGAAGGCGTCCTAATCTTCGCCGGGGCGACTGAGGCCACGCGTCAATAAACGCTGCGTTAATTCGTTTTTTTCTTGGGCGATCGAGGACGGATGATGCGCCGAAGACGCTGGCTGCTCGTGCTGGTCTTGCTCGTCATCGGCGGAATTATCGGCGCCGGCGGTATTTTGCTCAGCCTCGAAGTCAATCGCTTCACGTCGACCGACGCCTTCTGCACCTCGTGCCACAGCATGGTCTTCGTCGGCAGTGACTCGGTTTTCCAGCATTCCGCGCACCGCAGCAACGACGCCGGCGTGCATGCGAGCTGCGCCGATTGCCACATCCGGCACGATAATTGGTTCATCGAGACCTATTCGCATGTGGCATCCGGCCTGCGCGACTCGATTGCGGAGGCCACGCACAACTACAGCGATCCGGCGATCTGGGGCGCGCGCCGCATCGAGCTCGCGCATGAGGTGCGCAATGTCATGCGCGCCGAGAACAGCGCCACCTGCCGTTCCTGCCACGACGCGGCAACGATCAGCCCAAAGAGCGAGCGCGGTCAGGCGGCGCATGCGCTGCTGCGCGAAGGTCGCATGACCTGCATCGACTGCCATTTCAACATCGTGCACGCGCCGGTGCCGCCGACCCTCGAATTCATCCGTGGGTCGGGCATCGGCGGCGCGGCGAAATAGGCGAGGCCAAGGAGGACGCGATGCGCAGCCAGACCGGCATTTCGAGGTTGATGGCAGCCGCTCTCGTGAGCGGCGCCCTTGCGGCGGCGACCATCCTGGCGTCGAGCGCGCTGCGGGCGCAGACCCCGGCGCCTGCCCCTGCCGAACCGGCTCCGGCCGCGCCGGCTTCCGCGGCCGCCGCCACGCCAGCCCCACCGCCCGGCATGATCGCGACCACCGAGGTGCCGTTCTATGCCGAATGGGCGAGCTCGCCGCATGCCAACCGCAAGGCCGAGCCGTTCAACCACTGGAACAAGGAAGGCGCGATTCCGGTCGAATGCGCGCGCTGCCACTCCACGCCCGGTTTCCGCGACTATCTCGGCGCCGACGGTTCGACCCCGTTCAAGGTCGATCATCCGGCTCCGATCAGCACCGTCATCACCTGCATCGCCTGCCACAACGACAAGACGCGCGCGCTCACCAGCGTGACCTTCCCCTCCGGCCTGACCGTGCATAACCAAGGTGCCGACGCGCGCTGCATGACCTGCCATCAGGGCGTCGAATCGACCAAGAGCGTGAACGCCAAGCTCGCCGGCATCGGCGACGACCAGGTCGCGCCCAAGCTCGACTTCATCAATGTGCACTACGCGGCCGCCGGCGCCATGCTGTCCGGCAACGCCGCGCAGGTCGGCTATCAGTATGCGGGCAAGAACTATGCCGGACGCTTCATGCACAAGGAGCCCTATACGCGCTGCACGACGTGCCACGCGCTGCACACGGTCGAGCCGAAGGTCGAGGCCTGCGCCGCCTGTCATAAGGAAGTGACCGACAAGGCCTCGCTCGAGAAGATTCGCGTCAGCAAGGCCGATTATGATGGTAATAGTGATGCCAGCGAGGGCATCGGCCAGGAAGTCAATGCGCTGCGCGGCAAGTTGATGGCCGCGATCCAGGACTACGCCAAGACCGTAGCCGGCAAGCCGATCGTCTACGAGGCCGAGGTCTATCCGTACTTCTTCGTCGACAGCAACGGCAATGGCAAGGCCGACAAGGACGAAACCAAATTCCCCAACCGCTA
>DASZQT010000240.1:0-4212 GCA_035549515.1 Pseudolabrys sp. | reverse complement strand
TGATCTTAGATATCTAAGATAAAGCACGCGGCCGGCCGTTTGCAAAGCCGCGGGTTCGAAGGGAGATGCCGCCGTGACACCTGAGGAAAACGATCTCTTATGCCGCGTCGAGGGCGACGCGCCCATGGGCCGGATCATGCGCCGCCACTGGATCGCGGCCTGCCTGGCGGAGGAAGTGGCGGAGCCTGACGGCGCGCCGATCCGCACGCGTCTGCTGGGCGAAAACCTGGTGGTTTTCCGCGACAGCAAGGGCCGGCTCGGGATCGTCGACGAATATTGCACGCACCGGCGCGCCTCGCTGGTGTTCGCCCGCAACGAGGAATGCGGGCTGCGCTGCCTCTATCACGGCTGGAAATTCGACATTAACGGCAACGTGGTCGATATGCCGTCCGAAGCGCTCGACCGCGCCGACCCCGACCGCGTGAAGTTGAAATCCTATCCGGTGCGCGAATGGGGCGGCTTCGTGTGGGCCTATATGGGTCCGCCGGCGGAAATGCGCGAATTCGAGCCGCCGGCTTTCGCCCCGACGGCGGACGCGCGGGTGAGCGCGACCAAGGTGCGGGTGCGCTGCAATTGGGCGCAGATCCTGGAAGGGCAGATCGATTCGGCGCATTCCTCCAGCCTGCATTCATCCGACATGGTGCCGGCGCAGGTCGACGGCGCGAAGGCCACCGAGGTGAACTGGCTGCGCCCCTCGACCGACAAGGCGCCGCGTTTCCAGATCGAGCGCACCAGCTACGGCTTCCGCTACGCCGCGATCCGGCGTCCGATCATGGACCCGGAGACGCAGGACTACATCCGCACCACGGTCTATATCGCGCCCTACACCGCGCTCATCCCGCCCAACAACGCCTATAACGTGGCGACGCTGCTGACGCCGGAAGACGACACCACGACGATGTTCTATTTCATCGCCTGGAACGACGCGGCCAAGCCCGGCATCGCCGCCGACCGCTGGCGCAAATTCAACCAGCTCGAATGGGGCGTCGATGTCGACCGTAATTTCGACGGCATCCGCAACGCCGGCAATCTCTATATGCAGGACCGCGCCGCGATGAAGGCCGGCAATTTCACCGGCATCGCCGGCATTCCCAATCAGGACATCGCAATGTGGGAATCGATGGGGCCGATCGGCGACCGCAGCCAGGAGCGCGTGGGCGCAAGTGATGTCGCCGTCGTCGCCTTCCGCCGGCTGATGGTGGAAGCCGCGCGCGCGATGCGCGACACCGGTGAGGCGCTCGGCACGACCGAGCCACATATTCCGCATGCGTCGATCAGTTCGTTCGAGGGCGTGGTCCCGAAGACGACGAACTGGCGCACGCTTGGGGGAGGAAGCGAGGCGGCGCAGGAGCGCACCGCGCAACGTGAAACGGCCAACTAATCAACAAAGGCCAAACGGGGAGGAACGACATGAATATGAAACTGCTGGCGGGCGCAGGCGCGCTTGCCGCTCTGCTTGGAATAGCGTCCGCGGCGTCGGCCGAGGACACCGTGAAGCTCGCGGTCGGCCAGCGTGGCAACTGGGACACGTCGGTGTCGCAGATCGGCCAGGAGGCCGGCATCTTCAAGAAGCACGGCCTCAAGCTGGAAATGGTCTACACCAATGGCTCGGGCGAGACGCAGCAGGCGGTGATCTCCGGCAGCGTCGATCTCGGCATCGCCGGCGGCGTGATGGGCGCGCTCAGCGCCTATTCGAAAGGCGCGCCGTTGCGCATCATCAGCGCCGAAACCACCGGGGCCGGCGATCTCTACTGGTATGTAAAGGCCGACTCGCCGATCAAGTCGATCAAGGACGCCGACGGCCACTCCATCGCCTATTCGACGCACGGCTCGTCGACCAATGGCGTCGTGCTCGCCTTCGTCAAGCAATACAAGCTCGACAAGGCCAAGCCCGTGGCGATGGGCGGCCCCGCCGCCAACATCACCGCGGTGATGACCAATCAGGTCGACATCGGCTGGGCGGCGCCGCCGTTCGGGCTCGATCAGCTCGACAAGGGCGACATCCGCCTGATCGCCACCGGCAACGATGCCGACGTGTTCAAGGGCCAGACGGTGCGCGTCAATATCGCCAATGCGAATTTCCTCAAGGCGCATGAGGATGTGGTCAAGCGCTACATGGCGGCTTATCGCGAGACCGTCGACTTCATGTACAAGGATCCGAAAGCGCTCGAGATCTATGCCGAATGGCTGAAGATCCCGGTCGCCAAGGCCAAGCGCACGCGCGACAACTTCTTTCCCTGGCCCGCCATCGATCCGGACAAGATCGTCGGGCTCGATCAGATCGTGAAGGACGCGGTTGAGCTGAAGTTCACGGCCAAGCCGCTGAGCAAGGAACAGGTCGCCGATCTGATCCGCATTCCGCCGCGGTGAAGTAACGTTCCAACGCTCCGTCCGTCATCCTGAGGTGCGCGCCAATTGGCGCGCCTCGAAGGATGACGGGCACCAACTCACTGGCCGCAATCCTTCGAGGCTCGCGCTTCGCGCTCGCACCTCAGGATGACGGATCAAGGTCTACCCGGCCGCGACGCGCTTGGCCGCGCGCACGCCTTGCGCCAGTTGCGCCACCAGATCGGCCACCGCTTTGACCGTGCCGGCGCTCGCCTTGCCGTCCTTGTCCAGGCTCGTACGCAGCGCGTCCACCAGCGCGGAGCCCACCACCACACCATCGGCGCCTTCGGCAATCGCACGCGCCTGCTCGGCCGTGCGTACGCCGAAGCCGACCGCGACCGGCAGGCTCGTGTGACGCTTGATGCGGGTGACCGCCGCGCCGACCTTGTTCGCGTCGGGCGCGGCCGATCCGGTGATGCCGGTGATCGAAACGTAATAGACGAAGCCCGAGGTGTTGGTGAGTACTTTGGGCAGGCGCTTGTCGTCGGTCGTCGGCGTGGCCAGCCGAATGAAATTCAGCCCCGCCTTGAGCGTCGGGAGGCATAGCTCGTCGTCTTCCTCGGGCGGCAAGTCAACAATGATAAGCCCGTCGACGCCGGCCGCCTTGGCATCAACGAGGAACTTGTCGACGCCGTAGATGTAGATCGGATTGTAATAACCCATCAGCACGATCGGCGTGTCGTCGTCCGCTTTGCGGAATTCGCGCACGAGAGCGAGCGTCTTGGTCATGCGCTGGCCACCGCCAAGCGCGCGCAGGCCGGCGGCCTGGATGGCGGGACCATCGGCCATCGGATCGGTGAACGGCATGCCGAGCTCGATCACATCAGCGCCGGCCTTCGGCAGCGCTTTGGCGATCGCAAGCGACGTGTCGTAGTCGGGATCGCCGGCCATGGTGAAGGTCACCAGCGCGGCGCGGCCTTCCTGTTTCAGCGCGGCGAAGCGGCGTTCGATGCGGGTCGTCATTATTTCTTGCTTTCGAGAAATGCTTCCACCGAAGCCAGGTCCTTGTCGCCGCGGCCGGAGAGATTGACCACCATCAGGTGATCCTTCGGTTTCTGCGCCGCCAGCTCCGGCACCTTGGCCAAAGCATGCGCCGATTCGAGCGCGGGGATGATGCCTTCCAATTTGCTGCAAAGCTGGAACGCCGCCACCGCCTCGTCATCGGTCGCCGAGAGGAATGTCACGCGGCCCATGTCGTTGAGCCAGGAATGCTCGGGCCCGATACCGGGATAGTCGAGACCGGCGGAGATCGAATGCGCTTCCATGATCTGGCCGTCGGAATCCATCAGCAAATACGTGCGGTTGCCGTGCAGCACGCCCGGCCGCCCGCCGGCGATCGAGGCCGCGTGCTGGCCGCTCGGAATGCCGTGGCCCGCGGCTTCCACGCCATAGATTTCGATGGCGCGCTCGTCGAGGAACGGATGGAACAGGCCCATCGCATTGGAGCCGCCGCCGATGCAGGCGATCAGCGAGTCGGGCAGACGGCCTTCGGCGGACAGCATCTGCTCGCGCGTCTCGCGCCCGATGATCGACTGGAAATCGCGCACCATGGCCGGATAGGGATGCGGTCCCGCCACCGTGCCGATGCAATAGAACGTATCGCTGACATTGGTGACCCAGTCGCGCAGCGCCTCGTTCATGGCGTCCTTTAGCGTGCGCGCGCCCGACTGCACCGGCCGCACTTCCGCGCCCAGCATGCGCATGCGCAGCACGTTCGGTTTCTGCCGCTCGACATCGACCGCCCCCAGATAGACGATGCAGGGCAGGCCGAATTTCGCGCACAAAGTCGCAGTGGCCACGCCATGCATGCCGGCACCGGTCTCC
>DASZQT010000239.1:0-6964 GCA_035549515.1 Pseudolabrys sp. | reverse complement strand
ACACACGGTGTCGGTGATCAGCGCCAGTTCGCCCACCAGCGTGCCGGGGCCGGCCGCCACTTCGCCGGTCTGCGAGAAATTGCCGGGCTCGAGCGAGAGCATGCCCTCGCGCACCAGATAGGCGCCGTCGGCCATTTCGCCGGCGTGAAACAGCACCGCGCCGACCGGCAGCGAATGCGTCTCGGCGCCGATCGCCAACACCTGCAACGCCGGCCGCCCAAGCGCCGCGAAGGTCGGCACCTGTTCGAAAATGGCGATGTCGTCGTCGAGGGACATGATCAGCGCTTACCAGAGTGGCCGGGGTCGGGCCACATGTCCGTTCTTCCCCGCGCAAGCGGGGATCCAGCGCAAGCAACTTCTCGTTTTACACTTGTGATGCTGGATTCCCGCTTGCGCGGGAATGAACGGAGTGTGGGGTAACGCGATTTGCTCACGGCACCAGCTTATAGCCGCCGGCTTCCGTGACCAGGATCTGCGGCAGCGCCGCGTCCTTCTCGACCTTCTGCCGCAGCCGGTAGATGTGCGTCTCCAGGGTGTGCGTGGTGACGCCGGAATTATAGCCCCACACTTCCTGCAGAAGTGTTTCGCGCGACACCGGCTTCTGCCCGGCTCGATAGAGATAGCGCAGGATCGCGGTTTCCTTTTCGGTCAGCCGCACCTTGCCGCCCTTCGGGTTGAGCAGCAGCTTCGACGACGGACGGAATGTATAAGGCCCGATGGCAAACACCGCGTCCTCGCTCGCTTCGTGTTGCCGGAGTTGCGCGCGGATGCGCGCCAGCAGCACGGCGAAGCGGAACGGCTTGGTGACATAGTCGTTGGCGCCCGATTCCAACCCGAGAATGGTGTCGCTGTCGGTGTCATGCCCGGTCAGCATGATGATCGGCGCCTTGAAGCCGGCCTTGCGCAGGATGCGCACCGCCTCGCGCCCGTCGACGTCGGGCAGTCCGACATCCATGATGACGAGATCGATGGTGCCGTTCTTGGCCGCCTGCACGCCCTTGGTGCCGCTGTCGACGGCAATCGCCTCGAATTCTTCATGCAGGGCCAGTTGTTCGACCAGCGCCTCGCGCAGTTCGTCGTCGTCGTCGACAATCAATATGGTTCGCTTATTGGGCATCGTTCAGAAAGCCCCCTCGCGTGCGCCAAGCGCGCACCGAATCCGCAAGTGCGTTCCGTTTAGCCTAAACCGAATTGCAACCCTAGCCATTATGGAACCGCTGCGCGATCGTTTGAAAACTTGTCATCGCCGGCCAGGCGCCGGTCGCGAAGTAGCCCATTCCGGGCTAAATGAGCAAGCGGGAACTGATATTTAGGCGCACCAGCCAGAGTTCCCCAGGATGTGACCCGGCATGCGAAGATACTCCCTTTCCCGGCTGACGGTACGGGCGAAGCCGGGCGACCCCCGCCGCGGCTGGCTGATCGCGGGGCCTTTCGCGCTGCCGGTGGCGCTCGGGCGCGGCGGCATCAAGGCCAATAAGCGCGAGGGCGACGGCGGCACCCCGCGCGGCAGCTTCCGGCCGTTGCGGCTGTGGTGGCGCGCCGACCGGCACCGTCGGCCAATGACCCGGCTCCCGGTGAAAGCGATCCGGCCGGACGACGGCTGGTGCGAGGACGCCGGCTCGCGCCATTACAACCGGCCGGTCAAGGTGCCCGTAGGAAGCGCGGCCGACCGGCTGGCGCGCGCCGACCGGCTCTACGATTTCATTGTCGAGATCGACCACAACACGCGCCCGCGCGTGGCAGGCCGCGGTAGCGCTGTGTTCATCCATGTTGCCCGGCCGGGCTTCGCGCCGACCGCCGGCTGCGTCGCGCTCACCGCGCCGGCGCTACGCCGGTTGCTCGCCCGCCTGGGGCCACGCACGCGGATCGTGATCGGTTAGCGCGCAGGCGCGGTTGCTCAAGTCGACGCCAATTCGGTTACCGCTTTTTAAATATAACAAGCGTCCGCCGGCAATTAGCGGCCGCCGTTAATCTCGCGCGAGGCCGCCTCTGGTATCGTGATGTTTGCCGCTTTGTGCGCGGCCAGAATGACAAGTAGCTGCGGCAGGGCGATAATAGATGACGCTACCACTTTCGTATGAGTCGACTTCGAGTCCACGGCCGGCCGGCGAGCCGCCGATCGGGCGCGTCGCCGCCGTCAATGGCGCCACCGCGACCATCGAGCTGACCGCGCGCAGCTATGGGAGCGACAATCCGACAGTCGGCAAATTCGTCGGCATCGTCACGCCGAAGGCGCTCATCGTCGGCCTGGTCACCGAAGTCGGCGAGCAGGCGCTCACCGCCGCGGCTTCCGGCGGCAGCCCGAGCTTCCGCAAGGTCGCCCGCCTCGATCTGATCGGCGAGGTGATCGGGGGCGGCCGCTTCCAGCGCGGCGTCACTGAATATCCCAATATCGGCGATGGCACGCAGATGCTGGGCGAGCGAGAATTGCGCATGATCTACGGCGCCGCCGACGGCGACCGCGCGCAAGTCGGCACGCTGCAGCAGAGCCAGAACATCGGCGTGCAGGTCGACATCGACCAGCTCGTCAGCCGGCACTTTGCCATCCTGGGCGCCACCGGCGTCGGCAAATCGAGCGCGGTCGCCATCCTGCTGCAGAAGATTCTCGACACCCGGCCGAACCTGCGCATCTTCCTGGTCGATCCGCACAACGAATACAGCCGCTGCTTCGGCGAGAAGGCACAGGTGCTCACGCCGCGAAACCTGCGCCTGCCGTTCTGGCTGTTTAATTTCGAGGAGATCGTCGACGCGTTTTTCGGCGGCCGTCCGGGCGTCGACGAGGAAGTGGAAATCCTCTCGGAAGTGATCCCGCTCGCCAAGGCCGCCTATCTGCAATACCGCAGCAACAGCACCGACCGCCTGACGACCAAGCGGCGCGATCCGCGCGACGTCGGCTTCACCGCAGACACGCCGGTGCCCTATCGCATCGAGGACCTGATCAGCCTGATCGACGAACGCATGGGCAAGCTGGAGAACCGCTCGCGCGCCACCGTCTACAGCAAGCTGATGGGCCGCATCCAGACGCTGCGCAACCATCCGCGCTACGCCTTCATGTTCGAGAACGCGAACATCGGCGGCGACACCATGGCCGAAATCATCGGCAATCTGTTCCGGCTGCCGGCCAACGGCAAGCCGATGACCATCCTGCAACTCGCCGGCTTCCCGGCCGAAGTGATCGACTCGGTGGTGTCGGTGCTGTGCCGCATGGCCTTCGATTTCGGCCTGTGGAGCGATGGCGTCGCGCCACTCTTGTTCGTGTGCGAGGAAGCGCACCGCTACGCGCCGGCCGACAAGCTGATCGGCTTCGGTCCGACCCGCCGCGCGCTCTCGCGCATCGCCAAGGAGGGCCGCAAATACGGCGTGTTCCTCGGCCTGGTCACGCAGCGGCCGGCCGAGATCGATCCGACCATCATCTCGCAATGTTCGTCGCTGTTTGTGATGCGGCTGTCCAACGACCGCGACCAGGAGCTGATCCGCTCGGCGGTGTCGGACGCGGCGGCGAACCTTTTGTCCTTCATTCCCTCGCTCGGCACGCGCGAAGTGTTCGCCTTCGGCCCGGGCGTGACGCTGCCAACGCGCATGCGCTTCTCGGAATTGCCGCCGACGCTGCGGCCGAACAGCGAGGCCGCCGGCAGCACGCGCTCCGACGCCGGCAGCCAGGTCAGCCGCGATCTCTTGTCGTCGGTGATCGAACGCTGGCGCACCGCCAGCATGAGCCACCGCATGGGCGACGACCCGTTTGCCGACAGCGGCTCACCCTTCGATGCGCCGAGCTTGCAGCCGCAGCAGGCTCCCGCGGCACCGCCCGCGCAGCCCTCGCCCTATCAGCCGGCGCCGCAGCCGAGCACGCTACGCTCGAGCATCCTGAAGAAGCCGCTCGATGCCAATTCCTTGGGCGGCGGCAACACGACGCCGGGCTATCCGCCGCGGTTCAGGTGATGTCATTCCGGGGCGCGGCCGAACGCCGCGGGCCCGGAATCCAGAACCAGCCGCAATTACTTCCTTCCCACCAGATCGATGAGCGCCGATAGGCCGCTGTGGGTTTCGCCTTCGTCGACGACGCTGTCGTATTCGTCGATCTCAAGCGCGGAAAAATCGCCGAAGGCTTCCTGCAGCATGTCGCGCGTATAGAGATTCTCCACCCGCGACGGACCGCCGGTTTTGTATTCGAGCTGCTTCGGACGATAGCCCTCGATCAACAGCAAGCCGCCCGGCTTTAAGGTGCGCTTGATGCCGGCGAATATCTTGGCGCGGTCCTGCGGCGAGGCGAATTGGAAGAAGATGCCGGCCACCACATCGAAGGCTTCCGGCGGATAATTCCAGTTGATGATGTCGGCCTGCTCGACCCGCATCGCCACGCCGCGCTCGGCCGCCAGCTTGCGCGCCTTCACCTGGGCGTTGGGCGAGAAGTCGAGCGACAGCACGTCGAGCCCGAGCTCGGCCAGGAACACGCCATTGCGGCCCTCGCCGTCGGCGATCACCAGGGCGCTCTGGCCCTTGCGCAGCAGCGGCGCCTGGGCCTTCAGGAATGCGTTCGGTGTCTTGCCGAAGCGATAGCCCTCGCCGGCGAAGCGCTCCTGCCAAGTGTCGAAGGGACTGCTGTTGTTCATCGCGTTTCGCTTTCTGTCGCCGTCGCGCAGGTAGGGCCCCGGATGACGGCCGTTAGTGCCTCGCCCCGAAAATCGCGCTGCCGACCCGGATATGGGTCGCACCCATCGCGATCGCCACCTCGAAATCCGCGCTCATGCCCATCGACAACAGCTTGAGCCCGTTGCGGCGGGCGATCGTGGCGGTGAGCGCGAAATGCGGGCCCGGCGCCTCCTCGTGCGGCGGAATGCACATCAGGCCGGAAATCGTGAGACCGTATTTGTCCCGGCAGGCCGCCAGAAACGCATCGGCGTCCCGCGGCAGCACGCCCGCCTTCTGCGGCTCGGCGCCGGTATTGATCTCGACGAACAGAAGCGGGTGGCGGCCCTGCTTGGCGATCTCTTTCGCCAAGGCCTCGCACAGGCTGGGCCGGTCGACCGAATGGATCGCATCGAACAGCGCCACCGCCTCCTTCGCCTTGTTGGATTGCAGCGGCCCGATCAGGTGCAGCGCGACACCGGAATACTTCTCCGTCAGCGCCGGCCACTTGGCCTTGGCCTCCTGCACGCGGTTCTCGCCGAACACGCGCTGGCCGGCCGCCAGCACCGGCTCGATCGCCTCCGGACCGAAGGTCTTCGACACCGCGACGAGCGTCACCCCGGCCGGATCGCGCGCGGCGTCGTTGCAGGCGCGCGCGATCTCGGCGCGCACGTGTTCGAGACCTGAGAGCACGGCGGGGGACTGCATGGCGCGCCCCATAGCAGTTCGGCGGCGCCGACGAAAGCGGGCCGGCGCGTATCAGATAAACGGCCGCGGCGATTGCGGGGCGGGCGCTTCGCCGGCGATGGCGGTGAGCGCGGCGCGGTCGGTCATCTCGAACACGCGGTTTTCCCAGCGCACCGCCTTGGACTGCAACAGCCGCCGCAGCGTCTTGTTGGTGTGCACCAGCGACATGCCGAGCGTATCGGCGAGATGCTGCTGGGTGAACGGAAACTGGATGGCGTTGTTCTTGGTCAGCCCCGCCTCCTCGGCGCGAATGAACAGGTGGAGCAGCAGATAGGCGGTGCGCTCCAGCGAGGTGCGGCGGCCGAGACTGAGCAGATGCTCGTCGACATATTGCTCCTCGCGCGCGGCCAGCCAGGTGATGTCGAAAGCGAGCGAGGGGAAGTGCGAATACAAGTCCCATAGTTTTGCCCGCGGAAAGACGCAGAGCGTGACCGGCGACAGGGCCTCCACGGAGTGCTCCATCTCACGCGTCATCGCGCCCTGGAGCCCGACCATCTCGGCCGGCAGCGCGTAATTGAGAATCTGCCGGCGGCCGTCGTCGAGCATCTTGTACCGGAAGGCCCAGCCGCTGAGCACGGTGTAGAGGTGGTCGGTGCGCGTGCCCTCGCGCAGAAAGCTGGTGCCCGGCTCGACGCGCAACTCGTCGATCTTGAAGTCCTTCACGAACGCCAGCTCTTCCGGACTGAACGGGCGGAGATTCGACCGCTTGCGCAACGGACAGAGCTCGCATGGCGTGATTCGGCCGATCGGCCGTGCGTTTCCGAGAATCATGGGGGTCCTGCTGTTGCAAATGGCGCACCGGCCACCGGGCGCCGGCGGACTGAGGCGTCGGTTATCGACGGAAAAAACGGCGAGCGCTGTGTCTTTTTTAAATGCCGCGCGAATCAATTCGTAGGAAAAGTCAAAGTTCCATTGGGGTTGGGCCGCGGAACCTTCGCAGGAGTATTGGTCACGTGACCGGGGTCGAACCCTTTATTGCAGGCAAATGCTGTCTGGTGCTGGACGATGAATTCCTGATCGCGCTCGATATTCAAATGATTCTGGAGAATGCCGGCGCGAGCGAAGTCGTGTGCGTGGGAAATGCCGACGACGCGCTAGCCGCACTTCAAAGCCGGAAATTCGATTTCGCGGTGCTCGACGTGAAGTTGAGCGGCGCGGCGCGCACGAGTTTGACGGTAGCCGCCGCGCTCGCGGACGTGGGCACACCCTTCGTGTTTCTCACCGGCGTACGCGGCGACGACCTGCATCTGCGCCAGTTTCCCGACGCCCCGATGGTGGAGAAGCCTTACGATGTCGCGCTGTTGCTGAATGCCGTGAAGTCGCTCCTCGGCGGCTGACGGTGGCAGCGCGCGTCACGCCGCCGACTGCCATTGCGCCTTGGCGTCGCGCGCCGATTTCTTCAGCCGCACCTTGTCGTCGACCTTGTCGATCCAGTCGGCGGGAATGATGTGGTGTTCGCCGCCGGCGGCCGGATCGCTCTTGGTCAGCACGATGCGATCGGCCCCTTTCAGGCAATCGACCGTGCCGACGTGCCCGCCGTCCGAGCCGCAGACTTCCATGTGTTCCTTGATGTTCGCCGTGTCGACCATGG
>DASZQT010000238.1:0-2066 GCA_035549515.1 Pseudolabrys sp. | reverse complement strand
TCGGCGGTAAATCGATAGTTGCGGCCGGCGGTCTCTACGCGCTCGCTCGGGCCCGGCGTGAGGCCCCACTGGTCGAGCCGGCCGGGCAGCCATTTCCAATCCTCGGCCGGGCGCATGCGATAGCTATCGTCGACCTGCTGCATCTCGGCGGTGTATTCGATCGGCAGCATTTCCGGCCCGACGAAATAGCAGAACACATTGTTGCCCGGCCCGTGCCGGCCCGGCCCCCATTCGATCGGACGGCCATCGTCGCGCATGCGGCCGGCGCCGCGCATCACCGCGTCGAAATCCGGCATCTCAAACGCGATGTGATTGAGGGTGGTGCCGCCCGAAAATCCGAGCACGACGCTGTGGTGATCGCTATTGCAGGCGAGGAAGCGAAATTTCTTGGACTGATCGCGCAGCTTGAAGCCGAGCGCGTCGCGATAGCAGGCGAAGCTCGCGTCCGGATCGCCGTTGTTGAGATTGATGTGCGAGACCTTGCGCGGCCGGTCGGGATGATCCGCGCTGTCGGCGTGATCCTTGACGCCGCAGACGACCGCGACATTGCGCCCTTCCGGATCCTGGAAGCCGAAGCCGTAATCGCCGTGCGGCTGGCGCAATGGGGCCGGTGGATCGATCGTCTGGATGCCATGCGCCACCACCTGCGCATGCAGCGCGTCGACGGTGGCGCGATCGACGGCATCGAACACGATGCGCACCAGCGCGGTTTGCGGCCGCGCGCGCAAGGCCACGATGTGGTGGAAGGCACCGCTGCCGCGCAGAAGCTGCACGCCCTTGTCCTCGCCCACCGGCAGCAGGTTCCACACCTCGGTGAAGAAGCGCTGCATCGGCGCAAGCTCGGTGCAGCCGATTTCCACGCTGCGCAATGCGCTGACTTTTGCGGTCGTCATCAGTCGTTCACCCCCAGGAAACGCGCGGCGTTATCGTGATGCAATAGCTTCACGTCGCCGTCGGATAGTTGCAGGGCCGCCACCGCCTCGACCGGATGGCGCTCGTGGATATCAAAGGGAAAGTCGGTGCCGAGGCAGAGCGTGCGCACGCCGAAGGTGTCGATCAGATGGCGCAGCGTCGGCCCGTCATAGACCAGCGTATCGTAATAGAGCCTTTTCGCGTGCTCATAAGGCGAGACGCCCATGCGCTCGGCGAAACCGGCATTGATCTTCCAGCCATGCGCGAGCCGCGGCAGGATCGAGGCGAAGGCGCCGCCGCCATGGCTGAAGGCGAGCCTTAAGCGGGGATGCCGCGTGAGCGTGCCGCCGGTGATGAGCGAGGCGATGGTGTAGGCGGTCTCGAGCGGGAAGCCGATATAGGCCATCAGCCCGGGCGGGCCGACGATGCGTTCCTTGCCCGACGGATGCAGCGCATGCACGAAGATGGCGGCCCCCAATTCCTCGGCCGCGGCAAAGAAGCTCGCGAAGCGCGGATCGCCGAGCGCGGCGCCGTTGACATTGCTGCCGATCTCGACGCCGCGGAAACCGTCGCGCATCAGCCGCTCCAGTTCGCGCGCGGCGACATCGGGGTCCTGCATCGGCACGCCGCCGAGCGCAATGAAGCGCTTGGGCGCGCGCGCCGCCATCGCCGCGATGGTGTCGTTGACGTGGCGGATGAGCGGCAAGGCGTCGTCGAGCGGCAGCCAGTAGGACAACAGTTCCGGCATCGGCGAGAGCACCTGGCGCGCGATGCCCATGTGTTGCATGGCCTCGATGCGGCGGTCGACGTCCCAGCATTCGTCGGTGACGGTGCGGAAATTCTTGCCGTCGATCATCACGTTCTTGTGGTGGCAGTCGTGGGCCGGCGCCATGTGCGGCCAATGCGCGCCACCGTGCTTGCCGGCATAGGCGGGAAACTCCGCCGGCACGATGTGGGTGTGGATGTCGATGGCGTTCATTTGTTATGGCCCCCGGCGTTTCCCGAAATTTCGAGCGCCATCATCCGCGAAACGTGCTGTCGCGCAAGCCCATCCACTTGTCATCGCCGGGCTTGACCCGGCGATCCCCCTTAGGAGTGCAACGTGCGTCACTTATCGTGAGATGGCCGGGACATAAGGGCATTCACGCCCGTCT
>DASZQT010000237.1:0-2101 GCA_035549515.1 Pseudolabrys sp. | reverse complement strand
TTTTGCGTGACTTGCTCAAAGGGACGGTCCTGCGCCGGCAGGCGCTAGGCAATAATGTAATGGTCGCGCTCGTCGTTCGCCAGCCGCAGGCAAAGCAGCGGGAGCGACAGGACGTGGATGGCCGGGTCGAGCCCGGCCATGACGTGCCAACAGGGGATGCTTAATCCGCCGCCTTGGTCTTGCGCGCGGGCTTGGCCTTGGCGGCCGCGGCGGCCTTTTTCGGAGCCGCCGGGGCGGCTGCCTTGCCGGCGGCCTGCTTGCGGCCGGCGGGACGGCGCGCGCTGGACGCGGCAGCGGCTTCGACTTTGGGCTTCTCGGCTTTCGGCTTTTCGGCCTTCGATGCCTTTTTGCCCTTGGCGGCCGTTTTGGCCGATTTCGCCGGTTTGCCGCCACCCTTGGCGATGCGCGCCTCCAGCAGGCCGACGGCCTGCTCGAGCGTGATCGTTTCGGGCGTCATGTCGTTCGCCAGTGTTGCGTTGACGCCGTCATGGCTGACGTAAGGCCCATAGCGGCCGTTCTTGACCACGATCGGACCGCCTTTTTGCGGGTGATCGCCCAACGCCTTACCCGGATCGGCCCCGAAGCGGCGGCCCTTGCCCGGCTTGAGCTTCTTCTCGGCGATCAGGGTGATCGCGCGATTGAGCCCGATATTGAGCACCTCGTCGCCGTCTTCCAGATTGGCGTAGACCTTGCCGTGCTTGACGTAAGGCCCGAAGCGGCCGACGCCGGCGATGATCGGCTCGCCATCCTCGGGGTGGATGCCGACCTCGCGCGGCAGCGCGAGCAGCGCGAGCGCACGTTCGAGATCGATGTCATCGGGCGATACGCCTTTGGGCAGGCTGGCGCGCTTCGGCTTCTCGGCGTCTTTTTCCTTCGACTGTTCGCCGAGCTGCAAGTATGGCCCAAAGCGGCCCGAGCGCAGCGAGACTTCAAGCCCCGTCACCGGGTCCTCGCCCAGCACCTTGGTGCCGGCGACCGCGCCTTCCGCGCCCGGCGTCATCTGCCGTGTGTAATTGCATTCCGGATAATTCGAGCAGCCGATGAAGGCGCCGAACCGGCCGAGCTTGAGCGAAAGCTGGCCATTGCCGCAGTTCGGGCACTGGCGCGGATCGCCGCCGTCGGCGCGCGGCGGGAAGATGTGCGGCGCCAACAGATCGTTGAGCGCGTCGAGCACTTGGGTGACGCGCAGATCCTTGATGTCGTTCACGGCGCCGATGAAGTCGATCCAGAAATCCTGCAGCACCTGCTTCCAATCGACTTCGTGATTGGCGACGCGGTCGAGCTGCTCCTCCAGATTGGCGGTGAAATCGTATTCGACATAGCGGGCAAAGAAGCTCTCGAGGAAGCCGACCACGACACGGCCCTTGTCCTCCGGCATCAGCCGCTTCTTTTCGATGCGCACATAGCCGCGGTCCTGCAGCACCTGCAGGATCGCCGCATAGGTCGAGGGCCGGCCGATGCCGAGCTCTTCCATGCGTTTGACGAGGGCTGCTTCCGAATAGCGCGGCGGCGGCTCGGTGAAGTGCTGCGATGAATTGATCGCGCGCTTGTCGAGCAACTCGCCGGCGCTCATGGCGGGCAGGCGGCGCGACTCGTCATCGTCGGACGGCTCGTCGAAACCTTCCTGGTAGAGCGTGAGGAAGCCGTCGAACTTCACGACCTGGCCGGTGGCGCGCAGGTCGAGCATGCGCGCGCCGACCTTCGCCGTGATGTCGACGGTAGTGCGCTCCAGTTCGGCCGACTGCATTTGGCTCGCGACCGCGCGGTTCCAGATCAGCTCATAGAGGCGGGCCTGGTCGCGGTCGAGGTGCTTGGCAGCCTCGCTCGGCAGCCGGTTGGGATCGGTTGGGCGCACCGCCTCGTGCGCTTCCTGCGCGGTCTTGGATTTCTGTTGAAAGGTGCGCGGCGCGTCCGGCACGTAATCCTTGCCGTATTGCTTGCCGATCATGCCGCGGATGGCGGCGACCGCTTCCGGCGCGACGTCGACGCCGTCGGTACGCATATAGGTGATAAGGCCGACCGTCTCGCCGCCGATATCGATGCCTTCATAGAGGCGCTGGGCGAGGCGCATGGTATGGGCGGGCGAGAAGCCGAGCTTGCG
>DASZQT010000236.1:0-27169 GCA_035549515.1 Pseudolabrys sp. | reverse complement strand
CGCGCGTTAACCCTCCTCGATCTCTTCTTCCACGCGTACCACTTCCGCGAAGCCGGCCGTGGCGATAAGGCCCGCCACGCTCACGCACGCCATCAGCGCCAGCACGCCGGTGAGGCCCCATTTCGCCTGCAACAGCGGCACCACGAAGGTGCCGAAGGTTGCGCCGATCTTTGCGCTCGCCGCCGCGAAGCCGCTGGCGGAAGCGCGGATGCCGGTCGGAAACAGCATGGGCGCGAGCGTGAATGTGGTGCCGTTCGGGCCGGCATTCATCGCGAAATTAAACAGCACGAAGCCGCCGATGACGAGCCAGAGATGCTCCTGCGGCCCGTTATCGGTCAGCGTCGCCAGCAGCAGGAGCAGCATGCCGAGGGTCATGCCGGCAAAACCCGCCACCTGCATGCTGATGCGGCCGAAGTAAGAGATCGCGAAAATCCCGACGACGAAGCCGACGAGCAGGAACAGGTCGACCGCGCCGCTACCTTCGGCATCGGCGAAGACGGCGGCCACCGTACCGTGCGCGGCGGATGTGAAGTGCAGCGTTCCGAGAATAACGGGCGTGAACAGCCCCACGCCATAGGTCGCGATGTCCATCAGGAACCACGGCAGCGACACCAGGACCGTGCGCGCGCGATAGCGCGCATCGAACAGCATAAGGAGGCTCAAATCATTGCCCGGCGGCGAGGGCGAGGCGGGCGCGGCGTGGCCGGCGGCGGGCTCCATCCGCGCGGCCGACACCGCAAGGCCGGTCAGGCGCGACAAGACGGCGGCGGCCTGCGCGAACAGGCCCTTTTCCGCCAGCCAGCGCGGGCTTTCCGGCAGTCCGAGACGGGCCAGCAGATAGAGCAGCGCGATCGCCCCGCCCATGCCGACCAGCAGGCGCCAATCGCCGATGGCGGGATGCGCGCGCAGGACGACGATGCCGGCGAGCGCCGCCAGGATCATGCCGACCGATTGCAGCGCGATGGTCGCGACCGTCATGCGGCTGCGCGCGGCCATGGGCGTGATCTCGGAGACGTAAGACCCGCTGGTCGGGAAGTCGATGCCGATGCCGACGCCGATAACGAACTGTCCGGCGACGATCAGCCAGGGGCCGGTCGCGAGCGCGCACAGGGCCGCGCCGGCGGCGAGGATTGCCATGTCCAGCACGAAGGCGCGCTTGCGCCCGATGCGGTCGGCGGCGACGCCGCCGAGCATGGCCCCGATGACCGCGCCCAGCACCAGCGCGGAGCCGATCAGGCCGACCATGGTGGGCGAGATCGCAAAGTCGCGTTCTATGAGCGGCAGCGCGATGCCGAGCGCCACCACCGAAAATCCGTCGAGCAGCGTGCCGCCGCTGGCAACCAGCCAATAAAGATAATGCGCCGGCGTCATCGGCGCGGCGTCGAGCGCGGCGAACACGGAGGCCTTCGACGCCATCGCTGCCGGAAAGGGGTTGCTCATCGGTCGGCGCTATGGTTGCGCGGCCGGCCTCCGCCGGCAACGGGCTTTTCCGGTTGCCGCCGCTTGGTCAACCCTTCTTCGTCTCCTCCTTGGCGTCCTTGTGATAGAGGCGCCTGATTTCCTTGAGGTCGACGGTCGGCTTCGGCAATTCGAGCTTCATGGCCTCCAGCGTGTCGGCGACGATCTCCGAGACCGCCAGATTGCGAAACCATTTGTGATTGGACGGGATCACGTACCACGGCGCGTGCTTGGTCGAGCAGCGGGTCAACGCCTCTTCGAAGGCGGCGATATAATCGCCCCACAGGTCACGCTCGGTGTAATCGCTGTTGCTGATCTTCCATTGCCGGTTCGGGTCGTCGAGCCGCTCCTTGAAGCGCGACAATTGCTCTTCCTTGGAGATGTAGAGAAAGAATTTCAGGATGGTCGTGTTGTTCTCGACCGTGAGCATCTTCTCCCATTCATTGATGAAGTCGTAGCGCGGCTTCCACACTTCCTTGGGGACGAGTTTGTGCACGCGCACGACCAGCACATCCTCGTAATGCGAGCGGTTGAAGATGGCGACGCGCCCCTTGCCCGGAGCATGCGGGTGGACGCGCCAGAGAAAATCGTGGTCGCTCTCGTCCGGCGTTGGCTGCTTGAAGCCGTGGACGTCGACGCCTTGCGGGTCCATGGCGCTCATCACGTGCCAGCAGGTGCCGTCCTTGCCGGCGCCGTCGATGCCCTGCAGCACGATCAGCAGGCAATGACCGCGGTCGGCGTAGAGCTTGCGTTGCAGTGCCGTGATGCGGGCGAGATGGGCCGCGAGATCGGTCTCGGCGGCGTCGGACGAGGCCCATTTGCCGTGGAACGACGGATCGATGGCGGAGAGACGGACGTCGGAGCCCGGCTCCACCTTAAAGTGCTTGATCAAATCCATGGCGTCCTTCCCGGCGTTTGGAGCCTCACCCGGCGAGGTTGGCGCTGTGGCTCGCGAGCCGGCGCTCGCGCGCCTTGGCGAGCTTGAGGTCGACGAGCTTGAGCGCGTCCAGCACCGCCATCCATAGCAGGCAATAGACCCACACCGCGACGATCGCCGCAGCCGGGATGGCGGCGACGCCGATGCCTGAGAGGCAGATCAGCACCGCAACCACCTGCGTCGCGACGATAGCCCAGAACAGCCGGCCGCTCGGATAGGGCGGCTCGAACAGCGATTTCTTGGTGCGCACGACAAACAGCAGGAGATGGCCGCCGACCGCCAATTGCAGGAACATGACGGTCTGCAACTGCGCGGGATCGAGCGCCAGGATATCCTGGAATTGCGGATCGGCGACCCAGCGCAGCCCGATCAGCAACAGGCCGAAGGTCTCCGCCACCGACAACAGGCCCATGATCGAGGCGAACACCAGGATGTTCTCCATCTTCCAGCGCACCGGCCGCTCCGAGGTCGGCACGTTGTCATAGGCGATGGTCATGATCGGAATGTCGTCGAGCAGCGCGAGCGCCACGATCATGATGGCGGTGATCGGCTGGAATTCGAAGATCACGATGGAGGCAACCACCAGCACCATGATGTCGAGCGTCATCGCCACGCGATAGTGGATATAGCTTTCGATCCGCTCGAAGATCTGGCGCGCGACGCGGATCGCGTTGACGATGGTCGAGAGGCCGGGCGCGGTCAGGATCAGCGCGGCGGCGCTGCGCGCGGCATCGGTGGCGCCGCTCACCGCGATGCCGCAATCGGCCTGCTTGAGCGCGGGCGCGTCGTTCACGCCATCGCCGGTCATGCCGACGATGTGGCCGCGCTGCTGCAGCGCCTTGACGATCTCGTATTTATGCTCGGGGAAGACGCGGCCGAAGCCGTCGGCGCGCTCGACCGCGTCCATCACCGCGGCGCTCAGCGGCGCGGACGTGCTGTCACTCTTGAACACGTCGCTGGCGACGAGGAGATGGTCGCCGAGATCGAGTTGCGCGGCGATCTGGTCGCCGATGGCGACATCGTCGCCGGTCACCATCTTGACGTTGACGCCGAGCGCCTTGGCCTCGTCGATGGTCTCCTTGGCGTCGGGGCGCGGCGGGTCCATCAGCGAGATGAGCCCGACGATCGACCAGGCCTTGCCGTCATCGGATTGCGCGACGCCGAGCGCGCGATAGCCCTTGCTCGCCAGTTCCGCCACTTTGGCTTGATAGGCGCCGACGAGGGCGGCGTCCGCATTCGCCAATGCCGTGATCGCCTGCGGCGCGCCTTTGGCAAAATGCCGCGTCTTGCCCGACGGATCGACCACGGTCGCCACCGTGCGCTTGCTGACCGGATCGAACGGTATGAAGGCGGTCTGCTTGACCTGCGCGATTTCCGGCCGCGACCCGGCCGCCGCCAGCACGGCGATGTCGAGCGGGTCTTCGCTGCTCTTTTGCGTGGCGAATGCGGCGTCGATGAGCACATCGTCGGCGTTGAACGCGCCGAACGGAATTTGCGACTCGACGGTCAGCTTGTTCATGGTCAGCGTGCCGGTCTTGTCGCTGCACAGCACGTCGACGCCGGCCAGTTCCTCGATCGCCGACAGGCGCGAGACGATGGCTTTCTGCTGCGACAGCGCATAGGCGCCGATCGCCATGGTCACCGACATCACGGCGGGCAGGGCGACCGGGATGGAGGCGATCAGCAGCACCAGCACGTATTGCGCGATTCTGCCGAACGCGTCCCAGCTCAGCACGTCGGCAACGATGACCTCGCGATAGAACTGCACGCCGACCAGCACGGCCGCGAGAATGAAGGCGAGCAGCAGCAGGAAATCGCCGACCTGCGTCACCGCGCGTTGGGAATGCGAGATCGCGCCGGCCGCGCCGACCAGCTTCGCGGTGCGGCCGAAGAAGGTCTTGCTGCCGGTGGCGATGACCAGACCGGTCATCGCGCCCTGCTTGGCGATGCTGCCGGAGTAAGCCTCGTCGCCGATTTTCTTGGCGACCGGCACCGACTCGCCGGTTAAGGCCGCCTGGTCGCAACTGAGATACTCGCCGCCGATGAGAATGAGATCGGCCGGCACGATCTGGCCGGCGGCGACGCTCACGATGTCGCCCGGCACCAGCGTGGCGGCATCGCCGGTCGTCCATTGTCCGTCGCGCAACATGCGCGCCTTCGGCGCCAGGCCCTTCTTCAGGGCAGCCAGCGCGTTGGCGGCTTTGTTGTCCTGCCAGAAGCCAACGGCGGCATTGTAGATCAACAGCCCGGTCACGACCGCGAAGTCCGGCCAGTCCTGCCGAAGCGCCGAGATGACGGCGGCGGCCTCGATCAGGAACGGCAGCGGTCCCCAGAAATAGGACACGAGCTTGTGCCACTTGCTCTCGCTCGTTTCGGCCAGCGCGTTCGGCCCATATTGCGCCAGCCGTTGCTTGGCCGCCTGCGAGGTCAGGCCGCTTTTCGAGCTCTGGTATTTTTCGAACGCGGCGGTAACGGCGGGGGCAGGGGCGGGCGGTGTCGCGGGCTTTGCCGTGTCGGCGACCGCTTGTCGATCGGAACTATCGTGTTCGCCGAGCATTCGTCTTCCGTTAGTCGATCGTTCAACCGCTTGCACACCGCCTAACGCGCGTCGGCGCGAAAAGTTTGATGTGCGTCATGGCGGCGGACTTGCGATGGTAGTCAATGACGGCGCCGTTCGATCGGCGAATTTCGGTCGGTGAACCATGGCGATGAAAAAGCTGCTCCTGGCATTGCTCATTGTGGTCGCGGCGATCGCCGCGTTCTTCGCCTGGACCGCCTGGTACGACGGTAGCTTCGGCGTGCCGCATCTCGTCGGGCTGGGCGCCAGCGTGCTTATTCTCGTGCTGATCTGGTTTTGGCCCGGCAACAATCAGCCGACCCAGCCTCCGCCGTGACACGCCGGCGCGACCTGCGCCGCGCGAAAATTGCCGCCACATACCTCTTGTCTGACGCCCCGCGACCCGCCTAACGTCGCCGGCCTAAAACGCGGCCGGGTTTAACCGGCGAAAAAAGGGAACGGTTACGCCAATGACAATTCGTTCGGTCGTCCGGGCATTGCTCGGCTCACTCTTTATGCTGCTGGTCCCGGTGGCGGGTGCTTCCGCCGCCGATTACCCGACCCGCCCCGTGCACATCATCGTCGGCTATCCACCGGGCGGCGCCACCGACATCGTCGCCCGCCTGGTCGGCAACTATCTGAGCAAGAAGCTCGGCCAGCAATTCGTCATCGAAAACCGCGCCGGCGCCGGCAACAATCTCGGCACCGACGCCGTGGTCAAGGCCGCGCCCGACGGCTACACGCTGCTGCTGGTCAATCCGGCCAACACCATCAATGCCTCGCTCTACAAGAAGCTGAATTTCAACTTCCTGCGCGACATCGATCCGGTTGCCGGCTTCATCCAGGTGCCGAATGTGATGGAGGTCAATCCGGCGGTGCCGGCCAAGACGGTGGCCGAATTCATCGCCTATGCCAAAGCCAATCCCGGCAAGGTCAATATGGCTTCGTCCGGCAACGGCACCTCGATCCATCTGTCCGGCGAACTGTTCATGATGCTGACCGGCGTGAAGATGACGCATGTGCCCTATAAGGGCTCGGCGCCGGCGCTGATCGATCTGATGGGTGGCCAGGTGCAGGTGATGTTCGACAACCTGCCGGCCTCGATCGGCCACATCAAAGCCGGCAAGCTGCGCCCGCTCGCGGTGACCACCCTGAAGCGCTCGGCCGAACTGCCCGACGTGCCGATCCTGGCCGACAGCGTGCCCGGCTATGAGGCGAGCGCGTTCTTCGGCTTCGGTGCGCCGCATGGCACGCCCAGGCCGGTGATCGATCTGCTCAACAAGGAGATCAACGCGGCTTTGCAGGATCCCGAGATTCAGGCGCGCGTCAAAGACCTCGGCGGCATCGCGGTCCCGGGCACGCCGGAGGATTTCGGCAAGTTCCTCGCCGCCGAAACGGCCAAATGGGAAAAGGTCGTGCACGCCGCCAATCTGTCGGTCAATTAGCCGGCGTCGTATATTCCGCCGCCGAAACAAACGCTTGCGCGCGCGGGGGCGATGGCTCCCACGCGCGCTGGCTGTGCGCGGGCGGGCTTGCTCTTGTGCGAGGGCGCCGTCGCCGCTTACCCTGCTCCTGCGAACAAAAAAACGTCGCCAAAGGCGATCGATAAAAAAGCCCGCAAAAAGTGCCGGGCAGGAGGAGAGGAAACGCCATGAAATGCACGATGAAAATGCGCGCGCTCGGGCTCGGGCTGGTGTCCGGATTGAGCCTCGGCCTTGCGCTGGCGCTGGCCGAGCCGGCCACCGCCGCCGACATGAAAATGATGACCGGTCCGCAAGGCGGATCGTGGATCCCGCTCGGCGGCCAGCTCAAGGACCTGTGGGAGAAGGCCGTCCCCGGCCTGCAGATTCAAGTCATGCCGGGCGCCGGCATCGCCAATGCGCGCGGCGTCGACGAGGGCAAGGCCGATGTCGGCTTCGGCAACTCGATCTCGACGGTCGATGGCATCGGCGGCAAGCCGCCGTTCCAGAAGAAGCTCACGAATGTCTGCAACCTCGCTACGCTCTATCCGCAATATTATCAGTTCGTGGTCAATGCCGATTCCGGCGTGAACAAGTTCGAGGATCTCAAGGGCAAGTCGGTCACCACGCAACAGCGCGGCAACACCGGCGAATTGATCACCCGGCAGATCCTCGGCGTGCATGGGCTGTCCTATAACGACGTGAAGATCAGCTTCGTCGGTTATTCGGATTCGGTGAACCAGATGAAGGACGGCCACGCCGTCGCCTTCGGTCTTGGCACCCAGATCCCGGCCGGCGCGGTCATGGATCTGGCCGCCGCGCGCGACATAAGGCTGCTCGACCAGGCCGCCAGCATGTCCGCGATGAAGAAGCTCAATCCCGGCTACACGCTCAACACCATCCCGAAGGGCACCTATCCCAAGCAGGAGCAGGACGTGAAGGTGATCGGCTATGCCACGCACCTGTTCGTGTCCTGCAAGCTGCCGGCCGATGAGGTCTACACCATGGCCAAGACCATCGCCGCCAACACCAAGACGCTGGCGACCGTGGCCAAGGATATCGGCGCGCTGACGCCGAAGGGCATGGCGGAAGACATCGGCGTGCCGTTCCATCCCGGCGCCGCCAAGTTCTACAAGGAAGCCGGCCTCACTGTGCAGTCGCACTGATCGCATGAGCCGCCGGCGGCGCGCGCGCCGTGCCGCCGGCGCGATCCCTCATTCCGGGCGGCCAGACCGATGAGCAGCAAGCTCGATCTCAGCTATGGCGGCATCGTCCGCCTTCTCACCACCGTCATCGCCGTCGCCATGGTGCTCTACCACACCTGGGCGATCGCCTTCGGCACGCCCGAGGCGGTGTGGTTCCGCGGCACCCATCTGATGTTCGCGATGACGCTGTTGTTCATCATGCATCGGCGCAATGGGTCGCCGGAGGGCGTGCCGAGCGTGCTCGACTGGCTGCTGCTGGTCCTTTCGGTGACGCCGATCCTCTATCTGTTCGTCAATTACGATTACGTGGTCAATCGCATCTTCTATGTCGACGATCTGACCACCGCCGACATGGTCATGGGCACGATCATGACCGTGATGGTGCTGGAGGCGACGCGCCGCGTCATCGGCTGGGCGCTGCCGATCACGGCCATCGTATTTCTCGCCTATGGCCTGGTGGTGGCGCGGCTCGAGCCGATGCGCATGCTCGACCAGCTCTACATGACCACCGAGGGCATTTTCGGCATTCCGCTGTCGGTGTCGGCGTCTTATGTGCTGATCTTCGTGCTGTTCGGCTCTTTCATGGAGCGCACCGGCACCGGACAATTGTTCATGGACTTCGCCATGAGCCTGACGGGCCACACCGCCGGCGGACCGGGCAAAGTGTCCTGCGTGTCGTCCGCGCTGTTCGGCACCATTTCCGGCAGCGCGGTCGCCAATGTCATGGTGGACGGGCCGATCACCATTCCGCTGATGAAGCGCTCGGGCTTCCCGCCGCATTTCGCCGCCGGGGTCGAGGCGGTGGCCTCCACCGGCGGGCAGATCATGCCGCCGATCATGGGGGCGGCCGCCTTCGTGATGGCCGAATTCCTCGGCGTGTCCTACGGGCAGGTGGTGATCTGGGCGCTTATTCCGGCCGTGCTCTATTACGTCGCCTGTTTCTCGGCGGTGCATTTCGAGGCCAAGCGGCGCGGCCTCGTCGGGGTGCCGCGCAGCGAATTGCCGCGGCTCGGCCGGGTGATGCGCGAGCGCGGGCACATGTTCATCCCGGTGCTGACCATCCTGGCGTTCATGTATACCGGCTTTTCGGCGCCGATGGCGGCGCTCGCCGGCACGCTCGCCTGCTTTCCGGTCGCGGCCCTGCGCAAGTCGACGCGCCATTATGTCTCGTTCGGCAATCTGATCGGGGCCTGCGTCGACGGCGCGCGCAACGCGCTGCCGGTGGCGCTCGCCTGCGCCTGCGCCGGCGTCGTCATCGCGGTGGTGACCTTGTCCGGCCTCGGCATCGTGTTCACGCAATATGTCGTGCACCTGTCGCAGAACTATCTGCTGCTGGCGTTGATCTTCACCATGTTCGCCGGCATCGTGCTCGGCATGGGCATGCCCACCACGCCCGCCTACATCATCATGACCGCGCTGCTGGTGCCGGCGATCGTGAAGTTCGGCGTGGCGCTGCCGGCCGCGCATATGTTCGCGTTCTACTTCGCCATCCTGTCGGCGATCACGCCGCCGGTCGCGCTCGCGGTATTCGCCGCCGCCGGCCTCGCCAAGTCCGACCTGTGGGCGACGGGCTTGGCCGCCGTGCGCATCGCGGCGACCAGCTTCATCGTGCCCTTCATGTTCGTCTACGCCCCCGAACTCCTGATGATCGGTGACTGGCCGACCATCGCGATGGCCTGCGTCTCGGCCACCGTCGGCGTGATGCTGTTCTCGGCCGGCCTGCACGGCTATTTCATCACGCATTCGGCGCATTGGCAGAGCGTGCTGCTCACGGTCGGCGGCCTGCTGCTGATCGATCCGCATGTCACCACCGACTTGATCGGGGTGGTGCTGGCCGGCGCGGTCGTGGTAACGCAATTCGCGGCCAGGCGCGCCGCGGCGGGGAAGGCGGAGATCGCGGCGGAATGAGCACCAGGAAACGTTACGAAGACCTGCGCAGCCATCGCTGGCTCGGGGTTTCGGATCTGCGCTCGTTCGGCCATCGCGCGCGCTTGCGCCAGGGCGGCTTCAATGCCGAGGACTGGGCCGGCAAGCCGGTCATCGGCATCATCAACACCTGGAGCGATCTCAACTACTGTCACACGCATTTGCGCGCGCGCGCCGAGGACGTGAAGCGCGGCGTATGGGAGGCGGGCGGCTTCCCGGTCGAACTGCCGGCGATGTCGCTGTCGGAGCCGTTCGTGAAACCCTCCACCATGCTCTATCGCAATCTGCTCGCAATGGAGACGGAGGAGCTTCTGCGCAGCCATCCGATCGACGGCGCCGTGCTCATGGGCGGCTGCGACAAGACCACGCCCGGGCTCATCATGGGCGCGATCAGCATGGGCGTGCCGGCGATCTATGTGCCGGCCGGTCCGCAGCTTCGTGGAAATTGGCGCGGCCAGCCGATGGGCTCGGGCTCCGACGCCTGGAAATATTGGGACGAGAAGCGCGCCGGCCGCATCAGCGAGGACGATTGGGCCGAACTCGAAGGCGGCATTGCACGCACCTTCGGCACCTGCATGGTCATGGGCACCGCCGCCACCATGATGGCGATCGCCGAGGCGCTCGGCCTCACATTGCCGGGCGCGTCTTCTATACCGGCCGCCGATAGCGCGCATCCGCGCATGTGCTCGGCCGCCGGCCGGCGTATCGTCGACATGGTGTGGGACGACGTGACGCCGCAGACGATCCTCACGCGCGAAGCGTTCGATAACGCCATCCGCGTACACATGGCCATGGGCGGCTCGACCAATGCCATTATCCATGTGGTGGCAATGGCGCGTCGTCTTGGACTTGCGCTCGACATGAAGCGCTTCGACGACATCTCGCGCGAAATCCCGGTGCTCGCCAATGTGCGGCCATCGGGCGGCTATCTGATGGAAGACTTCTATTATGCGGGCGGCCTGCGCGCGTTGATGGCCGAGATGAAGCACACGCTCGATCGCAACTGTCCGACCGTCAATGGCAAGACTCTGGGCGAGAACATCGAGGGCGCGCAGGTCTATTTGCGCGACGTGATCCACACTTTCGAGGATCCGGTATCGCGCGAAGGCGCCACCGCCGTGCTCACCGGCAATCTGGCGCCGGGCGGCTGCGTGATGAAGCCGTCGGCGGCCGACAAGCGGCTGTTGAAACATCGCGGCAAGGTCATCGCCTTCGAGGACTACAACGAGATGGCGCGCGAGGTGGAGCGCGAGGATCTCGACGTCACGGCCGACCATATCCTGGTGCTCAAGAACGGCGGGCCGCAGGGCGGGCCGGGCATGCCGGAATGGGGCATGCTGCCGATCCCGCGCAAACTCGTGAAGGAGGGCGTACGCGACATGCTGCGCATCTCCGATGCGCGCATGAGCGGTACCAGCTATGGCGCCTGCATCTTGCATGTCGCGCCGGAGAGTTTCGTCGGCGGACCGCTCGCCTTCGTGCAAACCGGCGACGAGATCGAGGTCGACGTGCCGGCGCGCCGCATTCATCTGTGCGTGTCCGACGAAGAGCTGGCGCGCCGCAAAGCCGCCTGGACGCCGCCCGCACCGCGTTACCCGCGCGGCTATGGCGCGCTCTATTCGCAGCACATCGGACAAGCCGACACCGGTTGCGATTTTGATTTTCTCGGCCCGCTCGGTACCGTTCCCGAGCCGGAGATCCACTGACACGGTAGCGCATAACCTGCCGCTCCGCATTTGAGGCGCAATTTCTAAAAACTGCGCGAACGCAACAGCGCTTGCTTCATCTTTTGCTGCGCACTGTTCCGCATCCTAATGAGGATGTGATCTGATGCGCGTGCTGTTGTCGAAACCGGTCCTCGCGATTTGCCTGGCCGCGTCGCTGACGGGAATCGATGCGGCGGCGGCCGACGTTCTTCGCGCGGGCGGTACCGGCAGCTCGATCGGTCTGTTGAGCCAGGCCGGCGCCGCGTTCACCGCCGAAAGCGGCATCAAACTCGAAGTAATCCCGAGCCTTGGCAGCACGGGAGCGCTGCGCGCGCTCGCCGATGGCAAGCTCGATCTTGCGGCTTCGGCGCGTCCTTTAAATGCGCAAGAGAAGGCGGCAGGCTTGCGGCAAGTCGCGGTGCTGCGAACCCCGTTCGTGCTTGTGACATCGAAGCCGAATCCCGGTGGCCTCAAGGCATCGGACCTGCCGAGGATATTCTCGGAACCGAAACCGGTCTGGGCCGACGGCAGTTCGATGCGGCTCATTCTGCGCCCGCGCAGCGAGGCCGACACGGCGCTGCTGGGGGCTATGTACCCCGGCCTGGACAAGGCGATCGAGGCACTGCGTTTGCGCCCGGAGGTGCCGGTCGCAGCCACCGACCAGGACAATACCAGGCTGGCGGAGCGCATGCCGTTCTCGCTCACGGGTACGACGCTGGCGCAAGTCGAGACCGAAAAAAGCGACCTGCACATTGTGCCGCTCGATGGTGTGGCGCCAACCTTCGCCAACTTCGAAAACGGCAGCTATCCCTACGCTAAACGACTCTATTTCGTGGTGAGCGCAACCGGCGCGCCCGCGGCCTTGGAATTCATGAAGTTCCTACGTTCGCCGCGCGGCCTCAAGGTGCTGCGCGAGGCGGCGACGCTCCCGGATGCCGATTGATGCCTGGCAGCCCGCTCAGAAAGTTTGTTGGCGCGCTGGCGCTTGCGGTTGCCGTGGTCGTGGCGCTTGTGGTGCCGGCCGGCTATTTCGTCCTTGGCTACCACGACAGAGCGGCGACGCTGGATTTCGAAGCGCATCTTAACGCGGCGCGCGTGAGCCAGTACATCTATACGCACAATGTGCTGTGGCAGTACCAGCAATTGCGTCTGTCCGAAATAGTCCAATTGCCCGCGGGCGGCGGGGGGCCGATCCGGCAGAAGATCTACGATGCCGACGGCCGTCTCGTGCTCGATGACGGGGACGCAGTCGCCGCCCCGGTCCTGTCCCGGAAGGCGTCGATTGTCGTATCCGGTGCGACGGTCGGGTCACTGGTCGCCGAAGCGAGTCTGAGGGGCACGCTCATCGGAACCGGGTTTGTCGCGATCCTGAGCAGCATCCTTGGCCTCGTCATGTATCTGGCGGCGCGAATGCTGCCTTTGCGCGCGCTCGACGGCGCGGTCGCGGCGCTGACCCACACGCAACGCGACCTGGCCACGCAAAACCGGCGCTTCGATGCCGCGCTGAGCAACATGGCGCAAGGCCTGTGCCTGTTCGACGCCGACCATCGACTGGTGATCGTGAACCGGCGTTTCTTCGAGATCTTCAATCCGCCACCCGGCACCGTCGTGACCGGCATCACGCTCGAGCGGTTCTTGGCCATTGCGCGCGCGGTCGACGGCGATCCGGTCGCCGCCGCGGCCGAACAGCAACGGCTGCTTGCCGAACCGGCCGGCGGCACCGCCGTTACGTCTCTGGCGGACGGGCGCTGCATTTCGATCGTGAACCGGCCGATGAGTGGTGGTGGCCTTGTGGCCACATTCGAGGACATCACCGAGCAACGCATGGCGGAGGAGCGAATTCGCCACTTGGCGCATTTCGACGCGCTCACGGACTTGCCCAATCGCGTGACGTTCTACGAGCGCGTGGGAACGATATTGAAGCATCTGCGCCGTTCCGAATCCCTCGCGATCCTTAGCGTCGATCTCGACCACTTCAAGAACGTCAACGATACGCTTGGCCATCCGATCGGCGACCGCCTGCTCAAGGCCGTGGCCGATCGCATGCGCGGATGCGTGCGCAGCGAGGATATCGTGGCTCGCCTCGGAGGCGACGAGTTTGCGATCGTGCAGGTGCCCTCGGGCCAGCCGGTCGGTGTCCCGACCCTGGCGGCGCGCCTCATCGAACTGGTCGGCGCGCCCTACGAGCTCGAAGGGCATCAAGTGGTCGTGGGCGTCAGTATCGGCATCGCGATCGCGCCGGCCGATGGCCGCGAGCCGGACGCGATCATGAAGAACGCCGACCTCGCGCTCTACCGCGCCAAGACTGATGGCGGCGGCACCTATCGCTTCTACGAATTGGAGATGGACGCCCGCATGCAGGCGCGCCGTGCGCTCGAACTGGATCTGCGCAAGGCGGTCGTTAAGGGCGAGTTCGAGGTGTTTTACCAGCCCATTGTCGATGTCAAAACCGGCAGGGTGAAAAGCTGCGAGGCGCTGCTGCGCTGGCACCACCCGGAGCGCGGCATGGTGGGCCCGCCCGAATTCATTCCGGTGGCGGAGGAAACCGGGCTCATCGTGCCGATCGGCGAATGGGTGCTGCGGCGGGCCTGCGCCGAGGCGGCGCGCTGGCCGAAGCAGGTGACGATTTCGGTCAATCTCTCTCCGGCGCAGTTCAAGAGCCGGAACCTCGTCCGCAGCGTTGAGGACGCGCTCGAAAAGGCCGATCTTGATCCGGGCCGGCTGGAACTGGAAATCACCGAGCTTGTGCTGCTGGAGGAGGCGGACGGCGCCTTCGCGGTCCTGCACCAGTTGCGCGATCTCGGCATCAAGATCGCCATGGACGATTTCGGCACCGGCTATTCCTCGCTCGGCTATCTGCGCAGCTTCCCGTTCGACAAGATCAAGATCGACCAGTCCTTCATCCGCGATCTGCCGGCGAAGGAAGACAGCCTGGCGATCGTGCGCGCGGTGGTCGGCCTGAGCAGCAGTCTCGGCATCACCACCACGGCCGAGGGCGTCGAGACAAAGGAGCAGTTCGCGCGGCTGGCGAGCGAAGGCTGCAATGAAGTGCAAGGATTTCTGTTCAGCCCGCCGCGGCCGGCTTCGGAGATCGAGCCCATGCTCGGCGAGCTCGCCCCGCGCACCGAGGAGGTTGCCTGATGGCGGTCGGCGGGTTGTGCGGTCGCGGGTCAGCGGACCGAGCAAGGCGAACAATGCGGAGCGTGCGATGAAAAGGAAAGCGCTGGCAATTCTCGTGACGCTCGTGGCCGCTTTCGCCGGCGTTTCATCGGCTCAGGACAAGCCGCGGACGGTCACGCTTGAGCTCGCGAGCACGTTCCCCGGCAGCATGCCGATCCTCGGCGCCGCCGCGCACGAACTCGCCGACCGCGTGAAGCGCGTGACCGGCGGCGAGGTCATCATCAATTTCCACGAGCCCGGCGAAGTGGTGCCGGGCGCGCAATCGGTCGAGGCCGTCTCGACCGGCAAGATCGCCGCCGCCTGGGCCGGCGCGGGCTGGTTCGCCTCGCATGACAGCGCGTTCAATTTCTTCTCGAGCGTGCCGTTCGGTCCCGACATCCCGGAATACCTAGCCTGGATGTATGAAGGCGGCGGCCTCGAACTCGCGCGCGAGATGTTCCGCGCGCACGACATCTACAACATTCCCTGCGGTCTCATTCCGGCCGAGCCGGCCGGCTGGTTCCGCAAGGAGATTACGACGCCGGCCGATCTCAAGGGCCTGCGCATGCGCATTTTCGGGCTCGGCGCGCTGGTCATGAAAAAGTTCGGCGTCATCGTCGAGCAGGACCCGCCGGGCGAGATCTACGCCAAGCTCAAGAGCGGCGCGCTCGACGCGGCGGAGTTCTCGCTGCCCGTGATGGATCAGCCGCTCAATTTCCATGAAGTGGCGAAGTATTACTATTTCCCCGGCTGGCATCAGCAGTCGACGCTGTTCGATCTCGACATCAATTTGAAAGTCTGGAACGCGCTCCCCGAGCGCGACAAAACCGCGATCGAGCTCGCCTGCAGCGACATCATGATCCATGAAGTCGCCAAGGGCGAGGCGATGCAAGGCAGGGTGCTCGCGCAATTGCAGGAGCGGGGTGTTCATCTGCGGCGCTTTCCGGCGCCCATACTGGTCGAATTCGAGAACGCCTGGAACCAGGTAGTGGCCGAGGAATCGGCGAAGAACCCGAACTTCAAGCGCGTCTACGACTCCTATGCGGCGTTCCGCAAGAGTTACGCGTTGTGGAAATTCATGGGCACGCTGCAATAGGGATGCCGGGTCGATTCACGATGTCTCGTCTGCGCGATCTGAGTATCAAAGCGAAATTGTCCGCCGGCTTCGGGTTGAGCCTGGTCGTTATTTTCGCGATCGGCGCCGTTTCGATCGCGCAGGTCTGGGCGCTCAATCGGCTCGTCACCGAGGTGGCCGAGGACTGGGTGCCGCAGATCGCCATGATCGGCAACATCAAGCGGGCGATGGATGAGCATCACCTGCTCGCCCTGCGCCGGATCAACACCACGAATTTCCGCCAACTCGCGGCCGACACGGCCCGCATGCAGGCCGCGAGAGCGGCCTTTGAATCCGAGGTCAATCGTTACGTGGCGCTGGCGAAGTCGCCGGAGGATCCGCACGAACTGGTCTTGCTCGGCCGGCTGCGCGAGGAATGGGGCGCTTACGAGAAATCGCTGGACGCCGCCTTTGCACGCATCGATGCCGGCGATCCGGTGGGCGCGCAAACGGAATTCGACACCACGACGGCCGCTGCCTTCGCCGGGGCATCGCAAGCGATCGACAATCTGGTCAATCTGTCGAAGGTGGAAAGCATTAGCAACGCCGAACATCTGCGCGCGATTTTCACGGTGTCGCTGGCCGTGACGATCATCGCGCTCGGCCTGGCGGCGGCCGGCGTCAGCGCGGCCGTGCGCTGGATCTCGAAAAGCGTGAGCCAGCCGATCCTGCAGATCAGCAACGCCATGCAGCGGCTGAGCGCCGGCGACAATTCCGTGACCGTCAGCGAGGGCCTCGACCGCAAGGACGAGATCGGCGTGCTGGCCAAGGCCACCAAGGGCTACGCCGAGAGCCTGAGCCGCATTCGCGAGCTCGCGCGTGCCGCCGCGCTCGACAGCCAGCGCTTCGATGCCGCGCTCACCAACATGGCGCAAGGCTTGAGCATGTTCGACGCTGCCCATCGCCTGGTGATCGTCAATCGGCGCTTTTTCGAAATCTTCAATCTGCCGTCGGACGCCGTGAGGCCCGGCATGCCGATCGAGAAATTCATGGCCATCGCGCGCGCCGCCGACCGCGATCCGGCCGGCGCGCTCGCAAAGCAGGACCGGCTGCTCGAACAGCCGTCGGGCGGGACCGCCATCACCTATCTGGCGGATGGCCGCTGCATTTCGATCGTGCAACGGCCGACCACGGACGGCGGCCTGGTGGCCACCTTCGAGGACGTCACCGAGCAACACCGCGCCGAAGAGCGCATCAATTACCTGGCGCGTTTCGACGTGCTCACCGACCTGCCGAACCGCGCGAGCTTCTACGAGCGGCTGGGTGACGTGTTATCTCACTTGCGCCACAACGATTCGGTCGCGGTGCTCAGCCTCGACCTCGACCACTTCAAGAACGTCAACGACACGCTCGGCCATCCGATCGGCGACGTGCTGCTCAAACTGGCGGCCGAGCGCATGCGCGGCTGCGTGCGCGGCGAGGACATCGTCGCGCGCCTGGGCGGCGACGAATTCGCGATCGTGCAGGTGACCTCGATCGACTCGCCGAAGGCGGCGGCGCTCGCCTCGCGTCTGATCGAAGACGTCGGCGCGCCTTACGAACTGGAGGGCCATCAGATCGTGGTCGGCGTGAGCGCCGGCATCGCGCTGGCGCCGGCCGACGGCGGCGAACCGGACGTGCTGATGAAGAACGCCGACCTTGCGCTCTACCGTGCCAAGGCCGATGGCGGCGGCACTTATCGTTTCTTCGAAAAGGAAATGGACGCGCGCATGCAGGCCCGGCGCGCGCTCGAACTCGATCTCCGGCGCGCGGTCCTGCAGCACGAGTTCGAGCTCTATTACCAGCCCATTGTCGATGTCAAAACCGGCCGCATCACGGGCTGCGAGGCGCTGATCCGCTGGCATCACAGTGAACGCGGCATGGTGCCGCCGGCCGAATTCATCCCGGTGGCCGAGGAAACCGGTCTGATTGTCCCGATCGGCGAATGGGTGCTGCGCACCGCCTGCGCCGAGGCCGCGCGCTGGCCGCGCGAGGTCACCATTGCCGTCAACCTGTCGCCGGTTCAGTTCAGGAGCCGCAACCTGGTGCAGACCGTCACGGACGCATTGCGGGCCTCGGGCCTGACGCCGGGGCGGCTCGAACTCGAAATCACCGAGCTGGTGCTGTTGCAGGAAAGCGACGGCGCCTTCGTCGTGCTGCATCAGTTGCGCGACCTCGGCATCAGGATCGCGATGGACGATTTCGGCACCGGCTATTCCTCGCTCGGCTATCTGCGCAGCTTCCCGTTCGACAAGATCAAGATCGACAAGTCGTTCATCCACGATCTGTCGTCGAAGGAGGACAGTGTCGCCATCGTGCGCGCGGTGGTGGGCTTGAGCAGCAGCCTCGGCATCACCACCACCGCCGAAGGCGTGGAGACCAGGGACCAACTCACCCGGCTTGCGTCGGAAGGTTGCAACGAGGTGCAGGGCTTCCTGTTCAGCCCGCC
Source organism: Pseudolabrys sp. (assembly GCA_035549515.1). GTDB lineage: Bacteria > Pseudomonadota > Alphaproteobacteria > Rhizobiales > Xanthobacteraceae > Pseudolabrys. Next base: position 9,219 of record DASZQT010000236.1, on the reverse strand, counting down.
GCGGCCGGCGCGCGAGGTCGAACGGATGCTATCCGACCTGATCGCGCAGCCGGCCGGCGTGGCATGATCGGCCGACGAGATAGCGCGACAAGATGACGCAACAAGATGACGCAACAAGGCGACGCGGCAAAGCTTCGCTTGCACGCGTCACGCGACGACCCACCACCGGAGGTTATCCTCAATCAATTTCGGCAATTGGTATATAACTACCGTTAATCTCAGCAACCGCTTGTAAACATACTGTAAACGGAAATGCTCCGCGCGCATTGGCGTCGCGCGCGGATTGTGCGCATTCGTTGCGTGCTACAAAAAGTTGATCCGTGATGCAATTGCCATCGAATGCCGGTAACAGCATCATGCGGCTACGGACCGCTCATGCGGGCGGTATTGGGATGTTCAAGGGGAGGCGACCCATGCGTTACGTAAACTGGTGCGCAAGCCTGATCGGCTTGGCGCTGTTACTCATCATGTCGGCGGGCTCGGCACAGGCGCAGGCGACGCGTACCTGGGTGTCCGGCGTCGGCGACGATGCCAATCCGTGCAGCCGCACGGCGCCGTGCAAAACGTTTGCCGGCGCGATTTCCAAGACCGCGGCGAGCGGGGAAATCAACGTGCTCGATCCCGGCGGCTTCGGCGCGGTGACCATCACCAAGTCGATCACGATCAGTTCGGAAGGTTTCGAGGCCGGCGTGCTGGTGTCGGGCACCAACGGCATCGTCATCAGCGCGGCGTCGACCGACGTCATCACCCTCAAGGGCCTCGACATCGAAGGCCTCGGCACCGGCCTCGACGGCATAAAATTCCTGGCCGGCGGCGCGCTGCATGTCATCAATTCGCGCATCAAGCACTTCACCAACAGCGGCATCAACTTTGCGCCGTCGAGTGGGAATCCGAAGCTGTTCGTCACCGACTGCTACATCGAGGAGAACGGCAGCGGGACCAATGCGGGCATCCTGATCAGGCCGACCAGTACCGCGACGGCGACGGTTTCGGTCAATCGGACCCAGCTCAACAACAATAATATCGGCTTCCGCATCGACACCACGGCCCCCGGCGGCGCCGTCGCGGCCACCATGCGCGACAGCATGGTGTCGGGCACGGTCGGCTTCGGCATCCATGTGGTGGTGGCGGCCAATGCGGCGACCATGCTGGTGGATCACGTCAGTGTCACCGGCAACGGCGCCGGTCTGGTCGTGCATGGCGTGCCCGCAACCATCATTGCCAATCAGACGACCGTCACCGGCAACGGCACCGGCCTGCTGATCACGCCGAGCGGCCAGCTCATCTCCTACAAGAACAACGTAGTCACCGGTAACGGGACCGACGGCGCGTTTTCGAGTTCAGTCACGCCGCAATAGCCGGCGCGCATTACTGACATTCGCTCACGGCGGACAAGTCCTCCGTGAGCGAATGCGCTCGCCTTGACGGTCGGCGGCCCGAGCGTTTCCCGGCCATGGCCGACGATATCCCTTCGACAAGATCCTCGACCTCGCCCCCGACCCCATCAATAAAGGCAAATAAGTTTGATCCTTGATCTAATTGCCATTGCATGCCGGTAAAAACAGCGTTGCGTTTGGTCCCCGCTCATGCGAATCGTGAAGGTATCATTCACGGGAGTCGGTCAATGCGTTACGTCAACTGGTGTGCAAGCCTGATCGGCTTGACGTTCTTGCTCATCGTGTCGGCGGGCTCGGCGCAGGCGCAGGCGACGCGCACCTGGGTGTCCGGCGTCGGCGACGATGCCAATCCGTGCAGCCGCACGGCGCCGTGCAAGACTTTCGCCGGCGCGATTTCGAAGACCGCGGCGAGCGGCGAGATTAATGTGCTCGATCCGGGCGCCTTCGGTACGGTGACGATCACCAAGTCGATCACCATCAGTTCGGAAGGCTTCGAGGCCGGCGTGTTGGGGTCCGGCACCAACGGCATCAATATCAACGCCGCGTCCACAGATGTCGTCACCCTCAAAGGCCTCGACATTGAAGGCGCCGGCACCGGCCTCGATGGCATAAAATTCCTGGCCGGCGGCGCGCTGCATGTCATCAATTCGCGCATCAAGCACTTCTCCAACAGCGGCATCAACTTTGCGCCGTCGAGTGGGAATCCGAAGCTCTTCGTCACCGACTCCTATATCGAGGAGAATGGCAGCGGAACCAATGCAGGCATCCTGATCAGGCCGACCAGCACCGCGACGGCAACGGTTTCGGTCAACCGCACGCAGCTTAACAACAACAATATCGGCTTCCGTATCGACACCACGGCAGGCGGCGCGGTCGCGGCCACCATGCGCGACAGCATGGTGTCGGGCACCGTCGGGTTCGGCGTCCATGTGGTCGTGGCGGCCAATGCGGCGACACTGCTCGTGGACCACGTCGGCGTCACCGGCAACGGGGCCGGTCTGGTCGTGCACGGCGTTAACGCCACCATCATCGCCAATCAGACGACCGTCACCGGCAACGGCACCGGCCTGCTGATCACGCCGAGCGGCCAGCTCATCTCCTACAAGAACAACGTGGTCATGAGTAACGGCACGGACGGCGCATTCTCGAGTTCAGTCACGCCGCAATGAGCGGCGCGCATTGCTGACATTCGCTCACGGAGGACAAGTCCTCCGTGAGCGAATGCGCTTGCCTTGACTATCGGCAGCCCGATAGTTTCCCGGCCATGGCCGACGACATCCCCTTCGACAAGAATCTCGATCTTGCCCCCGACACCGTCGACGAACCCATGCCCGGCCTGCGCCGGGTGATGGCGAATAATGGGGGTCCGTTCACCTTCAAGGGCACGATCAGCTACATCGTCGGCCGCGGCACGGTCGCCATTATCGATCCCGGTCCCGACGATCCCGCCCATACGGCTGCGCTGCTCGATGCCGTGCGCGGCGAAACCGTGAGCGCGATCTTCGTCACCCACACCCATCGCGATCATTCGCCGGCGGTGCCGGCGGTGAAAGCCGCGACCGGCGCCACCGTCTACGCCGAAGGCCCGCACCGGGCGGCGCGCGCGCTGCATATCGGCGAACACAATCCGCTCGATTCAAGCGGCGACCGCGACTTCCGCCCCGACGTGGCGCTCAAGGACGGCGACATCGTCAAGGGCGACGGCTGGACCATCGAGGCGGTGACAACGCCCGGCCACACCGCCAATCACATGGCCTATGCCTGGAAAGAAAAGAACGTGCTGTTCGCCGGCGATCACGTCATGGGCTGGGCCACCACCATCGTGGCGCCGCCGGACGGTGCCATGAGCGACTACATGGCCTCGCTCGACAAGCTCACGCGCCGGCACGAGACCGTCTATTTCCCCGGTCACGGTCCGGCCATTCACGACGCTCCGCGCTTCGTCAGCTATTACATCCTGCATCGCAAGGCGCGCGAGGCCTCGATCCTGCATCGCCTCGGCAAGGGCGCGACCGATATTCCGACCATCGTGCGCGCGATCTATATCGGCATCGACCCGCGCCTCACGGGCGCCGCCGGCCTCTCGGTGCTGGCGCATCTGGAGGACCTGGTCGCGCGCGGACTGGTCGAGACCGACGGCGCCCCGGCCATCGATGGCGTGTACCGGCTCCCGGGCGGATAGGGTGACGGATCAGCGCCGCTTGTCCGGCTGCCGCTTCGGCGCGGGCTTCGGCTGCGGCTTTTCCGGCTCCTCGCGCGGCTCGCTCGCAGAGCCCGCCGCGTCGTCGATGTCGTCGAGCAAGGCGCGCACGCGCCGGGCATTGGCGCCGAAATCGTTGAAGCCGTAGCGCGAGGCCGAGCGCATGTCGACGCGCGACCCGTCGCGCGCGGGCGTCACGCGGATCGCCACATCCTCGCGGAAGCCGAACAGCGTGGTGCGCGCCACCGCCTCGATGGTGCCGGTGCCGCGCGCTCCGAGCGGCGCGCGCGCGTCGACCACCAGCCATTTGCGCTTGGCGATCAGCTTCTGCACGATGTCGTAGACCTGCTTGGCCGGCAGGTCGACCTGTAGCGGGACGATCTCGGGATAGGCCGTGTGCTGCAGCGCCGCCGTCTTCTCGCCCGGATAATCGCTGGTGCCGCGCGGCCGCAGGCGCGCCAGCACGTCGAAGCGCGGCGGATTGACGAAATCGGTGGTGATGTCGCCGATCGCCGGCAGCTTGCTGCCGCGATAGGCCTGGTAGGCCGGATAGGCGAGGATCGCGAGCCCTAGGAAAAGCCCGATCAGCGCGCGCCCGAGCCCGCGATAGCCGTTGCGCCAAATCGACACGAAGGCGCCGAGCGCGAACAGGATGGCAAGCCCGGCGCAGCCGAGCGCGGCGGCGAAAGTGGCCAGCGCCGGCACCACTTCCAACAGGCCGGAGCGCACGATCAGGATCGAGAGTGCCGCCACCGCGATGGAAAACCAGGCCAGCCGGCTCGCCCATAGCGCGAGCTCCGACATCGGCGTTTCATCGAAGATGGTTCGTCGCAGCATGCGCCTATCCTGCGCAGATTCGCGTGACGGCCGTCCACTCGTCCGGCGACAGCAAGGGCACGGCCGGCCGCTTGCCGGCGACCTTATTGATGGCGGCGACGCGGGCGGCGGTCTCCGGGTGATCGAGCAGGATCTTCATGCCCGGTTCGGTGGCGCCGCCGATCTTGCCGAGGATGACGCCGAGCGCGCGCGGATCGCCACCGGCCTTCGCCAGCAGTTGGGCGCCGTAGAGGTCGGCTGCCGCTTCCGCCGCGCGCGAATAGGACGATTGCAGCACTGAGCGCGCACCCATCACCACGGCGCCGCCGCCGACGAAATCGCCCAGCAGCATGCCGAACAGGAACGACAGTCCGCCGGCATGCAGCACCGCCTTGGTGCCGTCGCGATGCGCGACATGGCCGATCTCGTGCGCGATCACCCCGGCCAATTCGTCCGGGCCGGCGGCCTTGCCGATCAAACCCTCGAACACGTAGATGTGCCCGCCCGGCAGCGCCATGGCATTGGCCTCCTTGCGGCGCACCACCGTGACATTGAGCGGGCCGGGGAGGGCGGCGGCGGTGGCCAGCCGCCGGGTCAGCTTGTCGAGCGCGGCGCGGCCGGCGCGTTCGTCGGCGGCCAGCCCGCATTCGAACGCCTTGCCGGCATGGCCGGTGTCGAGCGTGGCGCGCACCTGCATCTCGACCGCGTCACCCAGCTTGCGGTCGAGCGAGGCCGGCAATTGCAACGCCAGCCGCTCGGCGATCGCCGGCACGCCGAACCAGGCGGTGAGCACGAGCGCCACCACGGCAATCAGGGTCCAGCCGATCACGGTCAGGCGCTGGCGGCGTTGCAGCGTTCCGGTGCGGTCGACGCTGGCCGCGCGCAAGTCGACCAGATGCGCGAAGTCGGCATCGTAAATCTGCAAGCGCTCCAGTAGCGGGCTGCCGCGCCGGCCAAGTCGCAGCACGCCGGCCGGCGCGGAAAGCTGCTCCAGTTCGTCATAGCGCCATTCACCCATGAGATGGCCGTCGCTGCCTTCGATGTCGAGCACGGCGGCACCCAGCGTCACCCGCACATCGTGGCGCGCGCTGGTGCGTCCGTCGAAAAAAGTGGCGGCGCCTGTGATGGTGGCGAGATCGATCATCAGTAGCTGCCCACATGCAGAGCGTCGACCAGGCCCTCGCCGATCGCGGAGCTCGGCCGGCCCGAGGCATTCACGCGTTCGAGCACCTCGATGCCTGACAATTGTGCCGCTTCGATGCCGAGCTGCCAGAGCGACAGCAGCACCGTGGCGCGGTAGATGGTCGAAAATCCGAGCACGGCGACGACATAGCCCCCGATCACGATGACGGTTGCCGCGATTTCGCCGGCGATGCCGCCGCCGTCATGACCGGCGAGCAGCCCGATCGCGCCCAACGCGGGCACTGCCAGGATCGCCAGCAGCAGGCTGAACAGCAAGGCCCACCACAGGAAACGCATATAGGCGCTGTAGACATGGCGCATGCGCAGATGTGAGGTCACCTTGAGCGTGCCGAAGCGCAAGCCGGACGTCCACCAGCGCAAGGTCATCGACTGGAACGCCGGATAGAGCAGGGCGGCGAGCGCGATCGAGGCGAGCGCCATCAGCATGGCGAACACGATGAGCGCGCCGAGCGCCGGATTGTTGCCTTCGATGCGCGCCATCGTCTCGTCGCCGCCGTGCGACACCGCGTCGGCCAGCGCTCCCCAGTTGACGCCGCCGATAAAGGCCACGACCGCGACCACCAAAGGCGCCAGCACCAGGAACCACATTGGGAACCCGCGCAGGAACAGGCCGAAGCCGGAGCCGGCGAAATGACCGGGCAGGTCGCCATAATACGTATGGCGCATCTTGTAGCGCTCGAGGCTGGCGAGCTGGAACGGATAGGCCAGCCCGAGCGTGACGAGTGTCAGGCACCACCAGCCGACCGCGCGGAAAGCGTAGCCCCAGGTCGAGCCTTCCTGGTGGAAGCGCAGGCCGCGATAGATCGTGCGCGTGAGCCGGTAGCGGCGCGCGCGGTAGATCGCGTATTGCCCGAGCAGGAACAGAAGCATGAAAGCGAATACGCCGGACAGGCGGCCGATCACACCGAGGTCGAGCGCGGCCAGGAAAAAGCCGGCATAGAGCGGCACCAGGAGGGCGACCGCGATCAGGAACCCGATCAGAAGCTCGAAGGCGGTGCCGGAATATTCCAGCGTCTCGCCGGCGAGCTCGGTGTTCGACCACAGGAAGCGGCGCACGTCGGTGGCGAACCAGAAGCGGTAGATGCCGAGCGTGACGGTCAACAGCGCGGCACCGCGCACCAGCAGCCGCCCATAGACGCGGCGGCTACCCAGAAACCGCGCGCCCGCGCTCGCCGCCTGTTCGCCTTGCTGCTCGCCCAGCTCCTGCCCGGTCATGGCAGGATGGATAAAGGCTGGCGCGGACGATGGGAAGCGGGTTCGGGAGTTGTACTTGACGCCTGTTAACCGCCGCTCGCCATCGACACGGCGGCGTCCGCCGGTGTCGCGGCCGACAGCCACTCGCCGCGCTCGGCCAGGCTGTCGCGCAGCACTTCGAGATCGTAGCCCGCCTCGCGCGCGACCGCCAAAGCCTGGTCGATCCCGAGACGTCCGGCGGCGGCCTGCGCCCACAGCGTGGTGCTGCGGCCGGCGCTCTTGCAGTAGACCAGGATCGGCGCCGGCAGTTCGTCGATGAGCCGCGCGAAGTCGTCCACCACCTCGTCGTCGGTGACTTCCGCCACCATCACCGGCCGATAGCGGAAGGCGAGGCCATGCCGGCGCGCGAGCGCCTCGGCGTGCGCGCTCGAAAGCTGGTCCGGCGTCTCGCCATCGGGCAGCAGGTTCACCACCGAGCGAAAGCCGCGCGCCGCGAGTTCGGCGAAATCGGCTTCGCCGAGCTTGGCGGCGACCGAAATTTCCGGTTCGAGCGGGATGATCTTGACCATGGCAATGCTCGCGGGAACGGGTCTGGTGATGCAAAAAAGGGCCGTTCGTCGCTTAGAAATGCGCTTTGCGGGCAGGCGCGCAAGCGCGTTTGGCGCGCGCACGTAAAATAAGATCGCAATTCCAAACGGCATTCGCGGATGGGAATAAGCCTTTCGCGGCGCGATGCCGGGAGAGAAAATCCTTCTCGCGGTTTTGGGGCTTAACGGCCCTCAATGCGGCCGATTGTAGCCCGGATGAGCGAAGCGAAATCCGGGGCGGACTTGCGCGGTCGGATGGCTGACCCGCATTTCGCTTCGCTCATGCGGGCTACTGCCCCGCACGCAGGAACGCGCATCGAGGGAACGCCGGCCGCTTCCTCGCGTTTGCGGTTGGGTGACAAAGGGACGGGCGCCATCGATCGTGAGGAGCGCACCCATGCACCATTCCCTCATCGCCGTGACCCTCGCCGCCACGCTCGCCTTCTCGCCGATGGCGCAAGCCTGCACCGGAATACAATTGATCGCCAAGGACGGCGGCGTCGTGCCCGGCCGCAGCCTGGAATTCGGCTTCGATCTGCAATCGCAAGTCATGGTCGTGCCCGCCGGCACCACGCTCACCGGCACGCTGCCGGACGGCAGTAAGGGCGTCAGCTATACGAGCAAATACGGATTCGCCGGCGCCAATGCGCTCGGCAAGATCGCCATCGTCGACGGCATCAACGACCAGGGCCTCTATGTCGGCCTGTTCTATTTCCCCGGCTATGCCAGCTATCCCGACGCGACGCGCGAGAACGCCGCGCGCGCGATGGCGCCGCACGAATATGGCGCCTGGCTCCTGGGCAATTTCGCCACGGTCGACGAGGTGAAGGCGAATTTCGACAAGGTCGTGCTGGTGCCGACGGTGCTGGAAGCGATCAAGCAGGCGGCGCCGGTGCATTTCGTCGTGCACGACAAGACCGGCAAGGCGGTGGTGATCGAGCCCACCGACAAGAAGCTGAAGATCTATGACGACCCGCTCGGCGTGCTGACCAATTCGCCCGGCTTCGACTGGCACATGACCAACCTGCGCAATTACGTGAACCTCACCGCCACTAATGTGCCGCCGATCGCGCTCGGCGGCATCACGCTCGCGCAATTCGGCCAGGGCTCCGGCCTGCGCGGATTGCCGGGCGATTTCACGCCGCCCTCACGCTTCGTGCGCGCGGTCGCGTTTTCGCAATCCGCCATCAAGTCCGACACCGCGAGCGAAGCCGTGCTGCAGGCCTTCCACATCCTCAACAACTTCGACATTCCCTATGGCGCGGTGCGCGATACCGTCGATGGGCAGGTCACCGCCGAATCCACCACCTGGACCGCGGTCTCGGACTTGAAGAACCTGCGCTGGTATTTCCGCACGCGCGAGGATCAGTCGATCCGCAGCGTCGATCTCGCCAAGGCGCTCGCCGCGGCGCAAGGCAAGATCAGGTTCATCCCGATGGCTTCGAAGCAGCCGATCGAGGACGTGTCGGTGAAGTTCAAGTAACACGAGCGCTGTAGCCAGGATGAGCGAAGCGAAATCCAGGGCGGACGTGCTACGAGATACTGCCCACCCGCATTTCGCTAACGCTCATGCGGGATAACGGTTACTTCACGCCCAGCAATTCGACATCGAACATCAGCGTGGCGTTGGGCGGACTGACGCCGCCGGCGCCGCGCTCGCCGTAGCCGAGGGCGGGCGGGATGATGAGCGTGCGCTTGCCGCCGACCTTCATCGAGGCGACGCCTTCGTCCCAGCCCTTGATCACGCGGCCCATGCCGACCGGAAATTCGAACGGCTCGTTGCGGTCGACCGAGGAGTCGAACTTCTGGCCCTTCGCGCCAT
>DASZQT010000235.1:0-3306 GCA_035549515.1 Pseudolabrys sp. | reverse complement strand
TTTGGCAGACCGGGGATAAGTTTTTTATCGCGAGAGTTTTGCGAGGACTCGCAAGCACGTAGCCCGCAGGAGCGCAAGCGACTTGTGGGGCCGCGATGCCACACGACACGTCGGCCCCGGATTTCGCTGCGCTTATCCGGGCTACAACTCGCTCCGACCGCCTCATCCTGAGGAACCGCCGCAGGCGGCGTCTCGAAGGATGGGGGCGGCCGCATGGTTCGAGACGCGCTGCTTCGCAGCGCTCCTCACCATGAGGCCGATTGCCGCGGAGCGCGTCTCCACACCCGTCTCACACCGCCACGATCTTGCCCGGGTTCATGATGTTCTGCGGATCGAGCGCGTGCTTGATCGCGGCCATCGCCGCGAGCGCGGCGGGGCCGTGCTCGGCCAACAGATATTTCATCTTGCCCTGCCCGACGCCGTGTTCGCCGGTGCAGGTGCCATCCATGGCGAGTGCACGTTCGACCAGGCGCTGCGACAGGTCCTTGGCGCGCTTGACCTCGTCGGCGTCGTCCTTGTCGATCAGAAGCGTGAGATGGAAATTGCCGTCGCCGACATGGCCGACGATCGGCGCCATCAGGCGGCTCGCTTCGATGTCGGCCTGCGTCTCGGTCACGCATTCGGCCAGCCGCGAGATTGGCACGCAGACGTCGGTCGCGATCATCTGCGCGCCCGGCCGCAGCGCGAAGTTTGACAGCGCGGCGTGATGGCGCGCCTCCCACAACTTGGTGCGCTCCTCTGGCTTTGTCGTCCAGGTAAAGGGGCCGCCGCCGAATTCGGCCGCAATCTCGCCGAAGCGCTCGGACTGTTCGGCGACCGAGGCCGGCGTGCCGTGAAATTCGAGGAACAGCATCGGCGTCTCGGGCAGGCCGAGCTTGGAATGCAGGTTGCAGGCGCGCACCTGCAGCGCGTCGAGCAGTTCGATGCGCGCCACCGGAATGCCGGCCTGGATGGTGTGGATCGCGGTGTTGCAGCAAGCCTCGACCGACGGGAACGGACAGGTGCCGCCGGCGATCGCTTCCGGAATGCCGGAGAGGCGCAGCGTCAGTTCGGTGATGACGCCGAGCGTGCCTTCCGAACCGATCATCAGCCGCGTGAGATCGTAGCCGGACGAGGTTTTCTTGGCGCGCCGCGCGGTGTCGATCACTTCGCCATTGGCGAGCACCACTTTGAGCGCCAGCACATTGTCCTTCATGGTGCCGTAGCGCACCGCATTGGTGCCGGAGGCGCGCGTCGCCGCCATGCCGCCGAGCGAGGCGTCGGCGCCGGGGTCGATCGGGAAGAACAACCCGCTGTCGCGCAATTGCTCGTTGAGCTGCTTGCGCGTGATGCCGGGCTCGACCACGCAGTCGAGATCCTGCGCATGCACCTTGAGCACGCGGTTCATGTCGCGGAAATCGATCGACACGCCGCCATAGGGCGCGTTGACATGGCCTTCGAGCGAGGAGCCGACGCCATAGGGAATGATCGGCAGGCCGTTGGCGGCGCAGATGCGCACGATCTTCTGCACGTCCGCGGTCGACTGCGGATAGACCACCGCATCAGGCGGCTGATTGGGAATCCAGGTGACCGTGTTGCCGTGCTGCTCGCGCACGGCAGCCGAGGTGACCACGCGGTTGCCGAAGGCGGCCGTAAGCTCCGCAATCGTGCGTTCGAGCGCCGCCGGATCGCGGTTCGGTTCGGTGGTCGATTTTTTTGCCGTCGCGCCTGCCATGGGTGTCCGCCCTGTTTGTTGCGGGCGAAACTGGCGGGGATGGCGGGTCAGGTCAAGGGCGCGTGCGCTCAGCAATACATGCGGTCGGTCGGCAGCGGCGGCGTGTCGTTTTGCGGGCTGGGGTCGCTCTTGGCCGCTTGCAGCGCATAGGCGACGATCATCCCGACGAGAATGAGCAAATAGGCTCCTCGTGCCAGACGCCCGACCATCGCCCCGCCTCCTTCGATTGCGGAACCAGGATAGCAAAGGATACCGGCGCGGGGAGATATCGTTAATTTTTGGTTAACGCGGGCTCAGGGCTCAACTCGGCCCGCCCTCGCGCTTGAACAGCCCGCCGATGATGGACGAGAACAGGCCGGGCACCTCGTCGGGCGCGAACGGCACCGGCCGGCACAGGCCCATGGCGATGAGGCCGATGCGCGCCATGCGCTGCGCCGCATAGCTCGACTCGGCCGCATTGGCGGTGAGCCGTTCCAGCACGGCGCCGCCGAGATGCTGGCTGATCGCCATGCCGGCGAGGTCGACGGCCGCGATGCGCCCGGCCTCCACCAAGAGCCGGCGCAACAGGTGCACGGTCGCCGCCGCGGTCGGGCGGTGGCCGTAGCAGACGGCAAGCTGGCGCACCATGCGCACGCAGAGCGCGACGAAGATGGCGGTGTCGATCAGCGCGGTCGGCGCGATCGCGGTCATGGCGAAGGCGCGCGCGGTGGCCCCGCGCACGATCTGCTGCGCGCGCTTATCGAGCGGGGCCATCACGGTGCGCGACAGAAGCTCGACCTGCTGCGCCGGCGTGTGATGCACCTGCGCCTGGCGCTGATAGGTCTCGATGGCGGCTTCGGTCGCGCGATCCTTCGGTACGAAGGCCAGCACCTCGCGGATCGCCGCGCGCATGCCGAGCGAGCCCGAGCGCGCTTCCAGGTTTTCCAAAAGCAGGCGATTGTGCTCGACGCGCCGGAGCGCAAGCAGCGTCCTGAGCTCGCGCAGGGCGATGAGCGCCGCGCCGCCGACGCCGAGCGCCACCACGGCCGAAGCAAGTGCGCCAAACGTGTTACTGCGCGCGAACGCATCGCTGATCCACAGATAGCTGTCGAGCGCGAGCCAGCCGGCGAGCCCAAGGCCGACACCCCACAGGCCGAGCCGCACCCAGCGGTCGCGCCAAGTGCGCCGCGCGGGCTGCGGCGCGACCAGTGCGCGTTCGCGCGGCACGACGCGTTCGGTGAGTTCCGTCGCGAACACGGCAGGGCCGGCACCCTCGGCGCGGCTCTCCGGACGCGGCGCGTCTTCTTCCAGCACGCGCGGTCCCATGGGTCGCGTATCGCTCATCGCAAACGGTCTCCGATCAGAAATTCCAACGCCAGATCGAGATTGATGTGCGGGATGCCGTCGACCGGCGCGGGATCGATCAAGGGCGGCTCGAACACCGGAATGGACAGGAACGGCTTGCCCCAATCCTCCGCGCGCGGCGGCCGGATCGGAATCTGTCCGCCGAAGAACTTCGCCTGCTTGCCGCTGCCGACCGGGCGGCCGATCACGACTTGCACGCGCTGGCCTTCGACCTCCTGCGTGCCCTCCACGGTGGAAGCGACGGAGGC
>DASZQT010000234.1:0-5305 GCA_035549515.1 Pseudolabrys sp. | reverse complement strand
GTCTGGCTCGTATCCTCGCTGATGCCGCCCCAGACGAATTGCGCGAAGGTGCTCACGAAGGAATGCGCCTTCGGCTTGTTATTCGTCAGGTGCGCCAAAGTTTCCCAATTCGGCGGCACCGCCGGATAGCCATAGGACGGAGGGTTCTTGGCGATGTCGTCGCTCCACGCCACGACCGGCGGATAATCGGTGCCCTTGTTGGTCGAGTAGAAGGTGAAAGGCGCGTAAGTGGACTGCTTGTTGAACAGATTGTTGTAGGTCTGAAATTCAGTACCGCCCCAGAAAAACTCATGGTCGTGCGGGTTTATGAAACACACGCTGGCGCACCAAGGCTGATCGCCGCCGCGCCGCTGGCTGAGCCACGCGGCCGCCTGGTTGGCGACATAGCTGTCGCTTAAGAAGCCGTTGTCCGGATCGCCGACCGTGCCCTGCAGATTGTTGCCGGTGGGATCGGGGCGCGTCATACCGGTGAAGCCATACGGCTCGAGCGCATTATTGAGTTGTTCCAAGGACACGTGCCATTTACCGAAATACGGCGTCTGGTAACCCGCCTCCCGCAGCAATTTGCCGTAGGTCGGATATCCCGGCTGCAAAACCGGTGAACTCGATACTTTCGCGCCTGGTGGGGCGGTGAGGGTTTGCACGAGCCAGCTCTGCTGACTGTAGAGACCCGAGATGATCACGCCGCGCGCCGGCGAGCACGCCGAGGTGGCGCCGAAGTGCTGGCCGAATTTCACGCCCCTCGTCCACAGCCGGTAGACGTTCGGCATGAACTTCTTCAGGAATTGACCGGCGTTATTCACCCCCGCGGGAAACACCGAGGGAAAACGCATTTGATCGACCATAATGAACAGGATATTGGGCTTCGTTGAGGCTTCGCTCTCCGTCGTGGCCAGCGGCCCCGACATCGCGAGACCCAGGCCGCCCGCCGATGCCTTCTTGAGAAAATCGCGGCGATCCATGCTAATCTCCCCTTGAAATTGCCGACCGAATTAAGGACGTGCCCGCCGTCCGGCGCGGTCAAATGCCGGGCAGGCTGTGCAAGCAGCAACGCTGTGTTCGCACGCAGCGCGTGCGCGAATTGGTAGCGAAGCGCTTCGACCGTAGAGAGCGGGCGTCAAAGTCGTAAGTGGCAGAAATTGGTTCACTCGGAGTGGTCGCATTGCCTGGGGGGGCGCATATGGTGACGGTCAGCGGCTTAAGCATCGAAAGCGCGCGATCCCGGCCGCTGCCGGGCCTTGCCGAACGCGCGGCCGCGCTTGCGGCTATGACGCAACACCCGGCCATGCCGGAAGCCTTGCGAATCCTGTTCACGGCTATCAACGCGCTCAATCGTGGCAACCGCCTGATCAATCTTATGATGAGCGACCGCGCCCGGATAATGATGGGTTGGCTGACGCTCTTCCTGGATGCAGGCTACGATCCGCGCGACCCGCTCTCCGGCTTGACCGTGAACCGCTATAAGGCGCTGTGCGCCGAAACCGGCCTGTCCAGCCCAGGCCGCGGAGCGGGCACTCTCGGCTTCATGCGCTTCGCCGGCTATCTCGAACCCGCCACGCCGGCTGCGCGCGGACTGCCGCTGCGGCTCGTGCCGACCGAAAAGCTGATCGCGCCGCTGCGGGCGCGTCTGAAATTTGGCCTGACAGCGCTGGCGCACTTGCGACCCGAGGGAGCGATCGGACTTGCGCGGCTGAACGATCCGGTCTTCTTCAAACGCCTGCTGCGCGGCGTCGGCGAGCAGTTTCTCGACCGCGAACACCTGATCGATCATGCCCCAACATTGGCGTTTTTTGCCGAGCGCAAGGGCGGGCTGCTGATCCTGATGGCGCTCATGTTGTCGGCGCAACCGAACGACCCGCTTCCGCCCTCGGGGCCCATGGCGGTTTCGGTGAAGGAACTGGCGCGGCGCAGCGTTGTGGCGCGCGCGCAGGTTCGCGACTTGTTGCGCGGGGGCGTCGAGGCCGGCCTGATGACTTTCGATGCGACAGAGGGCGCCTACCGGATGACGCCGAAATTACAGGTCGGCGTCGTCAACTTTATCGCGGCGGTTCTCCTTCTGCTGGCCGATGCGGTGACCCGGGCGCACGAAGAGCTCGCCAGTGATCCAAATTCTGCCACTTGTTGACGGAGGGCGTTTGCGTCCAGGTTGACCCGAAAGCAGAAAGGTTCCGGTTTCGACCGCGGCGGCAGCGACCTGTTGCGTCGTCATTTTTTGGGGGAGAATCATGCACCGATTTATTGGTTTTGCTGTCGCATTGGCGATCGTCTCAGCCGCCCACGCCGCTTCGGCCGCCGACCTCCCGCTCAAAGCACCGGCTCTGGCGAGCCCCGCGCCGAATTGGGCGGGATTCTATGTCGGTCTCGCCGGCGGGTATGGCTGGGGCCGCGCCGAACAGACCGATGCGACCCCTTTCACGACCGGCACCTACAACACAACGGGCGGCGTGATCGGCGGCACCGTCGGCTACAATTGGCAATTCGGCCCCACGGTCCTCGGCGTCGAAACCGATCTGTCCTACGCCCATATCACCGGCTCGACCACGGGCACCGACCCTGTTTCCGGGCCCTGCGCAACGCTGGCCGCTCCGCATTGCGAATCGACGATCACCGCGCTCGGAACGCTGCGCGCCCGCATTGGCTACGCCTGGAAAAACCTGTTGCCCTACGTCACCGGCGGTCTGGCTTATGCCGAGTTGAACGGCCAGGAAGGGGTCACGGGTGACGGCGGCTCGGGCTCGAGTTGGGTGGCCGGATGGACCATCGGCGCCGGCCTCGAGGCGGCCTTGGCGCCGAAGTGGACCGCGAAGGTCGAATATCTCTATGTCGATCTCGGCAATCCGAGCGTTTTCAACGATGTCTTTGTCGGTGTCCCGGTGGCGCAAAGCGTGCGCACGACCGCGAGCATCGTCCGCCTCGGCGTCAATTACCGGTTTGGCGCACTCTGAGCGACCGGCCACACGCACGAACGGCCTGAAATGCAGAAGGCGCGGGATGATCCCCGCGCCTTTCGCTTTCGATGCGCCTACCCGCGCCGGGATTACTTCTTCGCCGGAGCCTGCGCCTGCGGCGCCTGCTGGCTCTCGAGCCGCTTGCGCGCCTCCTCGGCTTTCTTCTGCAGCTCTTCCTGCAGCTTGCGCTGCTGCTCTTCGAACGCCTTCGGATCGGTCGGCGGACCGTCATAGGCCTTGGCGAAATCGCCGAGCGGCAGCGGCAGGCTGATCGGCGTGCCCTGCATGTTGATCGCCTGTACCGTGATCGACTGGCCCTTCTTCATCTTGGCGATCATGTCGTCGGTGACCGGATAGTCCGACATGCAGCCGACCGGGAAGCAGATCTTATAGGGCGACTGCATCGGCTGGCCCTGATCGATGATCACGCGCGTGCCGTGGACCAGTTGCATGCCGAGCGGAACGGTCACGCGCAGCACCTTCGCGTCGCCTTCCGGCTCGAACAACTGCACGATCGCGACCGGCATGCCGTTTTCCAGCCGCCCGTCCTTGGTGATCACGCAAACTTGCTTGTTGTTGGTGTCCTGGCCTTTGCCGCAGACCTTCATCCAGGGCGAATACATGAGCTGCGGCTGACCCTCGGCCGCCTGCGGCTGCGGTTGCGCGGCCTGCGGCGCGGCCGGCTTGGCGGCCGGCTTCGGCGCGCCCGGCTTGGCGGCCGGCTTCTGTTGCGCGAACGCGGTCGGGCCGGCAAACGTGGCGGCCCCAACCAACAGTCCCGCCGCGGCGACAGTGGCGGTCAGCACCCGGCCCAGCGGCCGGGCCGATGCGATCCGATGATCCATTGCGATTTTTCCCTTGTAGAACCGTCCCCGCCGCCCATCGCCGGCCCGAACGGTCGCTCCATTCGTCGCTCTGTCCGTTTCAAATACGGCGGGAGCGTGACACTCGTGTCCCGGTTCCGACGCTTGTACCCCTTTGCGGCACCTTCGCATACAAGCGTCGGAACCAAAGGGACACTAGCAAATCTACGATTCCAGTGCGGCTTTGGATTTGACGTTCCTATGAAGGACTCGCGGCAGCACTGATAGGAACGTCAAATCCGCCGCACCAGCCCTGTGCCTGATAGCCGAATTCACGCCTGCAATAAAGCCACGAATGCGCGGAAAATAGGAGGACAACCGCGATCCACAGCGCTGTGGTAAATTCGCAGGCAAACCCGGAAACGAATCGCAATCGCCCCTGTGCTGCCCTTGACCATGCCACGCTCGGCTACCACCCGGCCGGCCCGCTTCGCGCCGTCGCGGCGCGCCGTGCTCATCGGCGCGCTAGCGGCCGCCTGCGGTGGGAAGCGCGCGGCGGCGCTCGCGGCAAGCGATTCTCCGCCGCACGCCATCGCCATGCACGGCGAACCGGCCTGGGCGGCCGGTTTCCGCGCGCCGAGCTATGCCAACCCAGCCGCGCCCAAAGGCGGCCGATTGGTGCAAGGCGTGCTCGGCACCTTCGACAGCCTGAACCCGTTCATCGTCAAAGGCCTGCCCGCCGCCAATATCCGCAGTTATGTCGTGGAAAGCCTGCTCGCGCGCGGCTACGACGAACCATTCACGCTCTATGGACTGCTCGCCGAAGGCGTCGAGACCGACAACGCGCGCAGCTTTGTCACATTCACGCTCAACCCGGCCGCGCGCTTCTCCGACGGCAAGCCGGTGACGCCCGATGACGTGATCTTTTCCTGGCAGCTTCTGCGCGATCACGGACGGCCGAATTACCAGATCTATTACGCCAAGGTGACCAAGGCGGAAGCGCTCGATGCGCGCCGCATCCGCTTCGACCTCGCCGGCGCCGACGACCGCGAACTGCCGCTCATCATCGGCCTGATGCCGATCTTCGCCCGCCACGCGATCAAGGTCGCGACCTTCGAAGATACGACCTTCGAGCCGCTGATCGGCAGCGGCCCCTATACGATCACCGCGGTTCGGCCGGGCGAGAGCGTGACCTTCAAGCGCGACATGAACTATTGGGGCCGCGACCTGCCAATCAATCGCGGCCTGTGGAATTTCGACAGCATCCGTTTCGACTACTATCGCGACGGCAACACCCATTTCGAAGCCTTCAAGAAGGGCCTCTACGACCTGCGGCTGGAGACCGATCCGGGGCGCTGGCAGACGGCCTACGATTTTCCGGCGCTGCGCGAGCGCAAGGTCGTGAAGGAGACGTTTCCCTACGGCCTGCCGAAAGGCATGGAGGGGCTCGTCTTCAATACGCGCCGGCCGATGTTTGCCGACATCCGCGTGCGCCAGGCGCTGCTTCATCTGTTCGATTTCGAGTGGATCAATCACACCTATTTCTTCGATCTC
>DASZQT010000233.1:0-11642 GCA_035549515.1 Pseudolabrys sp. | reverse complement strand
TTCGGCCGTCGGATAGCCGACCCAGTGATAGAGGCAGCGACGCTTGAGCGCGTCATGCACCTCGCGGGTGCGGTTCGACGTCACCACCACGATCGGCGGGTGCGGGGCCTTCACGGTGCCGAGCTCGGGCACCGTCACCTGGAAGTCGGCCAGCACTTCCAGCAGGAACGCCTCGAAGGCCTCGTCGGTGCGGTCGATCTCGTCGATCAGCAGCACCGGCGGCCCATCCGGATCGGGCTCGAGCGCCTGAAGCAGTGGACGTTTGATGAGGAAGCGCTCGGAGAACACGTCGTGCTCGATACGGGCACGGTCGCCCTCGCCTTCGGCTTCGGCGAGCCGGATGGCGATCATCTGCGCGCCGTAATTCCATTCGTAGACCGCGGCCGACACGTCGAGCCCCTCGTAGCATTGCAGCCGGATCAGCTTGCGGCCCAGCGTCGTGGCCAACACCTTGGCGATCTCGGTCTTGCCGGTGCCGGCCTCGCCCTCGAGGAACAGCGGCCGCCCCATGCGCAGCGCCAGATAAAGCACGGTCGCAAGCGAGCGGTCGGCGACATAGTCGCCCTTGGCGAGGAGGCCGATGGTGGCGTCGATGCTGTCGGGAAGCGGGCTCATGGATTTCCGTTGGTTACCTCGGTGACACTTTATCCGGTCAGAGGGGTAGCATACATCTGGGTACGAAACCCCTGTCCGGCCAGCCGGGGATAGCTCCCGAATGGCTCCCATACGGCCTGAATACGAGGTCCGCCCATGTCCATCGCCGACGAGGCCACCAAAGAGGCCCTTCACGTCCCCGCCATCGATTCCGGCGTGAAAATCGGCCATGTCCATCTGAAAGTGGCCGATCTGCAGCGCGCGCTCGACTTTTACTGCGGCGTGCTCGGCTTCGAATTGACCACCAGCCGGCCGGGGGCGGCCTTCATCTCGGCCGGCGGCTATCACCACCATATCGGCCTGAACACCTGGGAAAGCCTGGGCGGTTCCCCACCCCCTCCAGGCACCACCGGGCTCTACCACACCGCCATCCTCTACCCGAGCCGCCGGCTGCTCGCCGACGCGCTGCGCCGGCTGATCGTGGCCCGCATCCCGCTCGAGGGCGCCAGCGACCACGGCGTGTCGGAGGCGCTCTATCTGCGCGACCCCGACGACAATGGGGTGGAGCTTTACTGGGACCGGCCGAAGGACCAGTGGCCGAAGAAGCCGGACGGCTCGTTGCGCATGTACACGAACCCGCTCGACCTGCACGATCTGCTGGCGGAGTTGGATAGGCCGGCGGGCTGAGGGACTTGACGGAAATGCAGAGAGTCACGTCACTGACTTAAGTGTAACCACACCTACTGCGTCATGGCCGGGCTTGTCCCGGCCATCCACGTCTTTCTTGATTCGAGCGGATTGCGATTGGATGGAATCACCCAGTCCACCGCTCATTCCCGCGAAAGCGGAAATCCAGTTGGGCCGGGCCGCGCTGGGTCCCCGCTTTCGCGGGGACGAGCGGAAGTCGCGTCGAGCCAAACGCAACGTGCTCTAGAAGCCGCAAAACGTGGATGCCCGACACAAGGCCGGGCATGACGGAGGTTAGGCAATAGTCCTAAATTTCCGGCCCACAATTGCGGCCAGCCATTCAGGCGGGACTCATGTTTTAAGCGCGGCCCCGCCCGCGTCAGGCCGCCACCGCCTCGATCATCATGATGTCGAGCATGAACGAGCCGTCCGGCTCGATGGCGAAGTGCGCGCGCACTTCCGACGACGCAGCGGCTTGCAGCGCGCGGATGGCGCGCGCGTTTTCGTCCGGCGTGCGCATGCGCGCGATCCACACCGGAAAATCCATGCGCAGTTGCCAGGTGTGCAGGGCACGCACGGCAAATCCGGCTGCCTCCAGCGCCGCAGTCCATTCCGCCAGCGTGCGGTTGCGCACATGCGAGGTGTCACGCAACAGCTCGACCGCCTGCAGATGGGTGTCGAGCAAAGCCATGCCGGGCGCATAAGCATCGATGAACACCGCCGGCGCTTTCGCCATCGCCACGCGGCGCGCCTCACGCAGGCCGGCCTGGAAATCGAGCCAGTGGTGCGCCGAATAACGGCACGCCAGGAAATCGATCGACCCATCCGGCAGCGCCAAGCGCTCCGCCGGCGACTCCACCGTGTCGATATTGCTCAGGCCGTCGGCTTTGGCCTTCGCCGACACGGCAGCGAGCATCTCGGCCGACAGATCGGTGGCGGTCACGCGCTCGGCGTGGCGCGCCAGGCGATAGGCGACATGGCCCCCGCCGGTGCCGAGATCGAGCGCCCGCCGCGGCTTTACCTGCCGCGCCAGGCTTTCCAGCGCATCGAGATCCGCGCCCGCGGCATGCACCGCGCTTTCCACATAGGCCTTGGCGCGGGGGCCGAATTGATCGCCAACCACCGTCTCATGTGCGCGCGACATTGGATTCTCCTTGCATGATGAAGTCCGCAATGCCGCGAAAAATACCCTGGTACAAGAAACAGAATATCCTGGTATAAGCGTTGCCATGATAGCGTCCCCGACCCGCCCCGCGCCGGACCGCAAACAACTGCTCGGCGAATTCATCCGCGCCCACCGCGAAAGCCTGGCGCCGGAAGCCTCGCTCGCGCGGCGGCGCACGCCCGGGCTGCGGCGCGAGGAATTGGCGGCGCGCGCCGGCATCAGCGCGACCTGGTGCGCCTGGATCGAGCAAGGGCGCGACGTGCAGGTCTCGCCGCACGCGCTCGTGCGGCTGGCGGAAGCGCTCGCATTGACGCGCGCGGAGCGCGCCTATCTGTTCGAACTCGCCGACCGGCGCGATCCCCAGCTCCCTGCCCTTGAAATAGCCGCCGAAGCGCCAGCGTCGCTACACGCCGCCGTCGATGCCGTCGCCCACCCGGCCTACGGTCTCGACCGGCTCTGGAACGCCTGCTGCTGGAATGCGGCGGCGGCGCAACTGTTCGACGGCTGGCTGAGCGAGAACTGCCAGCGCAACCTGTTGCGCTTCATCTTTGTCGAACCGGCGGCGCGCAAGCTCATCCCGCGCTGGCAGGAGCGCGCCCGCCGGCTGTTGGCGGAATTCCGCGCCGATTTCAGCCGCGGGCTCAACGACCCGCGCCTGCGCGAGATGGTCGACAGCCTGCGCCGCGACAGCGTCCTGTTCGATCGTGAATGGCATGCGCAAAGCGTCCTTGGCCGCGAAGGGGGCTTGCGCCGCTTCACGCATCCCACGCTCGGACCGCTTGAATATCTGCAGCACAGCTTTGCCCCCGCCGACCGGCCGGATTACAAGCTCGTGCTGCTCGTGCCGCGCACCGGAACGTCCGGTCGCTCAGCTATTGATCGCGCCTGATGGGGAACTTTTGCTCCTTCGCGGGATTAACCCACTGGCGCTAACGGGAGGGCACTCCGGCATGGAAACGGCCGATCGTTTCACGGCGTCGCTGACGGACGAGGGCCGTTATCGGCTGCTGATCGAGGCGGTGACCGACTATGCCATCTACATGCTCGACCCCGAGGGCATCGTCACGAGCTGGAACCCCGGGGCGCAACGCTTCAAGGGCTATACGGCCGAGGAAATCATCGGCCAGCATTTCTCCCGCTTCTATACCGAGGAAGACCGTCGCGACGGACTGCCCGAGCGCGCGCTGGAAACCGCGCGCCGCGAGGGCCGTTTCGAGAGTGAAGGCTGGCGCGTGCGCAAGGACGGCACCCGCTTTCGCGCCTATGTCGTGATCGATCCGATCCGCCGGCCCGATGGCGGGCTGGTCGGCTTCGCCAAGATCACGCGCGACATCACCGAGCGCTGGGAAGCCCAGCAGAAGCTCGAAGAGACGCGCGAAATCCTGGTCCAGTCGCAGAAGATGGAGGCCCTCGGGCAGCTTACCGGCGGCATCGCGCATGATTTCAACAACCTCCTGATGATCGTGCTCGGCAGCCTGGAACTGATGCGCCGGCGCCTGCCCAACGACCGCAAGCTCATAGCGCTGCTCGACAATGCGATGCAGGGCGCCGAACGCGGCACGGCGCTCGCCAAGCGCATGCTGGCCTTCGCGCGGCGGCAGGAATTCAAGCGCGAGCCGGTGCATGTGCCCGCACTCGTGCTCGGCATGCGCACGCTCATGGAACGCGCGCTCGGCCCCTCAATGCCGATCGAGACGCGCTTTCCGCTCGCGCTCAAGCCGGTGCTGGCGGACGCCAACCAGCTTGAAATGGCCCTCTTGAATCTCGCCGTGAACGCGCGCGACGCCATGCCGAACGGCGGCGAGATCGTGATCTCCGCCTACCAGCGCAACGTCCTGCCCGGCGATCCGAGCGGGCTTGCGCCGGGCGCCTATGTGTCCTTGTCCGTGGCCGATAGCGGCACCGGCATGGATCGCGAAACGCTGCGGCGCGCGACCGAGCCGTTCTTCACCACCAAGGGGCCCGGCCGCGGCACCGGCCTCGGGCTCTCCATGGTGCATGGCGTGGTCGAGCAGTGTGGCGGACGCTTCCTGCTGCAAAGCAAGCTCGGGCAAGGCACCAGGGCTGAGCTCCTGTTGCCGGTTGCGCCCGAGCCGGCACAGCCGCAAGAAGAACCGCCGCCCGCGCGCGTCGAAGCCGCAGCCCCCACGCCGCTCGCGGTGGTGGCGGTGGACGATGACGAGCTCGTGCTCACCAATACGGTCGGGATGTTGGAAGATCTCGGCCACAGCGTGCGCGCGGCCTTGTCGGGCGAGGAAGCGCTCGACCTCATCCGAGCCGATCCGGCGGCCGTCGATCTCGTGGTCACCGACCAGGCCATGCCGGAGATGAGCGGGCTGCAGCTTGCCGAGGCTATCGGCAAAGAATGGCCCGACATGCCCATCCTCATCACCACCGGCTATTCCGAAATGCCGCCGGGCACGGTGACCGACCTGCCGCTGCTTTCGAAGCCGTTTACGCAAGACCTGCTCGCCGAACGGCTGGCGCGCATCCCGCCACGTAGGCCGTCCGGCGCCCGCGTGCTGAAACTGCGCTCCGCCGCCGCCGAGGGCGATCGCTGAGGAGCGGCGCGCCTGCCGCTTCCGCTCCCGCTCCCGCGGCCCTGTTACGCCGTCGCCTTGGCCACCGCGCGACGGGCCAGCACGCCGACCAGATGCGCGCGGTATTCGGGCGAGGCGTGGATGTCCGCGTTCATGCCGGTGGCCGGAATCGACAGGCCTTCGAGCGACTTGGCGGCAAAGCGCTTCTTGAGCGCCTCCTCGAACGACTTCACGCGGAATACGCCGTTCGAGCCGGCGCCGGTCACCGCCACCCGGATATCGGAGCCGCGCTTCGACACGAACACACCGACCAGCGCGAAGCCGGAGGCCGGGTGCTTGAACTTTTCGTAAGCCGCCTTCTTTAAGATCGGGAAGCTCACTTTGG
This sequence comes from Pseudolabrys sp., assembly GCA_035549515.1. Lineage (GTDB taxonomy): Bacteria > Pseudomonadota > Alphaproteobacteria > Rhizobiales > Xanthobacteraceae > Pseudolabrys. Next base: position 6,271 of record DASZQT010000233.1, on the reverse strand, counting down.
TGATGATCTCGCCGTCTTCCAGCGCCGTCGTATACATGCCCTGGAAGAAGTCGTCGGCCGCGATGCGGCGCTTGTTCGTGATGATGGTCGCGCCCAAACCCAGCACCGCCGCGGGGTAGTCGGCATTCGGATCGTTGTTGGCGATCGAACCGCCGATGGTGCCGCGGTTGCGCACCTGCGGATCGCCCACGGCGCCCGGCACCGAGGCGAGCGCCGGCATGTGCTCGGCGAGCACCGGAGAGGAGGCAACGTCGGCGTGCCGGCTCATGGCGCCGATCACGACAGAACGGCCTTTCAATTCGACCCCGGTCATGCCCTCGACGAGCGAGAGATCGATCAGCGCCGACGGCTGCGCCAGCCGCTGCTTCATCACCGGCAGCAGCGAATGGCCGCCGGCCAGGAGCTTGGCGTCGGGATTGCGCGCGAGCAGGCCGGCCGCTTGGCGAACCGTGGTCGGACGATGGAAGGTGAAGTTGTACATTTTGGTCTCTCCTTATTCCGCAGCCTGCCGCGCGGGCGAGCGCCGCAGTGCCGCCCACACCGCATTGGGCGTGGCAGGCATGGCGATGTCCTCGCTGCCGATGGCGTCGGTGATGGCGTTGATGACGGCGGCGGGCGAGGCAATGGCGCCGGCCTCGCCGCAGCCTTTGATTCCGAGCGGGTTCGACGGCGCCTTGGTCTCCGTCGTCGCGACGTGGAACGAGGGCAGATCGTGCGCGCGCGGCATGGTGTAGTCCATGAGCGAGCCGGTCACGAGCTGGCCGTCGCCGTTGTAGACGACGCCCTCCAACAGCGCCTGGCCGACGCCCTGCGCGATGCCGCCATGCACCTGCCCTTCCACGATCATCGGATTGATCACGGTGCCGAAGTCGTCGACCGCCGTCCAATTGACGATCTCGGTCTTGCCGGTCTCCGCGTCGATCTCGATCTCGCAGATGTGGCAGCCGGCCGGGAAGGTGAAGTTGGTCGGGTCGTAGAAGGAGGTCTCCTTCAGTCCCGGCTCAAGCTCCTGGCCGGAGAATTTGTGCGCGATATAGGCGTTGAGCGCGACATCGCCGAAGGCGGCCGATTTGTCGGTGCCCGCGACGGTAAACTTGCCGTCCTTGAACTCGATGTCGCTCTCGGCGGCCTCGAGCATGTGGGCGGCGACCTTCTTGCCCTTGGCCTCGATCTTGTCGAGCGCCTTCACGATCGCCGACATGCCGACCGCGCCGGAGCGCGAGCCGTAAGTGCCCATGCCGAACTGCACCTTGTCGGTGTCGCCGTGCACGATGGAGACATTCTCGAACGGAATGCCGAGACGTTCCGAGACGAGTTGCGCAAACGTGGTCTCATGCCCCTGCCCGTGCGCGTGGCTGCCGGTGAGCACTTCCACGCTGCCGGTCGGGTTGACGCGCACTTCCGCGCTCTCCCACAGGCCGACCCCGGCCCCGAGCGAGCCGACGGCCTGGCTCGGCGCGATGCCGCAGGCCTCGATATAGGTCGAATAGCCAAGCCCACGCAGCTTGCCGTGGCGGGCGGCCTCGCGCTTGCGCTTGTTGAAGCCCTTCACGTCGGCGATCTCCATCGCCTTCTTGAGCGAGGCGTTATAGTCGCCCGCGTCATAGGCCATGATCACCGGCGTCTGGTGCGGGAACGACTTGATGAAATTGCGCTTGCGCAATTCCGCCGGCTCGATGCTCATCTCGCGCGCGGCGACTTCGACCAGCCGCTCGACCACGAAAGTCGCTTCCGGTCGGCCGGCACCGCGATAGGCGTCGACCGGCACCGTGTTGGTGTAGACGGCGTCGACCTCGCAATAGATGTGCGGGATGTCGTACTGCCCCGACAGTAGCGTCGCATAGAGATAGGTCGGCACCGACGACGAGAAGGTCGACATGTAGGCGCCGAGATTGGCGATGGTGTGGGCGCGCAATGCCAGAATCTTGCCGTGCTCGTCGAGCGCCAGTTCGGCATGGGTGACGTGGTCGCGGCCATGCGCGTCGGTCAGGAAGGCTTCGCTGCGGTCCGCCGTCCACTTCACCGGCCGACCGACTTTGCGCGCCGCCCACAGGCAGACTACTTCTTCCGGGTAGATGAAGATCTTCGAGCCGAAGCCGCCGCCGACATCGGGCGCGATTACGCGCAGCTTGTGCTCGGGCGCGATGCCGACGAAGGCGGCGATCACGAGCCGCGCCACGTGCGGGTTCTGCGTGGTGTTCCAAAGCGTGAGCTGGTCGGTGCCGGCATCGTATTCGGCGAGCGCCGCGCGCGGCTCCATCGCATTCGGCGCCAGCCGGTTGTTGACGATGTCGAGCTTGGTGACGTGCTTGGCGGCCGCGAAAGCAGCGTCGGTCGCCTTGGCGTCGCCGAGCGACCATTCGTAGATCGTGTTCTTGGGCGCGACCTCATGGATCTGCGGGCCGGACTTGGCCTTGGCCGGATCGGCCACCGCCGGCAGCACTTCGTAATCGACCTTCACCTTCTCGGCGGCGTCGCGGCCTTGCGCGGCCGTCTCGGCAATCACCACCGCGACCGCGTCGCCGACATGGTTCACCGTGTCGGCCGCGATCGCCGGATGCGGCGCCATCTTCATCGGCGAACCATCCTTGGAATGGATCATCCAGCCGCAGATCAGGCTGCCGATCTTGTCGTTGGCGAGCTCGGCGCCGGTGAGCACGGCGACAACGCCGGGCATCTTCTTGGCTTCGCTTGCGTCGATGCTCTTGATCTTGGCGCGGGCATGGGGCGAGCGGACGAACGCGGCCCGGGTCTCGCCTGGCCGCACCACGTCGTCGGTGTACTGGCCCCTGCCGGTGATGAAGCGGAAGTCTTCCTTGCGGCGCACCGCCGCGCCGATTCCAGTCGCGCTCATGGCGGTCTTCCTCCCGTTCGAATGTTTTTTAAGACGCTATGCGACGGCCCATTTGGGCCACCGCCTCAGGCCATGGCCTTGGCTCCTGCTTGGATCGCCTTGACGATGTTGTGGTAGCCGGTGCAGCGGCAGATATTGCCGTCGAGCTGCTCGCGGATGGTGTGCTCGTCGAGCTCGTGGCCTTTGCGGCGCACGATGTCGAGCGCGGCCATGATCATGCCGGGCGTGCAATAGCCGCATTGCAGGCCGTGGTTCTCGCGGAACGCCTCCTGCATCGGGTGCAGTGGCGCGCCCGGCTCGGCCAGCCCTTCGATGGTGGTGATGCTGGCACCCTCGCACTGCAAAGCAAGCGTGGTGCAGGACTTGGCGGCGATGCCATCGATGTGAACGACGCAGGCACCGCACTGCGAGGTATCGCAGCCGACATGGGTGCCGGTCAGCCTGAGATTCTCGCGCAGGAACTGCACCAGCAAGGTGCGCGCTTCGACATCGCCGGTGACGGGTTTCCCGTTCACCGTCATGGATACGGTCGGCATGACCTTCCTCCCATATGGTGAGGCCAAAAAAGGCCCTCTTTTTGCTGCCGCCCCTCCGGGCGGAAGCAGTTCCGGTCCAAAATCGCGTCGATTTCGATCCGAGTACGCCTTCGAATAGGAATAACTCTGGACCCCGAGCGCGGGCCGGGTCAAGGGAGTCCCGGCAAAAAACGACAAAAACTCAAGGTTTCCGTCGCCAACGCGGCCGATCGCCCTCGATTTCACGACGTTTTGACCTAACAGCTTGGCCGAATGGCGTCTTTGGCCCCGCCGCAAGTCTCTTATCGGTTGCGCAGCCTAGCCCGCCGCAACCGCGGTGGCGAAGTTCTTGAAGAACTCGTCGGCGACTTTCTTGGCCGCCCCGTTGATCAGCCGCTGCCCGAGCTGCGCGAGCTTGCCGCCGATATGAGCTTCCACATTGTAAGTGAGCAGCGTGCCGCCGTCCTTGTCGGCGAGCGACACCGTGGCCCCGCCCTTGGCGAAGCCGGCGACGCCGCCCTCGCCCTCGCCTACGATCTTGTAGCCATTGGGCGGATCGAGATCGGTGAGCTGCACCTTGCCGCGGAAACGCGCCTTGACCGGGCCGATCTTCTGGGTCGCGACCGCCTGGAATTCGGTGTCCGAGGTCTTGTTGAGCTCCTCGCAGCCCGGAATGCAGGCCTTGAGAACCTCGGCGTCGTTGAGCTTCGCCCATACCACCTCGCGCGAAGCGGCAAGCTGAACCTCGCCCGTCATTGTCATCGCCATCGGAGCAACCTCCCAAACCGGACCGGCCGTGAGCAGCCGCGACCATGACGCATTAAGCCCTCCCGCGACCGCTGAAAAGAGCTTTGCAGCGGGGCTGCCGCGCTTTATGGGTGGCGCTTCCGGCCGCGCCCCAAAGATCCGGTCAAAGGGTGCTGCCCAAGGTCAAAGAGCGGAACGGAGCGGGGGGAAGCGCAATGCCCATCATCAATGTCGGTGACGGCTGCCCGATCAATGTCGAGATCATGGGCCGCGAGGACGCGCCCGTGCTGATGCTGGGCAACTCGCTCGGGACCGACTTGCATATGTGGGACGACCAGGCCGACGAATTCGCGAAGCACTTCCGCCTGGTCCGCATGGACCGCCGCGGCCACGGCAAGTCCGGCACCGGCGAAGGCCCTTACGATTTCGCGCGGTTCGGCCACGACATTCTGGCGGTTCTCGACGCGCTCGAGATAAAGCGCATCAACTGGTGCGGTCTGTCGATGGGCGGCATGGATGGCCAATGGCTGGGCGCCAATGCCGCGAACCGCATCGACAAGCTGGTCCTCGCCAACACCAACTTCCATTATGCCGACAAGGGGCCGTGGGCCGACCGTATCCGTGTCGTGCACGAGAAGGGCCTTGCCTCTTTCGTCGACGCCAACATGCAGCGCTGGTTCACCAAGGGCTTCATCGAGCGCGCGCCGCAGGCGATCGACCGCATGAAAGAAATGTTTCTGGCCAGCGATCCGGACGGTTACGCGCGCTGCGTCGCCGCGGTGCGCGACATCGATTTCCGCGAGTCGAACCCGCGTATCGGCGCGCCGACGCTGGTGATTGTCGGCAAGCAGGACCCGGCCACCCCGCCCGAGCGCGGCCGCGAGATGGCCGCCGAGCAGATCAAAGGCGCGCGGATCGCCGAGCTCGATGCCGCGCATATTTCCAACGTCGAGCAGCCGAAGGCTTTCAGCAAGGCGGTGCTCGACTTTTTGCTCAGTTAGAGCGCTTTCCATTTAGATCCGCGTCACCCGCGGGCTTGTCCCGCGGATCCCGCTCAGGGGCGCAGTGCCCCCCTAAGCGAGATGGCCGGGACAAGCCCGGCCATGACAAAACATCGGCAGGAGGAGTCCGCATCATGGACGAACGTGAACGCTACGACCGCGGCATGGCGCAGCGGCGAAAGGTGCTGGGCAACGCCTGGGTCGACCGCGCCAATGCCAAGAAGAGCGCCTTTTCCGAGGAATTCCAGGATTTCATCACGCGCGCGGCCTGGGGCGAGATCTGGACCCGCCCGCATTACGACGAGCGCACCCGCCGCGTACTGGTGATCGGCACCATGCTGGCGCTCGACAAGTGGGACGAATTCCGCATGCACGTGCGCGCCGCCCTGGTCGAAGGCGGATTGAACCCCGACGACATCAAGGAAATCATCATGCAGCAGGGGCTCTATTGCGGCGTGCCGGCCGCGAACCATGCCTTCAAGCTGGCGAGCGAGGTGATCGCCGAGGTGGAGAAGGCGAAGGTCCCGTGAACCGTTGCGAAACCGGCAGTAAGTATCAGCCCTCGAGTGGCGCGAGAAGTGATTTGTGCGCGAGAAGTGGTCGGTCCCAGGACATGATGCTGCCCGCTGAAGCTGCTGCTGATACTGCTTGGTGCGGGCGAAACGATCTGCCGAACGGCCATATAGACGTGCGGCCTCACCCGCCGCCCTGCTCGCGGAACGCCTGAGGCGTCGTTCCGGTCTGCTTGCGGAAGAAGCGAGTGAAGTGCGAGGGATCGGAGAACGCGAGATCGTAGGCGATCTCGTGAATGGGCTCGGTGGTGAACACGAGCTGGCGCTTGGCCTCGGTCAGCACGCGCTGGCGGATGAGATGGCCGGCCGTCACGCCGGTCGCGCGCTTGACGTGATCGTTGAGCCGGTCCGGCGTCATCGCCAGCTTCTCGGCATAGAAGCCCAGCATCCGCTGCTTGCGGAAGTGCTCCTCGACCAGCTTGCGCAGGGTCTCGACGATCGGATCGGCCGGACGAAGCGTCACCGCGCCGGTGCGCGCCCGGCTCGCCGCGAGGCGCGCCACGCCGACGGCGATCAGCACAAGCAGCCCGCGCATCGCCAGCCGATAGCCCTCGCGCGCCAAGCTGTGCTCTTCGTTGAGTT
>DASZQT010000232.1:0-11186 GCA_035549515.1 Pseudolabrys sp. | reverse complement strand
GAGGCCGAGCCCGCTGCCGGAGCGCTTGGTGGTGACGAACGGATCGAACAGGTGCGGCATCAAATCGTCGGGCACGCCGGGGCCGTTGTCCTTGACGCAGATCTCGAGCGGCAGCGATACGCGCGCCTTCGAGCCGGGCACCGACAGGCGCACGCCGGGCCGGAAGCCGGTGGTGAGCTGGATCTCGCCGTCGGCGGCATTCTCGCCGATCGCCTCGGCGGCGTTCTTCACCAGATTGAGTAGCACCTGCACGAGCTGGTCGCGATTGGCCAGCACCGGCGGCAGCAACGGGTCGTATTCCTCGATGAACTTGATGTGACGGCCGAAGCCGGTTTGCGCCAGCCGCTTCACGTGATCGAGCACGACGTGGATGTTGACCGGCTCGCGTTCGACCGGCCGCTCGTCGGCGAACACTTCCATGCGGTCGACCAGCTTCACGATGCGGTCGGTCTCGTCGCAAATCAGCCGCGTCAGCGAGCGGTCGTCGTCGCCGGCGGACTGCTCCAGCAGCTGCGCCGCGCCGCGGATGCCGGACAACGGGTTCTTGATCTCGTGCGCCAGCATGGCGGCGAGCGCGATCACCGAACGGGCGGCGCCGCGGTGGGTGAGCTGGCGGTCCATTTTATCGGCGATCGTGCGCTCCTGCAGCATCACCACCACGTGGTCCTTGAACTCCGGCAGCGGCGCTACATGCAGATCGACCAGCCGTTCGCCCGGATTGCGCGGGGTCGCGAGGTCAACCTTGTATTCGTTCACGGCCGCGCCGCGCTGGCGCACCTGCTCGACCAGCGTGAGCAGCGGCGAGCCGAACGGCACCAGGTCGCGCAGCATGTGCCGGCGCAGCATGGGGATCGAGGCCTCGAAAAACTGCTCGGCCGCCACATTGGCGTCGGCAATGCGGCCGTCGGGCGACACCATGATCACCGGATGCGGCAGCGCGTGCAGCATGGCATCGGCGGAGGGGTTGAGGTTGACGGTCAGTGCGTGGGCGCGGCTCATGCGGCGGCTCTCCAGGCGAAGTCTTCGTAAGCGTCGGCGAGCAGGCGGCGGGCCTGTGCCGGTTCTTCGGCGGTCAGAACGCGTGCGCGGTGCTGCTTGACCACGTCGGTCGGCACGCCACTCGATTCCGCGGCGCGCTCGAGCGCCCAGCCGAGATGTTTTCGCGCATGGCGGCGGCCGATGGCCAAGCCGTGATGCGCGAGCATCTCGTCGTAGAGCGCATCGATGGTGGCGAATTGTTCGGCGAGCGGCGGCGCGCTCTCGCGTTTCCCCGTCGCGAGATAGCGCGCCACCTGCCCGGGCAGCCAGGGCCGGCCATGCGCGGCGCGGCCGATCATCACGGCATCGGCGCCCGATTGCGCGAGTGCGCGCTCGGCATCGTCGAAGGTGCGGATGTCGCCATTCACGACGACGGGAATGGACACTGCCTGTTTGACCGCACGCACGGCCATCCAGTTCGCGTCGCCGTCATAAAACTGGCAGCGGGTGCGGCCGTGCACGGTCACCATCTGCACGCCCGCGCTCTCGGCGCGGCGCGCCAGATCGGGCGCATTGATATTGCCGGCATCCCAACCGAGCCGCATCTTGAGCGTCACCGGAACGCGCACGGCGGCGACCGTCGCCTCGATCAGCGTCAGCGCATGGTCGAGATCGCGCATCAGCGCCGAGCCGGAGGCGACGTTGGTGACCAGTTTGGACGGGCAGCCCATATTGATATCGACGATGTCGGCACCCTGCGCCTCGGCGACGCGAGCGCCTTCCGCCATCCAATGCGGCTCGCAGCCGGCGAGCTGCACTACATGGATAGATACCCCGCTACCTTCGCTGCGCATGGCGGCCTCGCGCTCACCGCGCATCAAACCGGCGCTCGCGGTCATCTCGGACACGACCAGACCGGCCCCCAGCCGCTCCGCCAGCCGACGAAATGGGGCATCGGTGATCCCGGCCATGGGCGCCAGAAACACCCGATTGGGCGCCGTTGTTCCGCCTATCTTCATGGATTTATGGGATAAATCCTGCACTTGGCCCCGCATTGCGCGTTTGCCTACCAATTAGGCGTCCGCCTAATATGCCCAGATGTTAGACATTTTGATACCCGACGCAAGTGTTGCAGTGCAAAAATTTGTTCATCGTGAACGCGGGTGGTCCGGCAAATTTCCCGTCGCCGCGCGAACGCGCTAAAGCCATACACGGATTTTGACGGGAGCCCGCCGCCCAATGAGCCAGGTCGCCGCCATCGTCGTCGCCGCCGGACGCGGGTTGCGCGCGGGCGGCGATGTCCCGAAACAGTTTCGCAGCATCGGCGGCGAAAGCATGCTGGGCCGGACGCTGGCGACCCTGGTCGATGCGCCGATGCTCGGACTGGTTCAGCCGGTGATCCGGCTCGAGGACCGCGACCTCTACGCTGCCGCCAGCGCCCGGATGGCAGGCAAGCTGCTCGCGCCGGTCGCCGGCGGCGAAACCCGGCAGGACTCGGTGCGCGCCGGCCTGGAAGCGCTCGAACCGCATCGCCCCGACATTGTGCTCATCCACGATGCCGCCCGCCCCTTCGCCAGTCGACAGCTCATTTCGCAGGCCATCGTGGCGGCGGAAAAGACCGGCGCCGCAATTCCGGTGTTGCCGGTCACGGACACGGTTAAGCGGGTCGACGCCGACGGTATCGTCCACGAGACGCTCGACCGCAGCGCGTTGCGTCTGGTGCAAACGCCGCAGGCATTCGCCTTTGCGCCGCTGTTGGCCGCGCACCGGCACGCGCAGGCCGAAGGCCGCAACAATTTTACCGACGACGCCGCGCTGGCCGAATGGGCCGGCTTGAAAGTAGCCGTATTCGAGGGCGAGACAGCAAACGTGAAGGTCACCCATCCGGAAGATTTCGCGCGCGCGGAAGCGCTGCAGGCCGCGTCGCTCCCCGATGTGCGCACCGGCTTCGGTTTCGATGTGCACGCCTTCGCGGACGGCGACCATGTCACGATCGGCGGCATCCGTATCGCGCACGAGCGCGCGCTCACCGGCCATTCCGATGCCGATGTCGGCCTGCATGCGCTCACGGACGCCATTCTCGGCGCGCTCGCCGATGGCGACATCGGAGCGCATTTCCCGCCCTCCGATCCGCAATGGCGCGGCGCTTCGTCCGACCGCTTCCTTGCGTTCGCGGTCGAGCGCGTGCGGGCGCGCGGCGGCATGCTCGCGCATCTCGATCTCACCATCGTATGCGAGATGCCGAAGATCGGTCCGCACCGCGATGCCATGCGCGCGGAGATCGCCCGCATTGCCGGCATCGATATCGGCCGTGTGGGCGTGAAGGCCACCACCAGCGAAAGGCTCGGCTTCACCGGACGCGGCGAAGGCATCGCGGCCTATGCGACGGCGACGGTCAGGCTGCCCTGGAGCGCGCCATGAGTGACGATGTCCTGGCCGCCGCCGCGGTTATTAACGCCTGCCGCGCGCGCGGGCTTAAAGTTGCCACCGCCGAATCCTGTACCGGCGGGCTGGTGGCGGGCGCGCTGACCGAAATCAGCGGCTCCTCGGCCGTGGTCGATTGTGGCTTCGTCACCTATTCCAACGAGGCCAAGCAAGAGATGCTGGGGGTGCCGGCGGACGTGCTCAAGAACTATGGCGCGGTGAGCCGGCCGACGGCCGAGGCCATGGCGCGCGGGGCCATCGCCCATTCGCGCGCCGACATTGCCGTTGCCATCACCGGCATTGCCGGACCGGGCGGCGGTAGCGCCGACAAGCCGGTCGGCCTCGTGCATTTCGCGGCCGCTTCACGCGGCGGCGCCCTGGCGCATAGCGAAAAGCGCTATGGCGACATCGGCCGCGCCGAGGTGCGGCGCAAATCGGTGCTGCAGGCGCTTGCGATGCTCAAGGATCTGGCGGAGATGACCTGAGACCGCGCTTGCTCGCCGTCGCAGCCCTCACCCGGCCGCGCGACGCGCCAGCGTGCGCACGGGCGTGCCGCCGCGCCCGGCCGCGACGCTCGCTTTCGCCTCGAAGCGGAAGAACGAGATGCGCTCGTCCATCGCGCGCGCCTGATCCTCGAGCGTCTTGGCGGTCGCTGCGTTTTCCTCGACCAGTGCCGAGTTCTGTTGCGTCACCTCGTCCATCTGCGCCAGCGCCTTGGTGATCTGGTCGAGGCCGGTCGCCTGCTCGGCGCTGGCGGTCGCGATCTCAGAAACAACCTGGGCCACGCCCTTGATCGATTCGACGATCTCATGCAGCGCCTTGCCGGCCTCGTCGACCAACTGAACGCCTTCCTTCACCTGCTCGTTGCTGCGGTTGATCAGGTCGTTGATGTCCTTGGCCGCTTGCGAGGAACGCTGCGCCAGGCTGCGCACTTCCGAGGCCACCACCGCAAAGCCGCGGCCGGCATCGCCGGCACGCGCGGCTTCCACCGCGGCATTGAGCGCGAGCAGATTGGTCTGCCGCGCGATCTCGTCGATCACGCCGATGATATTGGCGATCTTGTGCGAGGACTCCTCGATGCGCGATACCGCCTGTACCGCGCGCCCGACGATCTGGCCGCCGCGATCCGCCATGCCGCGGGTCTCGTGCGCCACGCTGTTGGCGTGCTGGGCGTTGTCGGCGTTCTTCTTCACGGTCGCCGCGATCTCCTCCATGGTGGAAGAGGTCTGCTCCAGGCTGGCGGCCTGTTCTTCCGTGCGCTGCGACAGGTCGGTGGTGCTGGCCGAAATCTCGCCGGCGGCATTGGCTACTTCGGTCGAGGCGCTTGCGATCGCCTTGATGGCGGCATTGAGCTGCCCGGTTGCGCGGTTGAAGTTGTCGCGCAAGGTTCGGTACTCGTCGGCGATACCTTCGTCGATCGTCACGGTCAGATCCCCGCGCGCGAGCCCGTCGAGCTTGGCCGCCAGGGTATCGACGATGGCGCTTTGTTGTTGCAGCAGGGTATCGACTTGCGCCGCATGCTCGGCGGCGGCGGCGGCGCTCTCCTCCTCGGCGCGTTTGCGCGCGCTCTCCAGCGCGTCGAGATAGGTCGTGATGGCGACGTCCATGTCGAGAAACACGGCCTTGACCAGCACGCCGAGCGCGGCGGCGACTTCGTCGGCTTTCTTCGTGGCCCCGCCGAACACCCCCTTCGGCCACACTTCCGGCAGCACGGATGCGATCAGGCGCTCGGTGATGAGCGCATAGCCGCCGATATAGCGCGATGGGCGCAAGCCGATGCGGGCATGCGCCTCGCCAATCGCTTGCGAGCTCGCGGCATAGCTGTCGTTGAAATTGCCGGCACCGATGTTCGACCAATGCCGCAACTGCGCCTTCTTGGCCTCGCCCATATGCGCGCTGTCGCGGAACAAGCCCTTGAGTTCGGGCGCCTGCCCGAGGTGGGCGTAAAAGAAATCGAGCGCGGGCGGCAGATGTTTTTCCACCAGCGGCTTGAGCGTGCGCAGCGCTGTCAGTGCGGGCTCGTCCAGCTTGAGGAAGGCCAAACGTTCGGCGACGGTCTCGGCGCGGGATGGCTGCATGAGGGGGCTTTCTCTCAAGACTTGCGGATATGCCGAAACGCGCCCTGCGCACGCAGTCGGTCACGTTTCGCGGTGGACGGAGGAGTGGGTGACGAGGCGATCGGGTCTAGCAGGCGCTCAAAGGCGAAATACTTTCGGTTGGCGTGCGCGGCGGACGCGAGACGCCGGCACCGTGACTCGGTGTTCGATTACCGAGATTGGTGGTTTGACCTTCTCGAATGGTTAACAAATCGACCGTTGTTAAATATTTCTCATATCCCGCATAAAAAAACGAAAGGCCGCGCATGCGAGCATTCCGCCGCCCTGCCCGGCCATGCTCTCGCCTTGCCCGCGCATTGCAATTCACGCATACGTCGCACAAAAAATGCAACCGGCCGTACCCGAAGTTCACAACGCGCTATGCGCGCTTGTTGAACCCCGGATACGCCCTTCAAGCCGCGGGCCCGCGCTGGCGACCGGCACGGGTGGCGCCCCGCTCAGGTGGCGTCGACCGAGTGGGCTTCCTGCACCTCGGTAGCCGGCGTGCTCGCCGGCTCGGCATGCACGGTCTCGCCCGCCGCCGGCAATTGCAGCACGGTGGCGCGCTGGCCGGGGCAGAGCCGCGTCACCAGCACGATCTTGCCGTCCGGAAATTCGAGCGCGTCATGATGCGTGTCCGGCCGCTCCATGTTGATCTGGCGGAAGCGCGCCACGCGCTGGCCGGTCTTGCCGAAGCCGAAGCGCGGGATCACGCGCCGGAAGACATGCTCGAATTCCACGTCCTGCTCGAACGCCAATTCGGTGCCCGGACGCAGGCAGACCGCGACTTTCGAATCCTCGACCGCGGTAAAGCCGCGCGTGAACGAATTGGCGAAGTTCGTCGACAGCAATTTGTCGCCGATCCTTGCCGGACGATTCAAGACGCCATGCAGACTGTAGTCACACATCGAAGGCACTCCTGTTGCAGCCGTGAGCCGCGCTGGTTGTCCCCCGAACGACATAACTAAGTCGCGGCAAATTGGTTTTCTTGTGTCAGCAGGTTGCGATTTCGACGGTGCGCGATCGGATTTTTCATCAGTCGCAAAGGAACATCGCGGCGGCGGCCGCGTTGGAAAAAGTTGCGGCATATCGTGCGCGCGTCGCGCGCCTACGTAGCTGTACGAGCATCACCGGTACCGCGACGGCCTGCGATTCGCCGTCACGCGAGTTCGTTGTCGCTCGGCGCCGTGCGCGGGAAGGCCACCATCGTACCCACCAGCGCGAGCGCGCCGCCGAGCAGCACGTCCTCGAGCCGCTCCGTGAACAGGCCGTGCAGGATGCGCGGATCGGCGGTGGCGAGGTCGTAGGCCAGCAGGATCAGAAGCGCGATCAATGCGGTGTGCAGCCAGTAGCGCTGCTGCAGGTGGTGCGGCACCGCAGGCGCCACCAGCAGCAGCGCCAGAGCAATCAGCCGTGGCGAATGCACAACGCTGGTCAGCGCGAAAGCAGCGACCACGCCGAGCATCGTGCCGGCGACACGCTCGACGATGCGCACATAGCTTGCGCGCGCATCCGCCATCATGACCACCAGCGTGGTGACCACGACCCAGACCGCACGGCTCGGATCGATGGCAATGCCGATCCACAGGCTGACGGTTGCCGCCGCGGCATAAGCGAGTGCAAAGCGCGGCCAATCATGGTTCGGCCCGCGCGGCGCGCCGCCGCGCATTTGCGGCAGCGGCCCGAAAATCCAATGGTCGACGAAGCGGGCGAGCGCAACGACGACCAATGCCAGCACGCCATAGGCGGCATCGTCGAGGCGCAATTCCGGGGCGCCGCTGGCGACCACCAGTGCCATGGCGCCAAAACGCGCGCCCAACATGGGCGCCTTGCCGACGCCAAGGAAGGCGCCGCTCGCGAATGTGGCCGCGGCGAACATGACCCAGACAGGCCAGGGAAAACCGCGCCAGTACGCGCCGGCCGCGGCGCCGATTGCGACGCCGCCGGCGGCCATGAACAGCGTCTTGTAGCGAACCGAGAGTGGGCCTGCGTCATCGGCAAATGAGAACAACAGACCGGTCATGCAACCGATAAGGACACCGGCCGGATGGCCGAGCAGCGTGCCGGTCGCGCTTGGCACACCGATGCCGACGAAGAAGAGAATCGCGCGCCGCAGCGTCACAGTGTCGATGGCCGGCCACGCCATGCAAAATCCCCGCTACGGCATTCGGGCGACAACGCCGCCGACGCCCGGATGGTTTCCACGCGTCTTAGGCGCGCTCGCGCCCGTAGACCTCGTCGGCGCGCTTCTCGAAGGCGGCGGCGAAGCGCTGAAAAGCCGTATCGAACATCGCACCCATCAGAAGCGCGAGGCTGCGGCTCCTGAACTGGTATTCAATGAAGAACTCCACCTCGCAAGTCCGCTCGCCGGTCGGGCGGAAGCTCCAGCGGTTCTGCATGTGGCTGAATGGCCCGTCGAGGTACTCGACCAGGATGGACAGCTTCGGCTTGTCGAGCGTGGCGCGGCTGGTGAAGGTCTGCCGGATCAGCTTATAGGCGACCGTCATCTGCGCGATCATCACCGTGGTGCCGTCGTCCTTCTCGCTGCGACTGCGCACGCGCATGCCGGCGCAGAGCGGCACGAATTCGGGATATTTCTCCACGTCCGCCACCAGGTCGAACATGTCGGTCGCGGAATGACGAACGCGACGCTTGGTGGTGAAGCGCGGCATGGCGCTTATCCCTCCCCGACTTCGGGGAGGGTGGACGCGAGCGCAAGCGAGCGGACGGGTGGGGTTCGTCGGAAAGAATGCCCCCGCCCGGCCCGCCTACGCTTCGCTCCGGCAGGCCACCCTCCCCCGCAAGCGGGGGAGGGATAAGAAGAGCTTCGTCGTACGCTCATTATTTTGCCGCAGCCCGCGCCGCCTTCAGCCGCGCAAAATCCTCGCCGGCGTGATGCGACGAGCGCGTCAGCGGCGAGGCCGCCACCATCAGAAAGCCCTTGGCATAGGCTATCGTCTTGAGCGCCTCGAATTCATCCGGCGGCACGAAACGCGCGACCTCGTGATGCTTGCGCGTCGGCTGCAGGTATTGCCCGATGGTGAGGAAGTCGACATCGGCCGAGCGAAGGTCGTCCATCACCTGCAGGACCTCGTTGCGCTCCTCGCCCAGCCCCACCATGATTCCCGACTTGGTGAACATTGTCGGGTCGAGTTCCTTCACCCGCTGCAACAGCCGCAGCGAATGGAAATAGCGCGCGCCCGGACGCACGCTGAGATACAGCGACGGCACTGTTTCGAGGTTGTGGTTGAATACGTCGGGCTTCGCCTCGACCACCACTTCGAGTGCGCCGTCCTTGCGCAGAAAATCTGGTGTTAGCACCTCGATCGTGGTGCCGGGCGCATGGGCGCGGATGGCGCGGATGGTCGCGGCCATGTGCCCCGCACCGCCATCGGCCAGATCGTCGCGGTCGACCGAGGTGACGACGATATGGGCAAGCCCGAGCTTGGCGGTCGCCTGCCCGACATGGGCCGGCTCGTTCGGATCGAGCGCATCGGGGCGGCCGGTCTTCACGTTGCAGAAGGCACAGGCGCGCGTACAGGTGTCGCCCATGATCATAAATGTGGCGTGCTTCTTGTCCCAGCACTCGCCGATATTGGGGCAGCCGGCTTCCTCGCAGACGGTGTGCAAGCCGTTGGCGCGCATCAGCGCATGCGTTTCGGCATAGCCGGCCGACACTGGCGCCTTGACGCGGATCCAGTCGGGTTTCTTCGGCTGCGTGGGCGAATCGGGCCGATGCGCCTTTTCCGGGTGGCGCGGGCGCGGATTGTTCACGAGGTCGAGGACGACGGTCATGGCCGATACTTACGGCCCGGAGGGACAGCCTGCAAGGTGCCGGAACGGCCTCACACCACCCTCATCCTGAGAGTCTGGCCCGAAATGCAGGCAGGAAAATCAGGGCATTACCTAGCCGCCGTCCTGCCCGGCGCTGTGCCGGGTATCCACGTCTTTACTGCAATAAATCAAGTAAGACGTGGATGGCCGGGACAAGCCCGGCCATGACGCAATCGGTGAGGCTTCGCTTTACCCATTGACCTGAATCATCGCATTTCCGGTCCGGCTCTGAGGAGGCGCGTGCGTAGCGCCGTCTCGAAGGATGGGGCGGCCCCCATGGTTCGAGACGGGCGCGTTCCGCGCCCTCCTCAGGATGGCGGCGGATCGAGCGTCACGCCCTCCTGATCGCCCGCCAGATGAACAGGAAAATCACCGCTCCGATGGTGGCGCTGATGATGTTTCCGATGAAATCCGGCCGGATGAGGATGCCGATGCGCGGCAGGATGGCGCCGGCGACGATGGCGCCGATCAGCCCCACCGCGATGTTGCCGAACAGGCCGCCGCGGCCGCCCAGAATGACATGCGCGAGCCAGCCGGCCAGCAGGCCGATGACGATCCAAGCAAGAACACCCATGGTCTCCCCCTTCTTTACTCCGTCATCCCGAGGTGCGAGCCGCCTCGGCGGCGAGCCTCGAAGGATGGCGGCCCATCACTCAGTGCCCGTCATCCTTCGAGGTCCGCTGCGCGGCCACCTCAGGATGACGGATGGCGCTCAGGCCTTAGGCGGCAACCGGTTGCTCGGCGTCGAATTGGAGATCGCCATTTCCTCGTCGTTCATGTCGGCGCCGACATCGCCGAACAAGGGCGTCGAGAGATAGCGTTCGCCGGTATCGGGCAACATGGCGAGCACGGTCGAGCCGGGCGCCGCCATCTTGCACACTTCCAGCGCGCCCGCGAAGGTCGCGCCCGAGGTGATGCCAACGAAAATGCCTTCCTGCTGCGCCAGCGCCTTCGCGCATTTCATAGCGTCGGGGCCGGCGATGGTGAGGATGTGGTCGAACGCCTTCTCGTCCACCGCTTCGCCGGTGATGCGCGGAATGAAATCGGGGCTCCAGCCCTGCATCGGATGCGGCTTGAACGCCGGGTGCGGCTTCGCCGGCGAGCCGTCGGGATTGCGCGCCTGCGGTTCGCCGCTCGTCAGCATGGGTGCATCGGCCGGCTCGCACACGACGATTTTCGTCTCCGGCCGCTCCTTGCGCAGCACGCGCGAGACCCCGGTGAGCGTGCCGCCGGTGCCGAAGCCCGTGACCCAATAGTCGAGCCGCTCGCCCTTGAAGTCGGCGACGATCTCCGGGCCGGTCGTGCGCGCGTGCATGTCCGGATTGGCTTCGTTCTCGAATTGGCGGGTCAGGAACCAGCCATGCTGCTTGGCCAATTCCTGCGCCTTGTTGACCATGCCGAAGGCCCGCTCGGCCCCCGGCGTCAACACCACCTTGGCGCCGAGGAAGCGCATCAGCTTGCGCCGCTCGACCGAAAAACTCTCCGCCATGGTGATGACCAGCGGATAGCCCTTGGCCGCGCACACCATCGCGAGCCCGATGCCGGTGTTGCCGGAAGTCGCTTCGACCACGGTCATGCCCGGTTTGAGCTGGCCCGCCTTTTCGGCCGCTTCGATGACGCCGAGCGCCAAGCGGTCCTTGACCGACCCGAGCGGATTGAAGGCTTCGATCTTGACGTAGAGATTGATACCGGCCGGCGCCAGCTTGTTGATCCTGACCACCGGCGTGCGGCCGACGGTTTCGAGGATGGAATTGTACTTGGCCATGACGTTTCCCCACTGATTGTCATGGCCGGGCTTGTCCCGGCCATCCCGCTTAGGGCCGCTGTGCCCTCCTAAGCGGGGTCGCCGGGTCA
>DASZQT010000231.1:0-1675 GCA_035549515.1 Pseudolabrys sp. | reverse complement strand
GATGGACCGGGCTTGCCGCGAGCTGCTGGCTGACCACGACATAGGGCGCATTTCGCTGCCCCGGCGCCGGGCGCGCAAAGGCGCCGCCTCCCCGCCGCTCACCCCAGGCCTGTCCTTTTTGGCCGGCCGAGCCACGCCAGGATTGCCCCGAGCCGCGGCCGGCACGTTCGCCGCGTGACGCCTGCGCGGGCGCAAAAAACTGCGAAAGCCGCGCGCCGAAATCCTGCCGGTAATAGCGCCGCACGGCCTCGTCCGCGATCGCGCCGGTGATTTCGCCGATGCGCGCCTCCAGCGCCGCCCGCCGTTCCGGCGTGTCGAAGGAGTGCCCCTCGGTCTCGCGCGCCCACAGCATGGCGGCGAGCGGACGCGCGGCGGAAATCACGTCGGCCACCGCCTCGCGCCCGGCCGAACGCACCAGATCGTCGGGGTCCTGGCCCTCCGGCAACAGTGCGAATTTCAGGCTTTTGCCCGGTTTGAGCCGTGGCAGCGCCAGTTCGACCGCGCGGAAGGCCGCGCGCACACCGGCCTTGTCGCCGTCGAAACAGAGCACCGGCTCGTCCGCCATCTTCCAGAGCAGGCCGAGCTGCTCCTCGGTCAGCGCGGTGCCGAGCGGGGCGACGGTCGCGGGAAAGCCGGCCATGACCATGGCGATCACGTCGACATAGCCCTCGACCGCTATGACGGTCGCGCCATCATGTGCAGCCTGGCGGGCGGTGGCGATGTTGTAGAGGTTCGAACCCTTATGAAAGAGCGGCGTTTCCGGCGAATTCAGGTATTTCGCCGGCACGTCCTTCTCGAGCGCCCGCCCGCCGAAGGCGATGACGCGGCCGCGCAGGTCGGTGATCGGGAACATCACGCGGTCGCGGAAGCGATCATAGGGCACCGGGATGTCGGCCCCGGCGACCAGGAGGCCCGCCTCCACCATGTCCTCGACCGGTATGCCGTGGCTGCCCAGGTGCTCCTTGAGCGCAAAGCGCTCGGACGGCGCATAGCCGAGCCGGAACTTGAGCTGCGTCGCGGCGTCGAGCCCCCGGTCGGCGAGATAGCCGCGCGCCTTGGCCCCCGTGCGGGCCGACAGCGTCGCCTCGAAGAACTTGGCGGCGAGTTCCATGACCTCATGCAGCGACTTAGCGTGAGCCTGGCGCGCCTCGTCTTCCACCGAGACCTTCGGCAGCGGCACGCCTGCGAGCTGCGCCAACCGCTCCACCGCCTCCGGGAAGCTGACGCCCTCGGTCTGCATCACGAAGTCGAAGATCGAGCCGTTCTTGCCGGAGGAGAAGTCGAACCAGGCCTGTTTCTGGTCGTTCACGAAGAAGGACGGCGTCTTCTCTTTGTTGAACGGCGACAGGCCCTTGAACTCGCGCCCGGCGCGCGTGAGCTTCACGCGCCGCCCGACGATTTCCGAGACCGGAATTCGGGCTTTCAGCTCATCGAGGAACTGGGGCGAGAAGCGCATGGATGTCGGGTCGCTGCTCCGGGGCGCGCTGGTTAGCGGTTTTTCGGCGATTCTGCGAATCGGACGCGCCTATCATAGGGGCGAAATCGCGGTGGCGCGGCCGAGCGGCCCTGTGGGGGCCGACAGGACACGAATGATCGCGTTTTCCTAGTTATTCACAGGGGCCAGGCTGGTTGACCAGGCTGCAATACATCTGTATATACAGACGCGATCGAGGCC
>DASZQT010000230.1:0-2441 GCA_035549515.1 Pseudolabrys sp. | reverse complement strand
GCCCTGATCGATCCAGGAATAGCCCAGATAGTTGAGCACATGCGGCTGATCGGGGAACAGCGCGAGCGCCTTCTTGAGATCGGCTTCCGCCTTCGGCCACTGATGCGAGCGCTCGTAGCAGATGCCGCGGAAATAGAAGAGCACCCAGTTCGACTTGTCCGGGTTCTTCAGCGCGTCGACGCCCTTCGTATAGACATCGCCGCATTCGGCGAATTTTTTGTGCCCGCGCAGTACATTGCCGAGCGCCATAATGGCTTCGAGGTCGTCCGGGCGCTGCTTGACCAGCGCTTGCAGATGCTTCTCGGCTTCCGCGGTGCGATCGAGCGCATCGAGATCGGACGCCATCTGGATGGCGGCATTGCGATGCAGCGGCGAGTCGGCCGGGATGCGCTCATAAATCTTGATGGCAAGCTCGGGCTTCTTGAGCGCTTCGTAAAGATCGGCGAGCGACAACAGCGCCAGCGAATGATTGGGCGCGAGATAAAGCGAGAGCTGCAGGTAGACCAAGCCGAGATCCTCGCCGCCGCGGCGGCCGAGCGAGGCGCCCAGCCCATACAAGGCCTCGGCTCCGCCCATCTGGGCATTGGCGGCGAGCGGCTTGAGCTTCTCACCGGCCTTGAGCTTGCTCATGGCCTCGACCACCAGCGGGTGGTTCGGCAATGTCTTGTCGAAAGCCTCGAAAATCGCCAGCGCGTCCTTGGGCGAGCGGTTGCGCGACAGCCAGCTTCCATAGGCCTGCACCACGCGCAGCGCGGAGGAGTCCAGGCTATAGGCGTGCTCGAACCGCTTGCCGGCTTCCTTCTGGTTGCCGGCCATGTCGAGAATCATGCCGGCGTGCAGATCCTTGAAGATCGCATACCAGTCCGGACCGGTGAGCCGGTCGATGGTCGCGACCGCGCTCTTGGTTTCGCCTGCGCCGGCCTGGCTCCAGGCCGTCAGCAGCGTCGCGGTCAGATCGGTGATCGGCCCGCGCACCGATTGCGTGAGTTCGCGCCGCGCCGATGTATAGTGTTTGAGCTTGAGCGCATGAATGCCGAGCACGAGCCGGGCGACGCGGTCGTTCTTGTCGACCTGCGCGACGCGCTCGCCATATTTCACCGCCTCGTCGATATTGCCGTCGATCACGAAGGCGAGGAACGCGCGGTCGAGCAGATCGCCGTTCTTGGGATCGCGCTTGAGCGCGGCCTGGTAGAAGGCGGCGGCAGCCCCCGCGTCGCGTTGCTGGCCGGCATGACGCGCGGCCAGATAGCTGCCGGCCGCGGTCAGACCGATCAGGTCTTGCGGATTGGGCTGGGCGGTAGCCCGCGCCGCAGGCACGCCGGCAAGCAGCGCGGCAAAGGCGGCGCCGGCGACCTGCCGGGCAAGGCTCGATGAAATCACTGGCGACGCTCCAATAAGGCGGGTGGCGACGAAGAGGCGTGCGAACCGCCAGGGTTGAGCCGAGAATGGCCTTTTTGCACCGCGTCCGCAAGAACGCGCTCGCGCGGCGCGCCGCCGCGACCTTGAAAACCACGATGTGGCAGCATCGTGGCCGGTTCGCGTAAGTCCCCATCACTTCTTCGGATTATTCGATGCGCCGGCGCGCGTGGCGAGCCCTGACGTCAAACCGATTCGCGCGGTTCCGACGCCGGACCTTGGCGCGGCACGCCGCGCACGGGCTTGATGAAATTTCAGGCAGCGCCCGCCGGCGCGCGGACAACCACCAGTCCGTCGGCCGCGACCACCCCACAGCCACGCGGCAACACGAACAGCGGATTGATCTCCGCCTCTTCGAGCAGGTCGGCCATCGCCAGCGCCATGGTCGAGAACGCGACGATGGCATCGATCAGCGCGGCGACATCGGCCACCGGCCGCCCGCGGTAGCCATCGAGCAGCGGCGCGGATTTCAACTCGGCGATCATGGCCGCAGCCTCGCGGCGCGAAACCGGCGCGAGCCGCAGCGCGGTGTCGCGGTAGAGCTCGGCCGTCACCCCGCCCATGCCCAACAGGATCGTGGGTCCGAGCTGCGCATCGCGATGGCAGCCGAGAATCAATTCCACGCCGCCAGACACCAATTCCTGCACCAGGAAACCTTGCGGCTTGCTTTGCGTCGCCGCCGTAAAGCGGTCGGCCAATACCGCACAGGTGCGCGCGACATCGGAAGGCGCGACGCCGATCGCGACGCCGCCGGCTTCCGACTTATGCAACACATCGCGCGACAGGATTTTCACCACGACGTTGCCCCCGAAGCCCATGGCGGCGGCTTCGGCCTCCGCCGGCGTGGCGGCGACCTGCTCGCGCGTTACCGGGATACCGAAGCGGGCAAACAGCCGCTTGCTGTCGGCTTCGTTGAGTGCGCCGGGCTTGAGCAGCGCGCGCATCGTGCCGTCGAGCGCGGCCGGCGCGGGCGCGGCCTCGTCGGGTCCGGGCGCACCAGTGCGCAACAGCGCCGCGAGCGCCAC
>DASZQT010000229.1:0-20305 GCA_035549515.1 Pseudolabrys sp. | reverse complement strand
TTCCGAATAGAACTGGTCGACCAGCGCGGTGACCGGCAGGTTGGCGCCATTCTTGCGCGCTTCGCCAAGACAAATCCCCAGGTCCTTGCGCATCCAGTCGACCGCGAAGCCGAAGTCGAATTTGCCGGCCGTCATGGTCTTGTAGCGGTTCTCCATCTGCCAGCTCTGTGCGGCGCCTTTGGAAATGGTGGCGATCAGCTTCTCGATGTCGAGGCCGGACTTCTTGGCGAAGTGAAGCCCTTCCGACAGACCCTGCACCAGCCCAGCGATGCAAATCTGATTGACCATCTTGGCAAGCTGGCCGGAGCCGGACGCGCCCATCAGGTTGCAGGCGCGCGCATAAGCCGCGATCACCTTCTCGGCGCGGGTGAAGGCGGCCTCGTCGCCGCCGCACATCACCGTGAGCACGCCGTTCTCGGCGCCGGCCTGACCGCCCGACACCGGCGCGTCGATAAAGTCGAAGCCGGCCTTGCCGGCGGCCGCGTAAAGCTCGCGCGCGATTTCGGCCGAGGCGGTGGTGTGATCGACGAACACAGTGCCCTTGCCCATGGCCGCGAAGGCGCCGTCGGCACCGAGCGTGACTTCGCGCAGGTCGTTGTCGTTGCCGACGCAGGCCATCACGAAATCCTGGCCCGCGGCCGCCGCCTTGGGTGTGGGCGCGGACTTGCCGCCATATTGCTTGACCCATTGCTCGGCCTTGGCGGAGGTGCGGTTATAGACGGTCACCTCGTGCCCGCCCTTGGTCTTGAGATGCCCCGCCATCGGGTAGCCCATGACGCCCAGGCCCAAAAATGCCACCTTCGCCATCGCTTCTCCTCCCTGAAATCCAATCCGCGGGCTTGGAGCTAGTTCTTGGGGCTAGCCCGGCCGCTGCCTATGTTTCTATAGGTCATTGTCGGGGCCGGCGCGTCAACCGGGGACTTGAACCGGGGATTTGGCACTTCTGCCCTCATTGACCCGCGCCCCGTCCTGCCTATGGTGGCGCCAGGATCAGGCCGTTGTTCGAGGAAATGCAATTATGCCGGTGACCAAAAGTGACGTTCTCAGCGCGCTGGCCAAGGTGCCGTCGCCCGCCGGCAAGTCCTTGCCCGAGGCGGGCGTGCTGTCCGACATCGTGGTGAGCGACGACAAGGTGTTTTTCTCACTCACCGTCGATGCCGCCTCGGTGAAGGCCTGGGAGCCGGTGCGCAAGGCCGCGGAAACAACGGTGCGCGCCATGCCGGGCGTGAAGTCCGTGCTGGTGGCGCTCACGGCCGAGCGCGCGCCCGGCACCCCCGGCCGTCCGCCGCAAGCAGCGCCCGCGCCGGCTGCCGCCGCGCGTCCGCCACAGGGCCAGGGTCCTGCGCACGGACATGCCCATCCGGGCGACCGCGTGCAACCGGGCGTTCCCGGTGTCGACGCCGTGATCGCAGTTGCCTCCGGCAAGGGCGGCGTCGGCAAGTCGACCACCGCCGTCAATATCGCGCTCGGCCTGCGCGATCTCGGGCTCAAGGTCGGCGTGCTCGATGCCGACATTTACGGACCCTCGCTGCCCAAGCTGCTCGCCATCAAGGAGCGGCCGCAGACCATCGGCGGCAACAGGCTCAAGCCGATCGAGCGCTACGGGCTTTCGGTGATGTCGATCGGCTTCCTGATCGACGAAGAGACGCCGATGATCTGGCGCGGGCCGATGGTGATGTCGGCAATCACGCAGATGCTGCGCGATGTCGAATGGGGCAAGCTCGACGTCATGGTGGTCGACATGCCGCCCGGCACCGGCGACGCGCAACTCACCATGGCGCAACAGGTGCCGCTCAAGGGCGCCGTCATTGTCTCTACGCCGCAAGACCTCGCGCTCATCGACGCGCGGCGCGGCGTCGCCATGTTCAACCGCGTGAACGTGCCGGTGCTCGGCGTCGTGGAGAACATGAGCTATTTCCTGTGCCCGCACTGCGGCACGCGCTCGGATATTTTCGGCCACGGCGGCGCGCGTCACGAGGCGGAGCGCCTGGGCGTGCCGTTCCTCGGCGAGGTGCCGCTGCACATGGATATCCGCGAGAAGTCGGATGCCGGCCTGCCGGTGGTCGCCACCGCGCCCGACGGCCCGCACGCCAAGATCTATCGCGACATCGCGGCGCGCGTGCTGGAGCAGGTCAAGGGAGGCGGCGGGCGCGCCGCGCCGAAGATCGTGATCGAGGCTTAGCATCAGGTTTCGGGGGGGCGCGATGCGTGCGGGATTTGCGGCTCGGTTGAGCGCTGGCCTGTTGGCCGGCGCGCTGATGACGCTGGCGGGGCCGGCGGCGAGCTTCGCGCAATCGCCCGATAACGCGCCGTTCTTCTTCAATCCGTTTTACAGCGAGCCGCAGCACGCGAGGCCCACGCATCCCAAGCCGCAGCACCGCAAAACGCGCCGCGCCAAGCCGGCGCGCAGCGAGCCGCGCGAGAAGGCGAGGGAACGCGCTGAGCCGGAGCGCGCCAAGCCGGTCAGTATAAAGCCGGCCGCCGTCGAACCGCCCGAAGCGCTCACGCCGATCGCCTTGCAGACACCGGCGGCCCTGTCGCGCGATGTCGCCTATGCGCGCTTCCTCGCGCTCATCCGCGCCGACCTCGCGATGGGCGATGAACTGGTCAAGCGGCGCGACTGGGATCTCGCACACCGTCATTTCATGTTCCCGCTCGAGGAAATCTACGGCGTCATCCGCCAGGATATTCGCAGCTACAAGACGCCGCCGTTCGACGGTGCGCTGCGCTCGCTCGCCCGCACGGTCGCGGCGCACAGCGTTAAGCAATATCCCAAGGCGCTCGCCCAGGTCGACAAGGCGCTCGCCGCCGCCGACGCCAACCTGCGCACGCGGCAGCCGGACTGGCCGCGTTTCATGTTGCAGGTCTCGGTGGCGACCTTGAAGACCGCGCCGGAAGAATACGACGACGCCGTGGCAGATGGTCGCATCGTGCACTCGATCGGCTATCAGACCGCGCGCGGCATCGTGGTCGAGAGCGGGCGCATGATCGACAGCGTCGCACCCGAATTGGCGGCCAAAAATCCGGACGCGCTGCACGACATCCAGGCCGGCATGGCCGAGCTCAAGGACGCTTTCGCCAAGCCCAATGCACCGAAAGGGTCGATTCCGGAAGTCGCCGCCGTCACCGCCATCGTCGCCAGGATCGAGACGGCGGCGCGCAAGCTGATGTGACCCGCGCGCGCTTGCGCGGCTCCGCCCTTCGTTAACCGATTGCCACGCGATCGCTGGCCGCCCCGCCGCGGGAACCGCTGCAATTCTACCATGCGAAATGTGTATTGCGCGGTCGGGGGCGATCGAGTACGCGGCGCCTGCCAAGGCGCTCGATATTCGCGCATTGGCACAAGCGGGCCATCGCTCGCGACAAAATATCCAAGAAACATATCCAAGAAACGTGGAGTTGAAATCGAAATGAAACGCCGACAATTCATGGGCGCAGCCGGCGCCGGGCTTGCCGCTGTCGCGCTGGCGAAGCCCGCCATCGCGCAGTCCGCGCCGGAGGTGAAGTGGCGCCTGACCTCGAGCTTCCCGCGCTCGCTCGATACCATCTATGGCGCGGGCGAAGTGTTCGCCAAGGTCGTGGCCGAAGCGACCGACAACAAGTTCCAGATCCAGTGCTTCGCCGCCGGCGAAATCGTTCCCGGTCTGCAGGCCGCCGACGCGGTCAGCAACGGCACCGTCGAGATGGCGCACACGGCGTCCTATTACTACGTCGGCAAGGATCCGACGTTTGCGTTGTTCACCGCGCAGCCGTTCGGATTGAACGCGCGCATGCAGAACTCGTGGATGCAGTTCGGCGGCGCGCTCGAGCTTGCCAATGCGTTCTACAAGAAATTTAACTTCATCGCCTTCCCGGCCGGCAATACCGGCACGCAGATGGGCGGCTGGTTCCGCAAGGAGATCAAGACCGTCGACGATGTGAAGGGCTTGAAGTTCCGCATCGCCGGCTTCGCGGGCCAGATCTTCAAGAACATGGGCGCGGTGCCGCAGCAGGTCGCGGGCGGCGAAATCTACCCGGCGCTCGAGAAGGGCACCATCGATGCGGCCGAGTGGGTCGGTCCTTACGACGACGAGAAGCTCGGCTTCTACAAGGTTGCGAAGTTCTACTACTATCCGGGCTGGTGGGAAGGCGGCGCCATGCTGCACAACTTCATCAATCTCGATAAGTGGAACGCGCTGCCCAAGACCTATCAGGCGATCGTGAAGGCGGCTTCGGAGCAGGCCAACACCTGGATGCAGGCCAAGTACGACGCCAGCAATCCGCAGGCGCTCAAGCGCCTGGTCGCGGCCGGCGCCGCGCTGCGCCCGTTCCCGCAGCCGGTCATGGAGGCCTCCTACAAGGCGGCCTTGCAGACCTATCAGGAAGTCGGTGCCAAGAACGCCGACTTCAAAAAAGCCTATGAGAGCATGATCGCCTTCCGCGGCGACGAGTATCTGTGGTGGCAGGTGGCCGAGCTCGGCTTCGATGCCTTCATGGTGCGCGTGCGCGCGCGCGGCTGATCGCTTTTCGCCAAGGCGTAAACAAAGACGACGGCCCCCGTCCGGCAGCCCGGACGGGGGCTTTCTTTTGCCCGGAACTCACTGGATTTCCACGCCGTAAAGCGCCATCCTCCGCTCTGGGCGAAAACGCCGGGTTTGTGCCCACTGGGCCACATTCGAAAATGTCGGAGGGAACGTCTACCATGAAGCGTCGTCAATTCTTGAAAACCGCCGGCCTCGGCGCCGCCGCCAGCGTCGCCGTCGCGGCACCCGCCATCGCGCAGTCGATGCCGGAACTGAAATGGCGAATGACCGCAAGCTGGCCGAAGTCGCTCGACACGCTGTTCGGCGCGTGCACGACGATCGCCGAATACGTGTCGGAGGCGACCGACGGCAAGTTTCAGATTCAAACCTTTGCGGCCGGTGAGATCGTGCCGGCGCTGCAGGTGCTCGATTCGGTGCAGAACGGCACGGTCGAATTGGGTCACACCGCGATGTACTACTATATCGGCAAGGACCCGACCTGGGCGCTGTTCTGCGCGTTTCCGTTCGGCTTGAATTCGCGCCAGCAGAATGCCTGGTTCTACGATGGCGAAGGCCAGAAGCTGATCGACGAATTCGGCGCCAAATATAACGCCAAATGCCTCTTGGCCGGCAACACCGGCTGCCAGATGGGCGGCTGGTTCCGCAAGGAGATCAAGACCGTCGACGATCTCAAGGGTCTGAAATTCCGCATCGGCGGCTGGGCCGGCAAGACCATGGCCAAGCTCGGCGCGGTGCCGCAGCTCATCGGTGGCCCCGATATTTATCCGGCGCTCGAGAAGGGCGTCATCGATGCGGCCGAATGGGTCGGCCCCTATGACGATGAAAAGCTCGGATTCTATAAAGTCGCCAAGTACTACTACTATCCGGGCTGGTGGGAAGGCGGCACCACGAACCATCTCCTGGTCAATCAGGGCAAGTGGAACGACCTCCCCAAGGCCTACAAAGCGGTGCTCGAAGCGGCGTGCGGCTTTGCCAACGCGCAAGAGCAGGCGCGCTACGACGCGCGCAATCCGCAGGCCTTGAAGCGGCTCTTGTCGAACGGCGTGCAGTTGCGCCCGTTCAGCCAGCAGATCATGGAAGCCTGCCTGAAGGCCTCGAACGAGGTGAACGCCGAGGAATCCGCCAAGAACCCGAATTACAAGAAGGTTCTCGAGTCGATCGCCAGCTTCCGCAAAGACGAAAATCTGTGGTGGCAGGTCGCGGAATACACCTTCGAAAACTTCATGATCCGCAGCCGCGCTTAAAGCGCGGATCGCGGCAGCAAAGACGATATGACGGGGCCGGCGCTGAAAAGCCGGCCCCGATTTCTTTTGCTCTATAAGCGCCTCTTGGCCCCGCCTTACAACTTTGGTCGCGCCGCGACGCCCTGGATTCCAGGGGCGTGGTCGGTCATAGTTCCGCACAGCCCCTGGAGGGGGACAAAAAGAACGGAGCACGCGGTCCGCGTAGCCCGCCAATATAACCAAGGGAGGATACCCAGGATGAAACGTCGTCAATTCCTGAAGGCGGCCGGACTTGGCGCTGCCGCGGCCGGCGCGATTGCCGCACCCGCGATTGCGCAGTCGGCCCCGACAATCAAATGGCGCATGACGGCCAGTTGGCCGAAGTCGCTCGATACGCTGTATGGCGGCGCGGTCGATCTGGCCGAGGCCGTCTCGGCGGCCACCGACGGCAAATTCCAAATCCAGAGCTTCGCCGCCGGCGAAATCGTGCCGGCGCTGCAAGCGCTCGATGCCGCCTCGAACGGCACCGTCGAGATCGCTCACACGGCGTCCTACTATTACTTCGGCAAGGACCCGACCTTCGGGCTCGGCACCTCGATCGCCTTCGGTCCCAACCAGCGCCTGAACCAGGGCTGGTTCTACGAGGGCGGCGGCGGCACCGTGCTCAACGAATTCTACAAGAAGTTCAACGTCAACATGCTGCTGGCCGGCAACACAGGCTGTCAGATGGGCGGCTGGTTCCGCAAGGAGATCAACACCGTCGACGACCTCAAGGGTTTGAAATTCCGCATCGGCGGCTTCCCCGGCCGGGTCATTCAGAAGCTCGGCGGCGTGCCGCAACTGCTCGGCGCGCCCGACATCTATCCGGCGCTGGAAAAGGGCGTCATCGATGCCGCCGAATGGGTCGGCCCCTATGACGACGAGAAACTCGGATTCTACAAAGTGGCGAAGAACTACTATACGCCGGGCTGGTGGGAAGGCGGCTCGATGATCGCCGCTTTCATCAACCTCGACAAGTGGAATGCGCTGCCGAAGTCGTACCAGGCGATCCTGGCGCAGGCCGCGGCCTATGCCAACGACAAGATGATCGCGAAATACGACAAGCTCAATCCGCCGGCGCTGAAGCGGCTGATCGCCAACGGCACCAAGCTGCACGCATTCTCGCCGGCGATCATGGAAGCGTGCTGGAAGACCGCCATGGAGCTGCATGACGATATCGCCAAGAGCAATGCGAGCTTCAAGAAGGTCTACGAATCGATGCAGGCCTTCCAGCGCGAGGCGTACCCGTGGTTCCGGGTCGCCGAGCTCAACTACGACTCGTTCATGATCCGCAAGCTGAGCTGATCGGCCGCGACGATTGTTCAAGCCCCGGAGCCTTGCGCTCCGGGGCTTTTTTTAGCCGGCCGACGGTCGAGCGGAGCGCCTGCCGCGGCTATTTCGGCGGATTGAAATCGATCGGCGGCGGCAGATCGACTTGCGGAATTTCAATCTTGACTTTGTTCGGATCGATTTTGCTGGCCGCGCCCTTGTAATGCATGACCATCGCGGGAAACACGATGACCAGCACGACCATGATCACCTGAATGATCACGAACGGCACCGCGCCCCAATAGATCTGCCCGGTGGTCACGCCGTCGGTCTTGCGGCCAGTGACGCGGTCGATGAACGACTCGCGCGGCGCCACCGAGCGCAGATAGAACAGCGCGAATCCGAACGGCGGATGCATGAAAGACGTCTGCATGTTGACGCCGAGGATGACGCCGAACCAGATTAGGTCGATGCCGAGATGGTCCGCCGCCGGCCCGAGCAGCGGGATGACGATGAAGGCGAGCTCGAAGAAGTCGAGGAAGAAGGCGAGCACGAACACGAACAAGTTGACGAACAGCAGGAAGCCGATCTGCCCGCCCGGCAGCGAAGTCAACAGGTTCTCGACCCAAATGTGCCCGCTCACGCCGTAGAAGGTGAGCGAGAACACGCGTGCGCCGATCAGGATGAAGACCACGAAGGCCGACAGCTTGGCGGTCGACTCGGTTGCCTGCCGGACCAGGTCCCAGCTCAGGCGGCGCTTGAGTGCGCCCAGGATCAGCGCGCCGGTCGCGCCCATGGCGCCGCCTTCGGTCGGCGTGGCGACGCCGATGAAGATGGTACCGAGCACCAGGAAGATCAGCGCCAAGGGCGGCACCATCACGAACACGACCTGCTCGGCCAGGTTCGTGATGAGCCGGAAGCCGGTCGTGCGCTCGACCGCCGCCGCGACCAGCGCGTAGATGGCGCCCGCGAAAACGGTGAGGTCGAGTAGCGCCCAGTTTTCGTGGCCGGTCCGGGTCAGCGCGTACCAGCCGCCCAAGAGCAGCGCCGCCAGCAGGGCCGTCACGAACACGTATTTGGTGCCGAAATAGCGGTTGATGACGACGCAAGTGAACGCAGCCGAGATCGCCACGCCCATCGTCAGCACGACGAAATCGGCGCCCGCCTTCACGTCGGTCTGTTCGATGACGTAGTAACCGACGATGCCGGCCAGCAGCACCAGAATGCCGAGCTGCCAGACGCCGCGATTGCCGCTGGCTTCGCGGTAGCCGACCGCTTCGGGCGGCAGGCCCGGTGCGGCTTTCGGAGAGATCAGGGTGACCAGGAACACGTAGCCGGCATAGAGCCCAGCCAGCACGAGCCCGGGAATGAAGGCGCCTTCGTACATGTCGCCGACCGAGCGGCCGAGCTGGTCGGCCATCACGATCAGCACCAGCGAGGGCGGGATGATCTGCGCCAGCGTGCCGGAGGCGGCGATCACGCCGGTCGCCACGCGCCGGTCGTAGCCGTAGCGCAGCATGATCGGCAGCGAGATCAGGCCCATCGAGATAACGGAGGCAGCGACCACGCCGGTGGTGGCGGCGAGCAGCGCCCCCACGAACACCACGGCATAAGCGAGCCCGCCGCGCACGGTGCCGAACAGCTGCCCGATGGTGTCGAGCAGGTCCTCCGCCATGCCGGAGCGTTCCAGCACCAGGCCCATGAATGTGAAGAACGGAATGGCGAGCAGCGTATCGTTGCTCATCACGCCGTAGACGCGATCCGGCAAGGCTTGCAGGAAGTCGGGCGCGAATTGACCGAGCTCGATGCCGATCAGCGCGAAGATCAGGCCGACCGCGCCGAGCGAAAACGCCGCCGGATAGCCGAGCAGCAGGACCACGACCAGGGCACCGAACATGATCGGCGCCATGTTGGCGATGAAAAACGCTTCCATTGGAGCTCCCCCGACCGCTGCCGTTATTGTTTTTCCATGGCGTCGATCAATTCCTCGGCCTCGGTTTCCAGCGAACTCTTCTGGTTCGCGTGCGGATCGGGGATGAGGCCGCGCATGACGGCGATGCGCTTGACCAGTTCCGAGAGGCCCTGAACGAGCAGCAGCGCGAAGGCAATCATGATGAGGCTCTTGGACGGCCATTGCGGCAAGCCGCCGGCGTTCAAGGACTGTTCGTTCTGACGATACGAGGTGAGGAAGAACGGCACGCCGGTCGCGATCATGACGACCGTCAGCGGCAGCAGGAAAAACGCGTGTCCTATGGCGTCGATCCAGTCGCGCACGCGCTTGGGCAGCATGTTGTTCACGATGTCGATGCGGATGTGCTCGTTGGCGAGCAGCGTCCACGGCGAGCACAACAGGAACACGATGCTGAACAGCACCCATTGCAGTTCGAGCCAGGCATTCGAGGATGTATCGAACACCTTGCGCACGGTGGCATTGGCGGCCGAGACCAGCACGGCGGCGACCACCAGCCAGGCCAGGCGTTTGCCGAGCCAGGTGTTGATTGCGTCGATCACGCGCGTGACCGGCAGCAATGGCTTCAGAACTGCGTCGAGAGCGCCCAAACGCGTCCCCCTCTCTGCGGGCCGGTACCGCCGGCCGGTTGTTGTTTTTGCCTTAAGTCCCCACAGCTTGGCTTTGGCGGCCAAGCCCCGCCCACCTTAATCCGATGGCGGCGGCGGCCGTCAATGGTGAAATTGGTATTAATTGGAAGGGGGAGGGCGGGCGCTTGCGGCGGGCCGGAACACGGGACGGGGCGCATGCATGGCGGCCGAACCGGGATTAACCGGTTCCACCGGCGCCATTAACCACGCACTGAAGACTGCGCGTTTAGGCTGGTCCGGCCACCGTTCGCGCCGGGCGGTGACTACCCCCCCGTCACGCTCATGTGGCGCGAGAGCCCGTAGGGTGGGTTAGGCGCGGCACGCGCCGTAACCACCATCCGATCGATGCCCGCACAGAACTCCATCGGTAGGTTACGCGCCTTCGGCGCCAACCCACCCTACGGATTACGGGCTGCCACTGCAACCTGCAATATCGCGCAGAATCTGACGAATGTGGTCGCGTTCGTCGTGCGCAATCGCTCCAGTGGCAGACGACAGTCGGATTTCCAGTGTGCGCAGTGAATCCGCTGCCGATGCAATCCGGAGATCGTGTATCAAATTCAACGCATATGCACGCACGACGTAATCGTCGGACAAAGCCCATTCAGCAAAAACAATATCCGCTTGGGCGCGCTCCTGAGCGTTAGACCGCTCGTAGAGACCATGCAATCGCTCAAGCGCAAGGTACGGGTCCTTACACGCTGTTGCCTCACGCAGAACGTGCTGCCGATAGGCATTCAGCTCCTTTTGGAATTCCTTTGCGGTCATGCCGGCAATCCCGTGTTCACAATGATCTAAACGTCGGAATCAATTGGGCGCTAGCCCGAGCGACTTCAGCCACCGCTGCCTTTCGACGGGATCATCAGGCTCGTATTTCACTACAATTTCGATCCCCTCATAGCTCGTCTTATGCAAGCCTATAAGGGATTTGTTCGGCACCGTGACCTGTAATTTGGTCGGCGACAGCCAGCGCGTGAGAGGCCGATTTTCAGGATCTCCGTGCTCATCGAGAGCGAACACATCGTTCTCGTGCTTGGGTTTGTCAGGATGCGTAGCTAGCTGAATCACACCGGTGGCATCACGACGCGTGAGTTGAATTGTGTCAGTTATGGTGGTCACAAAAAAGCCGTCGCTACACACGTCTTCTTGCACCAACGCGACCCACGTATCATCAGGCGACGTTAATACGGAAATTGTTTCGCGCTGACAGCCGGCTTTGCCCTGTGCCAGAGCAGGTACTGGCAGCACAGTGGCTCCGACCGCGAAAAACAGGACGGCATACGCCCTTGATATACTCGCGTTGCGGACCTTTGAGGCTTGCATTTTACCTTTACTGCGAGCGAGAGGAACCCAAAAGGCGGGACCGACGCCCCGTAGGGTGGGTTAGGCGCGGCACGCGCCGTAACCCACCATCCGATCCATGCCTGCGCAACGCTCAATTGGAGGGTTACGCGCCTTCGGCGCTAACCCACCCTACGGACTACGGGCTGACGCGATCAGAACCTACCCCCCCGTCACGCTCATGTGGCGTGAGAGCGCCGGGCGGTGACGGCGGCGGTCGATAACGAAATCGTGCCCCTTCGGCTTGCGCGCGATGGCCGCCTCGATGGCGGCGTCAAGCGGCGCGTCGCTCTCGGATGCCCGCAGCGGCGCGCGCAGATCGGCGGCGTCCTCCTGGCCCAGGCACATGAACAGCGTGCCGGTGCAGGTGATACGCACGCGGTTGCATGACTCGCAGAAGTTATGGGTGAGCGGTGTGATGAAGCCGAGCCGGCCGCCGGTTTCCTTGACGCGCACATAGCGCGCCGGGCCGCCGGTGCGGTAGTCGATATCCTCGATCGTGTAGCGTTCGGACAGCCGCGCGCGCACCAGCGACAGGGGCAGATATTGGTCGAGCCGCGATTCCTCGATGTCGCCGAGCGGCATCACCTCGATCACCGTGAGATCCATGCCGCGGCCGTGCGCCCAGGCCATGAGGTCCGCGAGCTCGTCCTCGTTGACGCCTTTGAGCGCCACCGCGTTGATCTTGATCTTGAGGCCGGCTGCCTGCGCGGCGTCGATGCCGGCGATGACCTTGTCGAGCTCGCCCCAGCGCGTGATGGCGCGGAACTTGTCGGGGTCTAACGTGTCGAGCGACACGTTAATGCGCTCGACGCCATGCGCCTTGAGCTCAGTGGCGTATTTCGCAAGTTGCGAACCATTGGTCGTCAGCGTCAGTTCCTTGAGCGCGCCGCTTTTGAGATGGCGCGACAGCGAGGACACCAGCGTCATGATTCCGCGCCGTACCAGCGGCTCGCCGCCGGTCAGGCGCAGCTTGCTCACACCCTTGGCCACGAAGGCGCTGCACAGGCGGTCGAGTTCCTCCAGGCTGAGCAGATCGGCCTTGGGCAGGAACGTCATGTGCTCGGACATGCAATAGACGCAGCGGAAATCGCAGCGATCGGTCACCGAAACGCGCAGATAGGTGATCGCGCGCGCGAACGGGTCGATCAGCGCGCGCGGATGCGTGCCGATCGATCCGTTGGAGCGATCGATCTCGAACGCGGACATGGTGTCTATCGATGTCATCGTTTCGTCCCGCGCGGCGGCCGTTTTTCCCGTCGTTCGCAAGCGAGCGGGTATCGCCGTCACATATATGAATTGTTGCCGAGAATGGCTACCGCGTCCAGCGCGACGGTTGTGCGCGAAAAAAAACGGCCCGCGAAAGGTTTCGCGGGCCGTTCTTAGCGTTCAACTCTTCGTGCAGCGCTTATTGCTGCTGCGGCGCCGGAGCGGTCGGCCAGGGCGAGGGCGCCTGCTGCGGCGGCGGTTCGGCCGGCATCGGAGCGGGGGCGGGCGCCGGTTCGCTTGCCGGGGCCGGGGCCGGCGCGGCCGGTTTCCTGGCCGCCGGCTTGGCCGCGGTCTTCGGTTTCGGCTTGGCGGCGGGCTTCTTGGCCGCTGGACGCTTCTTGGCCGGCTTCTTCGCGGGCTTGGCCGGGGGCGGCGCCACGGTGAGCGCGACCGACACCGGATTGGGCCGCAGGTTCGGCGGCGCGCCGGTATTCTGGATCACATCGAGCGTTTCGGTCTCGGGCTGATAGCCGTTGAGCGTGAAGGTAACCGTCAGCGGCGCGGCGGTCGGCAGCGCGAGCGCGCAAGGCGTGCGGCAGGTCTGTCCGTTTGAGACCTTGGCATCGGCGCCCGGCGGATCCGACTCGAACTGGACACTGTCCATTGCGGGGGCCGGCTTGAAAGCGTCGAGATTCATAAAGTCAGAACTCGACGACGTGCACGCCGCCAGTGCCAATGCGCTGCCGACGATCGCGATCACTCGATACATCATTGTTCTAACCCGTCCACTCGATCGAGCGACAGATTGTCGCCCACCCGCCATCAGAATAGGGAACCCGTCATCAGCGCGCAACATTTAGCGCGCTCGTTAACGTTAATGTCGTTAACCATATTGTTATACCGCTCGCGCGTACCTTAGCGAGGCGTCGCGATTATCGCGGCGATCATCGCCGGCAATTGCGCGTAATGAGCGATGACGCGGTCGGGTCCGAACTCCGCCACCGGCCGTTCGCTGTAGCCGAAGTCGACGGCGATCACCGGAATGCCGGCCGCGCGCGCGGTGCGGATGTCGGTATTTGAATCGCCGATCATGATGGCGTGGCGCGGATCGCCGCCGGCCGCCGCGATGGTGCGGCGGAGCACTTCCGGGTCGGGCTTCTGCATGCCGAAAGTGTCCTGTCCGCAGATCGCGCTGAAGCGTGTGGCGAGATCGAGCGCATTGAGCAGCAGCAGCGACAGCCGTTCGAGTTTGTTGGTGCACACCGCCAGCCGATGACCTTGCGCGCTCAGCGTGTCGAGCGCGTCAACGAGTCCGGGAAAGGGGCGCGAGCGATCGGCGATATGCGCGCTGTAATGCACGAGGAAATCGGCGAACATCCGCTCGACCTCTTCGGGCGCCAGCACGCGACCCTCGGCCTCAAGGCCGCGCTGGATCATGGCGCGCGCGCCGCCGCCGATCATATTGCGCGCCTCGTCGTAGGGCACCGCCGGCATGCCTTCGCGCGCGAACACCACGTTGAGGGTGTCGATGAGATCGGGCGCGGTGTCGATGAGGGTGCCGTCGAGATCGAAGACGAGAGTGGGAGCGGACATGGCCTGTGCTGCTAACCTTGATGCGTGAATGATGCAAGACCCATCAGGCGGCGCGCCGGCGACCGGCGATTTTCGGCTATTCAGGCCGCGCGAAGGGGGCTAGATAGGCGGAAAGCCCAATTTCCGCAAAGCAAGACAGCCGATCCGCCAACGGTCCCAAAACGGTCCCCAAAACGGTCTTTATG
The DNA here is from genome assembly GCA_035549515.1 of Pseudolabrys sp. Taxonomy (GTDB): domain Bacteria; phylum Pseudomonadota; class Alphaproteobacteria; order Rhizobiales; family Xanthobacteraceae; genus Pseudolabrys. Next base: position 6,325 of record DASZQT010000229.1, on the reverse strand, counting down.
AACGCCGATGCCCTGAAACGAGCCGCCGCCGCTCGTGCCGTCGAGTTCGTGCGCCCGGGCATGCGGCTGGGGCTCGGCACCGGCTCGACCGCGCGGCATTTCGTCGAGCTGTTGGGCGAGCGCGTGCGCAACGGGCTCGACATTGTGGCGGTGCCGACTTCGGAGGCGACGGCGGCGGATGCGCGCCGTTGCGGCATTGCGCTGACCACGCTCGATGAGACGCCCGAGCTCGATCTGACGGTGGACGGGGCCGACGAGATCGGGCCCGAATTGGCGTTGATCAAGGGCGGCGGCGGCGCGCTGCTGCGCGAAAAAATCGTGGCGGGCGCCTCCGCACGCATGATTGTGATCGCGGACGAGAGCAAATGGGTGGCCCGGCTCGGGCAATTTCCGCTGCCGGTCGAAGTGGCGCCTTTCGGGGCCGAAGCGACACGCCGGGCTGTGGAAAAGGCGGTTGCCGCCATGCAGGCGCCCGGCGAAATGACGCTGCGGCGGGGCAGGGACGGCCATGCTTTCGTCACGGATGGCGGCCACTGGATCGTCGATGCGGCGCTGGGGTCGATTGACGACCCGCGCGCCATGGCGCATGCGCTGGCGGACGTCCCGGGGGTGATGGAGCATGGTCTTTTCATCGATCTCGCGCACCTGGCCATTCTGGCCTCGCCGGACGGCGTCAGGATTGTCGAGCGCTAGGGCCCAAAGCCAGACGGAGCAAACTACGATGAACTGCATCAAGGCCGGTATCCGCGTCGCTCGGTTGGCGGCCGTCGTTCTCGCGCTCGCCGCTACACCGATGGTGTATGCGCAACCCAAGCCCACACCGGGCGCTGTTGCCGCGGCCAAGGAACTGATCGCGGTGACCGATGCGACGCAGCTTTTCAATCCGCTGGTCGCCGGGGTGATCGAGCAGGCCAAGGTGCTTTATCTGCAGCAGGACCCCGGGCTCGCCAAGGATCTCAACGAGATCGCGACCAAGATGCGTACCGAACTGGAGCCGCGGCTAAGCGAGGTCAAGGACCAGGTTGCGCTGTACTATGCGACCGCCTTCACCGAGCAGGAGCTCAAGGACATGGTTGCGTTCTACAAGTCGCCGGCCGGGCAGAAAATGATCAAGGTGCAGCCGGACGTGATCGACAACAGCATGAAGTTCGCGCAGAACTGGGCCAACAAGTTGTCGGATGAAGTGGTCGCCAAGATGCGCGACGAATTGAAGAAGAAGGGACACGCCATGTAGCGCCTTGCCGCCGGAGGCTATTCCGGCGGCGGCGGTTTTGGCATCACCGGCATGGCGGATTATGACGTCGACCTTTTTGTGATCGGAGCGGGCTCGGGCGGCGTGCGCGCCGCGCGCATCGCCTCGAGCTACGGCGCGCGCGTGATGATCGCGGAGGAATTCCGCGTCGGCGGCACTTGCGTGATCCGCGGCTGCGTGCCGAAGAAGCTGCTCGTTTATGCGTCGCGTTTTGCCGACGAATTTGAGGATGCCGCCGGCTTCGGCTGGACGGTCGGCGAGCCGAAATTCGATTGGCGGACGCTGATCGCCAACAAGGACCGCGAGATCGCGCGGCTGGAATCAGCCTACACGGCGACGCTGGAGCGCTGGAAGGTCGAGATCGTCAAGTCGCGCGCGGTGATCGAGGATGCCCACACGGTGCGGCTGTTGTCGTCCGGCGCGCGCGTAAGCGCCAAGACCATCCTGATCGCGACCGGCGCCTGGCCGCATTACGGGCCGAAAATCCCGGGCCTCGAGCACGTCATTTCCTCCAATGAGGCGCTGCATCTGCCCGAAATGCCCAAGCGCATCGTGATCCAGGGCGGCGGCTATATCGCGGTTGAGTTTGCCACGATCTTCAACGGCCTCGGCAGCGAGGTCACGCTGGTCTATCGCGGCGAGAACATTTTGCGCGGTTTCGACGACGATGTGCGCGAGCATCTGCGCAACGAGATGCGCGCGCGCGGCATCAAGGTGTTGTGCGGGCACACGGTGACGGCGATCGAGAAGACGGACGACGAGTACGTCACGCATCTGTCCGACAACACGACGATCGCGGCCGACAAGGTGATGTTCGCGATCGGTCGGCGGCCCAATGTCATGGGCCTCGGCATCGAGAATCTCGGCTGCAAGATCCACGAGCACGGCGGCATCGAGGTCGACGAATATTCGCGCACGGCGGTGCCGAGCGTCTATGCCGTCGGCGACGTCACCAACCGCGTCAATCTCACGCCGGTCGCGATCCGCGAGGGCCACGCCTTCGCCGACACGGTCTATGGCGGCAAGCCGACGCGGGTCGATCACGCCGATGTGCCGACCGCGGTGTTCTCCGAGCCGGAGGTCGGCGTCATCGGGCTCACCGAAGCGCAGGCGCGCGAACAACTTGCGAAGGTCGACGTCTACAAGGCCACGTTCCGGCCGATGAAGGCGACGCTGTCCGGGCGGCAGACCCGGGTGTTCATGAAGCTCCTGGTCGACGGTCTGACCGATCGGGTGGTGGGCTGCCACGTGGTCGGTCCCGACGCTGGCGAACTGATCCAGGTGATTGGCGTGGCGGTGAAAATGGGGGCGACCAAGGCCGATTTCGACGCCACCATGGCGGTGCATCCGACCGCGGCCGAGGAACTCGTGACCATGCGCGAAAAGGCGGCGAGCTACGTGCGCCAGGCGGCGGAATAGGGCGGGGTCCCGGACGCGGTGCAGCATAAGCGCGTTCACGCGCGTCTTTGACGCAATGTGTAACGCTGCGCCGCAGAGCCGGGGCCGTTCCATGCTCCGAATCTGTAACGGTCCCGGGTCTGCACCTCAGCACTGCATGCTGCGCTGCGCCCGGGACAGGCCCCAAACCACTGTTTTCCTTAGTTCTGGCCCTCCCGGTGCCCTCTCGTGTATAAGGCGGCCCAAGTCGTTGGAGTATTTCGCGATGTCTGAGCGTTGGACGCCCGATAGCTGGCGCAGGAAGCCGATCCAGCAGGTCCCGGACTATCCGGACCGGCAGGTTCTGGCCGATACCGAGAAGCAGCTTGCGACCTTCCCGCCGCTGGTATTCGCAGGCGAGGCGCGGGCGCTGAAGAAGCGGCTCGCGCGCGTCGCGCAGGGGCAGGCTTTCCTGCTCCAGGGCGGGGATTGTGCCGAGAGCTTCGCCGAGCACGGCGCCAACAACATCCGCGACTTCTTCCGCATGTTCCTGCAGATGGCGGTGGTGCTCACTTATGCCGCCGCTTCGCCGGTGGTGAAGGTCGGCCGCATTGCGGGGCAGTTCGCCAAGCCGCGCTCCTCGCCGGTCGAGAAGCGCAATGGCATCGAATTGCCGAGCTATCGCGGCGACATCATCAACGACATCGCCTTCACGCCGGAAGCGCGCATGCCCGATCCGCGCCGGCAGGTCGAGGCCTATCGCCAGTCGGCGGCGACGCTCAATCTGCTGCGCGCCTTCGCGCAGGGCGGCTACGCCAACCTGGCCAGCGTGCGGCAGTGGATGCTCGGCTTCGTCAAGGATAGTCCGCAGTCGCGCCGCTATGTCGAACTGTCGGACCGCATCTCGGAAGCGCTCGGCTTCATGCAGGCCTGCGGCCTCGACCTTGAGGATCACCCCGAGCTGCGCACCACCGAGTTCTATACGAGCCACGAGGCGCTGCTGCTCGGCTTCGAGGAAGCGCTCACCCGCATCGATTCGACCACGGGCGACTGGTACGCCACGTCGGGCCACATGCTGTGGATCGGCGACCGCACGCGGCAATACGATCACGCGCACATCGAATATGCGCGCGGCGTGAAGAACCCGCTGGGCTTGAAATGCGGTCCCTCGCTCAAGCCGGACGATCTGTTGCGGCTGATCGACCTGCTAAACCCCGACAACGAAGCCGGCCGCCTCACGCTGATCGGCCGCTTCGGCGCCGACAAGGTCGGCGATCATCTGCCCGCGCTCATCCGCGCGGTGGAACGCGAGGGCAAGGTGGTGGTCTGGTCGTGCGATCCCATGCACGGCAACACCATCAGCTCGGCCAGCGGCTACAAGACGCGGCCGTTCGATTTGATCCTGAAGGAAGTGAAGAGCTTCTTCGAGGTGCATCAGGCCGAAGGCAGCTATGCCGGCGGCGTGCATCTGGAGATGACCGGGCAGAACGTCACCGAATGCACCGGCGGCGCGCGCGCGATCACCGATGCCGATCTCAACGACCGTTATCACACGGTTTGCGATCCGCGGCTGAATGCCGAGCAGGCGATCGATCTCGCCTTCCTCTTGGCCGAGTTGCTCAAGAAGGAGCGCACGGCGAGTGCGGAGCCTCTGCCGACCGCGGCGGGGTTGTAGCCATCTTTATCCCTCCCCCCGCGAAGCGGTGGGGAGGGTGGCGCGTCGCCTAAGCGTAGCGAAGGCGACGTGTCGGGTGGCGGGCGTCTTCATTGACCGCCTTTTCACATCCCCCCACCCCCGACCCCTCCCCACCACTCGCAAGAGCTCGCGGGGGGAGGGGAGAAGAGAGGCCGGCGCGAATTGCCGTCCGCAGCGCCAGGCGTTACATCAACGTCCATGAACGCCCGCCCCGCCGATAGACTCGCCATCGCCGTTGCCCAGCTCAACCCGACCGTGGGCGACGTCGCCGGCAATGCCGAGAAGGTGCGCCGCGCCCGTGTCGAGGCGGCGGCACAGGGCGCCGATCTCGTCATCTTCCCCGAACTATTCATCGCCGGCTATCCGCCGGAAGACCTCGTTCTCAAGCCGGCCTTCCAGGCCGCCTGCCGCGCGGCCATCGAGACGCTGGCGCGCGAGACCGAAGCACCCGGTCCGGCCCTGCTGGTTGGCTCGCCCTGGGTCGAGGATGGCAGGCTGTTTAACGCGGTGGCATTGCTCGAGGGCGGCGCCATCCGGGCGCTGCGTTACAAGGTCGATCTGCCGAACTACGGCGTGTTCGACGAAAAGCGCGTGTTTGTGCCCGGGCCGATGCCCGGTCCGGTGAATTTCCGCGGCGTGCGCTTGGGCCTGCCGATCTGCGAGGACATCTGGGGCGCGGAGGTGGTCGAGTGCCTGGCCGAGACCGGCGCGGAACTGCTGGTGGTGCCGAACGGCTCGCCCTATTGGCGCAACAAGAGCGACGTGCGGCTCAATATTTCGGTGGCGCGCGTCACCGAGCAGGGCCTGCCGATGGTTTATGTGAACCAGGTGGGCGGCCAGGATGAACTCGTATTCGATGGCGTCTCGTTCGGGCTGAATGCGGATTGCTCGCTGGCGTTCCAGCTTCCGGCCTTCGAGGAAGCGATCGTCACCACGCAATGGATGCGGCGCGGCAGTACCTGGCATTGCGACGGCGGCCCCATGGTTACGAGTGCGGAGGCCGACCGCGCCGATTACGCCGCCTGCGTGCTGGGCTTGCGCGATTATGTCAACAAGAACGGCTTTGCCGGCGTGGTGCTCGGCCTGTCGGGCGGCGTCGATTCCGCGCTTGTCGCGGCGCTGGCGGTCGACGCGCTGGGCGCGGCGCGCGTGCGCTGCCTGATGCTGCCCTACAAATACACCTCGCAGGAATCGCTCAACGATGCCGCCGCCTGCGCGCAGGCACTCGGCGTGCATTACGAGACGCTGCCGATAAAGCCGGCGGTCGAAGGCTTCGAGGCCGCGCTTTCGCCCTTGTTCGGCGGACTGCCGCGTGATGTCACCGAGGAGAATTTGCAGGCGCGCGCGCGCGGCACCATCCTGATGGCGGTGTCGAACAAGTTCAATTTGATGGTGGTGACGACCGGCAACAAATCGGAAATGTCGGTCGGTTATGCGACGCTCTACGGCGACATGAATGGCGGCTTCAATCCGGTGAAGGACCTCTACAAGACCGAGGTGTTCCGCTTGGCGCATCTGCGCAATACGTGGAAGCCGGAAGGCGCCATGGGCCCCGATGGCCGCGTCATTCCGGAAAACATCATCACGCGGCCGCCGACCGCGGAATTGCGCGAGAACCAGAAGGACGAGGACTCGCTGCCGCCTTACGCGGTGCTCGATGCCATCCTCGAGCGGCTGGTCGAGCGCGAGGAGCCGATTGCTTCGATCGTGGCGGCCGGCTTCGAGCGCGAGACGGTGATGCGGGTCGAGCGCTTGCTCCACATCGCCGAATACAAGCGCCGGCAGGCGGCGCCCGGCGTGAAGATCACCAAGAAGAATTTCGGCCGCGACCGCCGCTATCCGATCACCAACCGGTTCAGGGACCGCGGCTGACACCCGAGCCGGATTCCCGCCCGGTCGGCGGACAGGCCGCGGAGCAGGCCGCGCCTTTATCGGCTTCGTGGGTTGGCGAGGGCCGCTTCTTCCTTTATAAGCGCCTCTCCGTGATTCCCGCAGGGGAG